>JAFRRK010000019.1 GCA_017428115.1 Bacteroidales bacterium | reverse complement strand
TTGGCACAATAAAACTCGTTCTTCTTCGTTCTTACATACAGTACGGCTACAGATCCGCTGTACTTGGCACAGGTGCACTCCTGCTCCCTGATGCCCATCAAATGGTACATATCACTTGGGTTCATCTTTTTATGTTTTTTTGTTCATTACCAAAACGTTGATGAACCCCTTCTTCGTATGTCACCTACGCATTTTTCGGAAGAACCTTTTTTTTCATTGATGATGATGGCGTTGGGCAGATACACGAAAGCGAATATAACATAGCCAAGTCCAGAAATGATGAAGTGGGTAAAGCAGTAGAACGCAACTTTCGTTTTGCAGTCAATCTCCTGGCCTATATGGAATGCTTCCCCGAATGTGTTCATGAAGGTGCTCCCTCGACAAACAATGAAACCACATATCAAACCAAAGGAAGAAATGTAAGACTTGGCATCTCTGAGAAGGTAATGGAAGATGTGCATAAAGGAGCAAAACGCCCACATATGCGGAGAGGGTACTTCAAATGTCTCTCCTCGGATTTCTACAAAAATAAACGAGGCCAGATTATTTTCATCCGAGAAACTATGGTCAAAGGTAAATCAAAGACTGTTGATATGTCAGACGATGAAAGGAAACTGGAAGAGTTTAAAAATGAAAATCAGTAAAAAGAATGTTTTTAGAAAAGCCCAAAAAGACTCTCGCAAGAGCCAAATGAAAAAATGGAACGAAGCCCGAATAATCTATGTGGGCGGCTCCACCGAATGGCGGGGTCGCCCTTTCTGTATATGGCGGAAATATGTGAACGTTTTGGCGTAAAATGTGAAACTGCCGTATGGCGGAATGTTCGTATCTTTGCAGTCGGAATACAAAAGGGTTACATTGATAAGAAGTATTGATTTATAAACAAATACAACACCAAGAGAATTATGGAGTACATCAAATTATCGAACGGAGTGGAGATGCCCCAGATGGGGTATGGCGTTTACCAGGTGACACCCGGCGAGGCCGAACGCTGCGTGAGCGATGCACTGAGCGTCGGCTACCGTATGGTCGACACGGCGCAAGCCTACGCCAACGAGGAGGGCGTGGGGAGTGCTGTGAAGAAAAGCGGAATAGCCCGCAACGAGGTGTTCATTGTGTCGAAAATCTGGATCTCGAACTATGGCTACGAGCGGGCCAAGGCCTCCATCGACGAAAGCCTTCGCAAGTTTCAGACGGACTATATCGACCTGATGCTGCTCCACCAGCCTTTCTGCGACCGTTATGGTGCCTACCGCGCGCTAGAGGATGCCTACCGCGATGGCAAGCTGCGCGCCATAGGCGTGAGCAACTTCTATCCCGACCACCTCATCGACCTGGCGTCGAATGTGGCGGTCAAGCCGATGGTGAACCAGGTGGAAACCCACGTCTTCTGCCAGCAGCAACAGCCGCAGAAGTATATGGAGGAGCTGGGGTGCCAGATTATGTCGTGGGGCCCCTTGGCCGAGGGACGCAACGGATTCTTCACCAACGAGGTGCTTTCGGAAATCGGCAAAGCTCACGGCAAGAGTGTGGCGCAGACGGCTCTCCGCTTCCTGCTGCAACGCGGGGTGGTCATCATCCCCAAGTCGACCCACAAGGAACGTATGGTCGAAAATATCAATATCTTCGATTTCGAACTCACAGCCGACGAGATGGCTCGCATCGAAGCCCTCGACACCAGACAGAGCCTCTTCTTCGACCACCACGACGGCGAGGTGACCAAAATGTTTATGGGTTGGAGAGGCTTGGTATAAAATAGATAAATAATTATTATAAAACGGAATACAATGAAAAGAATCGCATTATTTGCCACTGCAGCGTTGCTGCTGCTCGGCTGCAAACAGAAACAAGAAACACCCGAACCCGCTCCCGAGCCCCAGGGCTCGGTGGTGTACATGACCAAGGAAATAAGCCCCGAGGCGCTGATTAATATCTATAAGGCCCTTGGCGTTAAGGCCGAAGGCCGTGTGGCTGTGAAAATCTCCACCGGCGAGGCGGGCAACAACAACCATCTGAAAGCCGACCTCATAGGTCCGCTGGTGCAGCTGGTGAATGGCAAGCTTGTGGAGTGCAACACCGCCTATGCCGGTAAGCGCATGAACACCAAGGACCACCTGAAGGTAATCGAGGAACACGGCTTCAACACCATTGGCGGCGTAGACATCATGGATGCCGACGGAGAGATTAAAATACCCGTGCGCGACACTACCTATATGCGCTACAACATTGTGGGCAAAAACCTGCAGAATTACGACTTCATGATCAACCTCGCCCACTTCAAGGGCCACCAAATGGGCGGCTTCGGCGGCGTGCTGAAGAACGCCAGCATCGGCGTGGCCTCGCGCAACGGCAAGACATACATCCACACCAACGGCCAGTGCGAAGACTACACACACATGTGGGACTTCATCCAGCAGGAGAACCAGGACAAGTTCCTTGAATGCATGGCCACCGCCGCCGCTGCGGTACACGACTACTTCAAGGGCAAGGTGCTCTACATCGCCGTAATGAACAATATGAGCATCGACTGTGACTGCAACGGCAATCCTACCCCTGTGGCACTCAAGGACATCGGCATCCTCGCCAGCACCGACCCTGTGGCCCTCGACCAGGCCTGCATAGACCTCGTCCTCGGTCAGGAGCAGACGACCGACAACGACGTTGCATCGATGAAAGAGCGTATCGAGAACCGTCACGGCATCCATACCGTGGAACACGCCGAGAAGATAGGCCTCGGCAGCCGCCAGTACAAGCTGGTCTCCATCGACAAATAGCATAATATCTGCAGATGTTAAAAAGACTGATTAGCATAGCCATTATGGCTTCTTTATCAATTACTTGCATAGCACAAATCGACCTCCATAGCCACGCCGTCACGCAGGGCTACCTCGAATTTATCAAGGCCAACGGTGCCGAGATGGACGAGGGGTTTCCCATCCCCGGTTGGGATGTGGAGCGTCACATCGCCTTTATGGACAAGGCAGGCATCACGACCGCCGTGCTCACTATGCCTGCACCGCAACCCTACTTCGGCGACGCGAAAGCTGCGGCAGCGGTATGCCGCAGATACAACGAGGAGTGCGCCACGTTCAAGGCACGCTATCAAGGGCGTTTCCTCTTCTGTGCCGCGCTGCCCTTGCCCGACGTGAAAGCCGCCATCGAGGAGGCACGCTATGCGCTTAAGGTGTTGGGGGCCGACGGCGTGAAGCTGGCCACCAACGCCTACGGACAATACCTCGGCGACCCAGCCCTCGACACACTGATGGCTTACCTCGACCAGAGCAATACTGTCATCATTCTGCATCCCCACAAGCCCTCAGCAGTCAACGCACAGCTGATTGCCGATGTGCCGCTGGCAAGCTACGAATACCTCGCCGAAACCTCGCGGGCGGTGCTCAATATGATTGCCCACAACGTGCTGGTGCGCTACCCGCACCTGAAGGTGGTGGTGCCCCATTGCGGCTCGTTTCTGCCCAACGCCCTGCCGCGCTTCCGCTCGTTGCTGCCGGTAATGGTGAAGCAGGGCATCATGCAGCCCGTTGACGTGGATGCCAACCTTGCGCACCTCTATTACGACCTTGCGGGAGCTCCCACCGACGATGTCCTCAACGCGTTGCTGACCATCACCACGCCCGACCATATCCTCTATGGCAGCGACTATCCCTACGTGGCCGAGCAGGTGCTGGTTGATGGCAAGGAAGCGCTGGCCGAACGCCTCGCACATCACGGGGTCGACCCACAGGAGGTGTTTACCGACAACGCCCGACGCCTGTTCGGCGAAGCCGTCCCCCTGCGGCAACAGGGCGAACGGATTGTCCGCCTGGCCGAAATCGAAGTCGAACCGACGATGCTCGACGACTATATGGCCTTTGCCAAAGAAGTCGGCGAGACCTCCACACGCGTCGAACCTGGCGTGCTGACCCTATTCTCGATGCAAAGCAAGAACAACCCTTGCAAAATCTATATTTTGGAAATCTACGCCGACCGCGACGCCTACCAGAGCCACATCCAGACGGCTCACTTCAAGAAATACAAGGAGGGCACCGCCCGGATGGTGAAGTCGCTGAAACTTATCGACACCACCCCGCTGGCGGGAATGAAACAATGGGAAAGAAAATAATAAAAGAAATATGAACAAACGCATTTATTTGATTGTGGTCGCAGGGCTGATGCTGTTGGCTGGATGCGGCACGAAAAAGAACACAGACAAGGATATGAATGTTTTAAGTTTCAATGAAAAGCAAGCGGCCGCGATGACGGTTATCGCCTGTCATGAGGCACGGGGCGACCAGTCGTCGCTAGCCATCGCCATCGGTGAGGGCTTCGATGCAGGCCTCACCGCCAACCAGATGAAGGAGGCCCTCTCGCAGCTCTATGCCTACACGGGATTCCCGCGTTCGCTCAACGCACTGGGGACTCTCAAGAAAGTGATGGAGCAGCGCGGCGATGTGGAGATGGGTGCCGAATCGTCGCCGCTGCCCGGCGGCTACGATGCCCTCAAACAGGGTACCGAGGTGCAGACGAAGCTCAGCGGGCAACCGTTCAACTACGACTTCTGTCCCGCCGAGGACTACTACCTCAAGGCGCATCTCTTTGGCGACATCTTTGCACGCGACCTGCTCACCCATGCCGACCGCGAGCTTGTCACCGTCAGCGCGCTGAGCGGCTTGGAAGGCGTGATGCCGCAGCTGCAGGCCCACGTGCGTGGCGCCCTGAATATGGGTGTGACGGAGGAGCAGCTGAACGGTATTGTCGCCTCGTTGCGTTCGCACGGTATGGAGGCAGAGGCGCTGCGGTGCGAGGCCGCCATCGCCGCCGTGAGCGGACAGCCGATGCCCGCCGTATCCACCTCCTCGTGGCCCTTGGGCGAACCCAACGATGCCTACGCCAAGTATTTCACCGGGCAGAGCTACCTGGCCTTGCTCGACTCGGTGAGCGGCCTCTGCAACGTCAGTTTTGAGCCTGGCTGCCGCAACAACTGGCACGTCCACCACGGCGCCGTGCAGGTGCTGATATGCGTGAGCGGTCGCGGCTGGTATCAGGAGTGGGGCAAACCCGCCGTGGAGCTGAAGCCTGGTGTCACCGTCGCCGTTCCCGAAGGCGTGAAACACTGGCACGGTGCCGCCAAAGACAGCTGGATGCAGCACCTCACCTACCACGCCAACGCCAAGCCCGGCAACAGCAACGAATGGCTCGAACCCGTCACCGACGAGCAGTACAACACCTTGCAATAACTACAAAAAGGACAATATGAAATTCAGAAATATCCTCACCGTAGCCTTCGCACTCCTTTTGGCCTCGGCAGCCGCCAGTACACGTTGGTCTCCATCTACGGGAAGGAGTGAAACCCTAAGGTAGTCGCAATGTCCTTTCGTAGCAGCAAAGCCATCCGCCTTAGGAGCCACACCTCCCTGGCGGATGGCTTTTTATGTCGTATGATTTGTTCCCAGCTGGCACAATATTTTCGGGGAGTTGACGTTATATATGGCGTATGAAAAACGGTATATGATTTGCAATGCTCATAACTCGCTGATAGTCACCCCACCCACGAATTACACAGGTAATCGTCGGGAGCCTTTCCTCTTTGTTTTTAATTCAATTGCCTCTCTCTGCCACAATGTTGCGGCGGGGCGGGATGGTTTTGTAATATCAAAATTTCAATCAATATGAAGAAAGTATTTTTACTCGGTGCGATGGTGTGCGCCGTCGGAATGTTCTCCGCTTGCACACAAAGCAAATATACCGCCGCCGATGTCTCAGTGGACAAGTTTATGCGCCACGAATGGATTTCGTTTCATGTTGACAAATATTGGATAGAAGGCAAAAATAAGGAACTGAGCGACATTGGGTACGACATCGTGATACACAACGTCGACGACTCGACGCAGGTAATTGCCAACATCTGCTCCGATGGCGAATGCAACCTGCTCACTCCGCAATGGGTGAAATATGTATGCTCCCGCGACTTCGACGTGGCATTCTATCGCAATCTGTCCGATGGCAGCACAGAGAGCCGGTTCTACGATGAACTGACGTGCAATACCCTGCAGTATGGCATCGACTATTTCTCTATGTACTACCCGACCTACAGCGAATGGTGTATGGTGACACTACCGGAAAAGTCGTCGCACTACAAGCTGATGGCAGACGGTAGCCTTCGCATAAAAGCCACAGTAACACAGAAACATTGTTACGCCGACCACTGCGAGATGCGGGATGACCCTCTGACACTCTTTTACGACCCCCAAAAAGAAATGTTTGTAGCTGCCGACGACATAGAACACGGCAGTGGCTACCGGTACGAAATCCGTGATGTGCGCTTCGACAATCGGCAGGCTATGCTTGATTCCATCTTCAACCTTGATGCTCCCTGCTATGCAAAATACGACCGCTTTTCGGGAAACTCTTACATCCAAAGCCGAGTTAGCACTACCAATACAGAAACCAACGACACGGTGCTGGACTTCCCTCTGGTCAATGTCCGCACAGGAGACACCGTGACACTGCGACAGATGCAAGGCACAACTCTACTCCACTACGCCTATTTCGGCATGGGCAAAGACTATTTCCTTGTCCCCGACGCATACGCCCCACAGATACAGAACATCGTCATGGTATTCCCAAATAGCAACAATGCCGAACTGATTCTAGCACTGACCGACTCGCTGTGCCTTGCCGACAACGTCTACTATGCCAAAGGGCTGACTCGGGTGCTCTCTATAGACTTCAATCGTGCCATCCTTATCGGAGCAGACCACAAGACAATAGCCACATATCCTGCGGGAGCGGACTTTGACAAATGGATACATGAGATATTGAAGAAGAAATAAAACATCCCAGTGCTAACCCCGACCGGTTTTGAAAACGGCTGAAAAGACTCTCGTCAGCCCCAAATGATTTTGAAAGTGGGCAAAAAGAGTGTCGCGAGGGTGTTTTGAAATCAAAAGGCGGTGAAAAGAGTGTTGCAAAGGCCAAATGATTTTGAAAATGGGTAAAAAGAGTGTCGCAAGGGCCAAATGAAAATTAAAACGGCTGAAAAGAGTGTTTTCGGAGCCTTTCAAAATTGAAACACGGTGAAAAGAGATTTTTCAAACCAAAAAATATTGAATTATGGATGCAATCAAATTTTCGGACAAGGCATTGAGCGTGTTCCCAATGGCCTATTTTTCAGTGCCGTGGAGGCGTTTGAGAAACGCATCGCGGCGGCGGGTGCGGGTTGGACCGCTTCGTGAGGATGAGGGACGAGTACGATAGGCTATTCAAGGCATTCGACGAGGCCTACAAGCGGACGCAGAAGAGCGAGCTGACGGCGAAGGTTGTCGCCCTGGCTCGTGTATGCCCTGCAGGAACCCACATGAAGGAGATTTCCATAGGCCGAGTCATCACAACCGAACAAGGCAAGGGCTATGGCAAGCAAATCATGCTTCATGCCATCAATGCAGCCGTTGAGCATTTCAGTGCAACACACATCGATATAGAGGCTCAGGAATATGCCAGAGGCTTCTACGAGGGTGTAGGATTCAAGCAGTCGTCCGACACCTTCATTCTCGACGGCATTCCCCACATCAAAATGACATGGACAAAAACTACAAACAGATAATTACTATGGATTATGGAGAAGAAGCTATAGCGTGCGTTAAAGGCAATGTCCTCCTGATACATAATCAAATATATGTTTAGTATAAATGGGACCTTGACAAACTCCACACGGAAGCTTACAATAACGCCTCCTATATGGGTAAGGTAATCAAACCCGGGAAGAAATATGAACTGATTCCGCCATATCAGACATAAAGTGGTCTAAACAAAGGGAGTATTTCACAAATGGCAAAACGCCACCCTGTAGACAATATTTTCCGCAGGGCGGCGTTATTAATTGCATTTCAACACCTATGGAAACCTCGGATTTTTTGAAAGACTGGATGGCGGTACGGTGATACGGCTGCTAGGCAGACGCTGGGTGAACACACTGATAAAAAAAACGACATTTCCCTCAGGTTCAACCGACTTCAAATAAAAAGAACACAGACTATGATAGACACAACAGATTTCGACAAAGTGGACGTCCGCGTCGGCACCGTGGTGGCCGTGACGGAGAACCGCAAAGCGCGGCATCCTGCCTACGCCGTCACCATCGACTTCGGCCTCGAGATAGGGCTGAAGAAGTCGTCGGCACAAATCACCACGCTCTACACACCCGAAGAACTCATCGGCACACAGGTGGCCTGTTGCGTCAACCTGCAGCCGATGCACATCGGCTCGGTGAAGAGCGAGGTGCGCATCCTCGGCACCGATTCCGTGCAGGGCGTCGTGCTACTACGACCCACACAGCCCGTCCGCAACGGCGACCGTGTTTTCTAAGAAGTCGGTAGTTCGATGAATTTCTCGCAATGTCGGCTTTAACAGGATATTGTCCCTTGTAGCAGAACAGCGTGATAGGGCAAAAAACACCTGTCCACTTTTGCCTGCACCGCCGCTTAGCGGGCCGACTTCGAGTTCAAAGGTCTTAAGCAGCCCTAAATACTCGTGGTTCGTTGCAACACCTCGCTTCTGCGGTGGCGGATGAAACAGAAATCGCATAGTTCGCCACCCTGGCAAAGGGTCTGCGTACGGATGAAGTCTGTGTGTGGCAGCGAGCCGTAGTTGACAATGTCGGAGTGGCAGAACATCGGGCCGAAGCGGTCGAGGACGCCGTAGTGACTGAAGATGTACTGGTAGAGGCACTCGGTACACTCGAAGCGGAACTCGTCCGGGCCGTCGGTGTCCTTGTGCCACACATAGCGCCAGCCTTTGCCGCTCTTCTTGCTGAAGCCCAGCGGCACCACCGCCTTCATCAGCGGCATAAAGAATGGCAGCCGCGCCAGTCGATTCATCGGCTTCGGGTTGAGGGCGGCCCACATATTCTCCGAGAGAAACGCCAGCCGCTCGTCGGCACTCTGTCCGCGAGCCGCCAGTGCCTGGTCGATGGCCAGCGTGGACAGAATGTTGCAGAGGTGGCCGTAGTTGCCGCGGTCGCACCACTCGTGGTTTTCCGCTACCAGCGTCTCCATCCGTCGCAGTACGTCGGCCCGCACCTCCGGCTTCAGCCCATAGAAGCAGGACTTGTAGCGTCCGGAGCGTATCATTCTGAGGGGAGTGTATCTTTTCATTACGAGGTTTCAGTTTCAAGACTTACTGCCAACTACCAATCTACATCTTGAAGTCAAAACGGTCACCGCCCTTGCAGTGCCGTACTTTTTCTTCTGATGCGAGACAATTTACCTGAGATACTAGCTGTTATCCACAATTTTATTTCGTTGCCTCGACGCAGAGCCAGTGGCAGTGGTCGTCGAGGTGGACGGCGATGTCGCGGAAGCCGGCGGCGGCGAGGTGGGTGCGGAGCTCGTCGGGGGTGTAGGTGTGCATGCCGTCGATTATTTTCTCCCACTTCGCGTTGTTGCCCGTCAGGCCGTCGTCCTCGTTGACGACAAGGAATCGTCCGCCTTCCTTCAGCACTCGACGCACGCCACGGAAGCAGTCCTCGATGCAGGGCCAGAAGTAAACCGTCTCGAAGGCGGTGACGAGGTCGAACTCTGTGTCGCCGTATGGCAGCGCGGCGGCGCTGCCCTCGCGCACCTCGCAGCGGCCGGCAGCGATGGCACGGGCATTCACCTGGCGACTCTTGGCCACGCTGACGGGCGAATAGTCGATACCTTGCACCCTGCCTTGTGGCACGCGCTGCAGCAGCCGCGCAATGTTGGCGCCGCCACCACAGCCCACGTCGAGCACGCGGGCATCCTCACTAATAGTGATGTGCGACAGCCCCCACAGCGCCATACGTGCGTGGCCACCGCCGTTCATACCGTTCACCATCATACGCCCGAAGAAGCCTTCCGGCTTGCGGGTGTTGCTAAAAAATTTGCCAAGTATTCCCATAATCAGAGTTTTATCGTTATTGTAGCAGTCTTGAATTCCGTTGCAAAAGTACCCCATACCTTTCGCTCCGGCAATACCCAAAAATAATGATTCTGCGGGATCCTAAATTCAAGTCACAAACGTATCACTTTTGGTATAAAGTGTTGATTAGTTTGACGGTGCAAATAAAGGGGAGAATAAGACGTAATGGGGGGGGGAAAATGGTCAAATCTCCATAACAAACATTAAAGTAGTTAGTTATACTACATCAAAGGTTTTGTAGACTTAACAACAAAGTGAATGAACCAAACAAACAAAGTGCAATTATTTGATTATGTTTTTTTAGGTATAAAAAGGCATTACCCAATGAATGGTAAACCATTTATTTTGTCCATTACACCGAACTAGCCGACCACAGCAGCCTGGAGATGACGGAGCGGTACACCCACAGGAGCAACGCCCACGCGATCCTGAAATACGACGTGCTGAAGTTCTAGCACCACAAGTTAAAAAAAAGATGGCCGACAGTTTCACAACCATCGGCCAGACGCTTATGAGCGAAAGATTTTACACATCATTGTGTTTCCTCAACAGGCGCACCTCGCGCGCCAGGCCCCAGAGAAAGAGGAGTGCCAGGAGCGCGACTGCCACCGCCACGTCGAGGCGCAAGCGGTTGAGGCGGGTGCCACACTCGAGGCAGGGCACAGCCACCTCCCTATCGATATAGAGCGTATCCGGCGGCACCGTCACATCGGCCCGCAGCGTGTCGCCCTCCAGCAGCAGCTGCAGGGTGATATCGCGGTTCTGAAGCAGGACGGTGTCGCCTGATGGGAGCCACGCCCACGGCACGGAACCCGAAAGGATCTTCGCGGGCACGGGCACGGTGTCGCGCACATGCGCGGTGGTCTGCGTGAAGCAATCCGGGCAGCGGTGCTGCAGCCGCTCGAGGCGTTGCTGGCAACTGCAGCCGGTGAGTGCCAGGAGCGAAAAAAGGAGTAGTGGTAAGATTTTTCTTTGCATGTCAAAAAAAGTTTGTAATTTTGCAGCGTCTTTTCGGACGGGCAGAATAGAATTATTCGTGGGTCCTGGTCAAAAAGCAGGCATTCATAAGCCGGAGGTCGTTTCGGACGTTAGATAGGGGCTCGTTACATCTGTCACCTCCGCAGAATCCACAAAGTCACTGCCACCAATTCCTTCTTAGATTTCATCGGTTCCGCTATTAGGAGGTATTCTCCGTCGGGGTAGAGTTTTCTGAACTTCAACCGGCCGTCACTCTCCTCAAAAGCAGAATTACAGTGCGCCACGATTTCGTACAGCTTGAAGAAGTCGACAAATCGGACATTCCTCTGTTTCTTTCTTGGCTCATTCATGTGACGGTTGGCTAAATGCCTCACCCTACTCGAGTAGAGTATTACGCTATATCCAGTGTAGTCAGATTTGTTCTTCAACAGACCCGACAGCCTTTTTGCCTCCTTGCCTGATAAGGTTCCTGCGTTCCATGAGGTTTCCACCATCGTGATGGAGCCAAGGATTACTTCCCCTAATTGATTGGTGCGCGAGGTTTCGAGGTGTTTCATACAAACAGTTTGATTAACGTATCGACCAGGCCGCCGACGGTGCCGCCGAGGGTCTTGTCCTTGTTCACCTCCTTTTGGTAGGCTGCCAGGAGGGCGTTGTAGCGTTGGTTCTGGATGACGAGGGCGGCCACGGCGGAGAGGAGCAGCACGCCCAGCAGCAGGAGAAGCAGACAGGCATCCTCCACCGCAAGATAGGCTAACCGGAAAAGCGGTGCTAATATCCGATGTTGAATCTACAAACGAGTTTTTTCCCCTATTCATCACAATAATAATGCCATCGCGACGTTATAAATATAGAGTTCTTATGTAATATAAGACTGATTTTTCAACAGCCTCGAATAGGCTGACCCTCAATAACCCCACACAAGGTACGCAGTGTGGGGGAGTTAGAATGCCTACAACTCAGCGTCTCGGAGAGAAGAAAGACATGTGGACTTTCGATAGCTGAGCATCGCGAAAGCGGAGAAACCAACACTTCCAACACAATATGAAAAAAAATCAGTCATACTTTACACTAGAGCGAAATACAATCAGCTGCCGAAGTCAAAATCATCCTGTTCACTCAAAAAGAAAAGCAGAACTACACTTAACGGGTATCTATTCAAAGAGCAATTCGATGACAATGACGATAACCACCAAGCAACTATCAAACCAATGATTATTAACATATAGCAAACATAACACATGAAGAAAGTACTTATCATCTGCGGCAGTCCGCGTCCTGGTGGCAACAGCGACCTCCTAGCCGACCAATTTGCCAAAGGAGCCACCGAGAGTGGTAACACGGTGGAGATCATCCACCTACGCAACCTAAAAATAAACTATTGCCTTGGCTGCTTGGGATGCCTGCCCGACAAAATGGCCTGTGTGCAGCGCGACGATGCCAACAGCCTCATCCCCAAACTAGTCGCAGCCGACGTCATCGTCTTCAGCACGCCAGTCTACTACTACTCAGTCACCGCACAAATGAAAACCTTCCTCGACCGCATGAACCCCCTCTTCGGCCACCTCAGCAACAAAGAGCTCTACTACATGGTCACCGCTGTCGACGAGGACCACACCCAGCTCGACCGCGCCATGGATGCCCTGCAAGGCTGGGCCGACTGTTTCGACAACATGAAAGTCTGCGGCCGAGTATACGGCGGCGGTGCCGGCAACAAAGGCGACATTGTCAAACTGCCCTCCTATCAGCAAGCCTACGACATGGGCAAAAAGCTGTAGCCATGCAACGTATGACACACCTTATAATGGCAGCCCTGCTCCTTGCCGCCACCGCCTGCACCAAGAGCGAACCCGTCGCCCCCTCCTCGTCCCAGTTAGGCAACATCGTCCTCACCATCGGCGGCAAAACATTCACCGTCGAATTAGAACAGAACAACACCGCCGAGGCATTCCTCAAACTGCTGCCTGCAACATACACTATGACCGAACTAAACGGGAACGAGAAGTACCACTACCTAGACACCTCACTGCCCACCAACCGCACCAGCCCCGACACCATCCATGCCGGCGACCTGATGCTCTATGGCAACAACTGCCTAGTACTCTTCTACGAGACATTCTCTACCTCCTACAGCTATTCTCCCATCGGACACATCACAGTCACCGACAGCCTGAAAGAGACCCTCGGCAACAGAAATGTACAAATACACTTCTCCCCACAATAACCCACAACCAAAATGAAACAAGAACCGCTGCCCGACGACCTGCAACTACTGAACCGTATCCAAAAGATGGACGAAAAGGAACTATCCACAGGCATTGTGCCCATTCATGATGTAATCGACATTATCGGGTCGCGCTGGAAAGTGGAAATCCTCACCGGCGTAGCACGCGGACACTGCCGCTTCTCCGAACTGAAAAACTTTCTCTACGACATCTCGGAGAAAATGCTGGCAGCAGGTCTTCGCCAACTGACCGAACTGCAACTCATTGAGCGCACCGACCGCTACGGCTACACCAACCGTGCCGAGTACCGCATCACCACACAGGGCCTGCGGCTGTTCAACGTCATCTTTGCCATGCAAGAATGGGGAGAAAGCTACCGCACAGCACTCTTCGGCAACGACAATCACTCACCAATTGGTAAGTAACAATCCCTGTGCAAGAAAAAAGATGTAATTTTGCAATCGAATACAAACCCAAACACACACAATCCATGAAGCACATAAAACAACTGGCTACCAGCATTCTATTGGCCACACTAGCCATAGTGGGATGCAACAATGCAAACCAAAAAAATGAAGAGAACAATATGAAACAAGAACTTGTACTGACACAAGAGTGGGACAAAGTGTTCCCCAAAAGCGACAAAGTCGACCACCGCAAAGTAACCTTCAAAAACCGCTACGGCATCACCCTTGCGGCCGACCTCTACACCCCCAAGAACGCCGAAGGCCGTCTGGCCGCCATCGCCGTTTCCGGCCCCTTTGGTGCCGTCAAGGAGCAGAGCAGCGGCCTCTACGCCCAGCACATGGCCGAACGAGGCTTCGTCGCCCTTGCCTTCGACCCCTCTTTCACCGGTGAAAGCGCTGGAGAACCCCGCCGCATGGCCAGCCCCGACATCAACACCGAGGACTTCCTGGCCGCCGTCGACTTCCTGAGCGTGCAGCCCAATGTCGACCCTGACCACATAGGCATCATCGGCATCTGCGGTTTCGGCGGCATGGCCGTCAACGCCGCAGCCCTCGACCCACGCATCAAAGCCACCGTCGCCAGCACCATGTACGATATGAGCAAAGTGAACGTCGAAGGCTACTTCGCCAGCGAGAACACCCCCGCCCAACGCATGGAAAAA
The DNA here is from genome assembly GCA_017428115.1 of Bacteroidales bacterium. GTDB lineage: Bacteria > Bacteroidota > Bacteroidia > Bacteroidales > P3 > Colimorpha. The sequence goes on along the minus strand of JAFRRK010000019.1, from coordinate 25,991 downwards.
CGCAAAGCCTTGGCCCAGCAACGCACCGAAGACTTCCGCAACGGCACCTACGCCATGGCAGGCGGAGTCGTCGACCCGCTACCCGACGAGGCTCCTTGGTTTGTCAAAGACTACCACGCCTACTACAAGACCCCGCGTGGCTACCATGCCCGCAGTGGCAACAGCAACGACGGCTGGACCGTCATCGGCTGCCAGTCATTCCTCAACCAGCCGCTCCTCTGCTGGGCACAAGAAATCGAAAACCCCGTGCTCCTCATCCATGGCGAGAAAGCCCACAGCCGCTACTTCTCTGAATACGCCTTCGAACGCATGACCGGCAAACAATGCAACGGCCAGAGCATGACCGTCGGCAACAAAGAAATCATGATCATCCCCGGTGCCACACATGTCGACCTCTACGACGACCAAGCAGGCGTCATCCCCTACGACAAGCTGGAACAATTCTTCCGCAGCAATCTATAGCATACCTCGCCTATTCATCCCCTACGCCACCCTGCCGCACAATAATAACGACAGGGCGGCGTTAATATGATGCATAAATGAAACCAAAAGCTGATTGCAACCCACTAAAGATTTGACAAGTAAGATAAAAAAATGATATTCCGTAATCACTTTGTCCGTCATCCATCCGATATCTGTTTGTTGCCCATCTGCTCTCCGTCTAATTGTCGTAAAACAAATGATACACAAACAAATAACCACTTGCCACTCAACAAAGTGCAACAAGAGAAACAGTGAGGTGGCGGTGTGTGAGTGTGAAGTCAACCACCTGTCAAACTTTAGCCAGCATATTATGTATTGCAAATAAAAAAAGTACAATGAAAAAAATGCGCACCCTTATGTCTGTGGCACTCCTGTGCCTCGTGGCATGCACCCCTAAGCAACAAAACCCTCACGGCCCGCATCAGGGAGGTATGGGTATCGACAAAGATGCCGACAGCACTTTTGTATCCCTCAAAAACGAAACTTTGGGCAAGTTCCAACAGTTCACGTTCAACGATGCCCTTACGGGCAAGACCATGGAATACAACCTTCTGGTGCCTGAAGGTTACAGTAGTGGCGAGCCACTGCCGCTGGTGCTCTTCATGGCCGATGCCAGCACTGTGGGCAAAGAGGTGACCGTCCCACTCACACAAGGCTACGGCGCACTGGAGTTCGCCTCCGACCGCGACCAACGTCTACACCCCTCCTTCGTGCTGGTGCCACAATACACCGACTGGGCTGTGCAGGACGACTGGAGCACCACCGACGAGGTTGAGATGACCATACGCCTGCTGCAGCACGTATGCCAACAATATGCCGTCGACACCAACCGCCTCTACACCACCGGCCAGTCGATGGGCGGCATGATGTCGTTCTACTTCAACATAGCCCACCCCGACCTCTTCGCCGCCTCGCTCTTTGTTAGCAGCCAGTGGGACACCTCCAAGATGCGCCATTTTGCCGACAAGCACTTCTTCTACATCGTGTCAGGTGGCGACAAAAAGGCCTACGGCGGTATGCAGGGGCTGGCCCAAGTGCTGAAGAACGCCAACGCACATGTCGACTCCGCCTCGTGGAGTGCCAAACTGCCCCAGGAGGAACAAGAGCGGCTGGCCGCAGAGCTCATAGCCCGCGGCGGCAACGCCAATTTCATCAAATGGGAGGCAGGCAGCGTATTGCCCGATAACGGCCGCGAAATGGAGCACATGGCCTCTTTCGACTACGGCTACCGGCTGGCCGCAGTCCGCGACTGGCTATTCATGCAAAACAAAAAACAATGACTTTTATAACATACTCATGAAAGCTCTATTTATCAACGGTAGCCCCCGCACAAAGGGCAACACGGCTCAGCTTCTCGGGCGCGCCATGGAGGGTGCCCGCAAGGCGGGTGCCGAGACCGAGATGGTCAACCTCTACGACCGCAGCCTCAACTACAAAGGCTGCATGAGCTGTTTCGCCTGCAAAATACGTGGCGGCAACAAAGGCGTCTGCTCTTTCCCTGACGACCTGAAACCCATTCTTCAACGTGCCGTTGAGGCCGACATCCTAGTCTGTGGCACACCCGTCTACTGCGGCTACCCCACGGCAGGGCTACGTGCCTTTATGGAACGGCTCATATTCCCGGCAGTCAACTATTCCGACTACTCTAAGCCTGTCATCCTCAACCCCAAACGCTCCGCCACTATCATCACCATGAACTGTCCTAACGAAGAGGTCTATCGCCAAATCAACTATCCCTACCTGATGGACACCTCTGCCCAGCAGCTCGGCATGTTCGGCCCCAGCGAAGTGCTATACTCCTTCGACACCCTCCAATTCAACGACTACAGCCGCTACGACGCCGACCGCTTCGACCCGGCCCACAAGGCACAGGTGCACCAAACCCAGTTTCAATCCGACCTCGAAAAAGCCTACCAGCTGGGGCTCCGCCTAGTGGAAGACTCAAAATAGACCCCACACAATGACCATCAAAGAGATTGACACCAAGAGCGTGATGACCAAGAGCAACCTGCCGGTGGCCGACTTCTCGGTGAACACCTATGTTGGTTGCGCCCACGCCTGCCAATACTGCTACGCCTCGTTCATGAAACGCTTCACCAACCACCCCGAGCCATGGGGCTCATTCGTAGACGTGAAGCATTGGCCCGACATCAAGAATCCCCAGAAATATGCAGGCAAAGAGGCCTTCCTCGGCTCAGTGACCGACTGCTACCAGCCCTGCGAGGCAAAATACCGCCGCACACGCACCCTACTGGAGCAGTTGCAAGGCAGCGGCATCAGCATCAGCATTGCCACCAAGAGCGACCTAGTGCTGCGCGACCTCGACCTCATAAAAACCTTCCCCAATGCCCGCGTATCGTGGAGCATCAACACCCTCGACGAAGAGTTCCGCAGTGCCATGGACCGTGGCGTGAGCATCGAACGGCGTCTGGAGGCCATGCGCCAGTTCTACGAGGCCGGCGTGCAGACCACCTGCTTCATCTCCCCCATCTTCCCCGGCATCACCGATGTAGAAGCCATCATCCAGCGGGCAAAAGGCATCTGCAACCTAGTGTGGCTCGAGAACCTCAACCTGCGGGGCGACTACCGCGGCCGCATCCTCGACTGGGTGCACCAGCACCACCCCACACTCGACAACCTCTACCGCGACATCTACGGCCGCAAAGACCGCACCTACTGGAGCGAACTCGATGCCGACCTGCGCCACTTCTGTGCCCAACAAGGCCTGCAATATGTCCGCAACGACGACAGCATCCGCTCACCTCACGGCCAACCGCCCGTGGTGGTCAACTACTTCTACCACGAACAAATCACCCACCAGAGCCTCCGCGACTCTAGAATATGCTGCTGACACCTCCGCAAACCTCACCCAACCACCCACCTCCACCACCGTCAAAGAAATCACAACCACTAGCACAATAAAAAACACACAAACAACGTTAGCTAAACAAAACTAATAAAAACCCATAATAATGAAACAACCCATCAAAACCTCTGAGGCCATCTTCCCGATGCCTGTACTACTGGTAGCCACATACAACGAGGACGGCACCATCGACGTGATGAACGCCGCCTGGGGCACCATGCTCGACCGTGAGCGCGTTGCACTCAACCTCACCGAAACCCACCGCACAGTGGAGAATATCAAACGCAGCAAGGGCTTTGTGGTCCACATTGCCGACGCCGCACACGTGGTAGAGGCCGACTACTTCGGCGTCGTATCAGGCAAGACCGAGAAGAACAAGTTTGCCAACAGCGGCCTCACCGCCACCCGTTCGACCCTCGTCGACGCCCCCATCATCAACGAACTGCCCATCGCCCTCGAATGCGAATTTATCGAATATCAGAGCGACGACACCGGCATAGGCGTTATAGGACGCGTGCTGCAGACCTCAGTCGAGACCGACAAGATGAAAGACGGCAAGGTGGACATCGACGCCCTCCAAGCCATCACCTTCGACCCCTACACCCATGGCTACTACCTGGTGGCCAAACGGGTTGGCGAAGCCTTCAAAGACGGCCTGCAACTGAAGAAATAAAGCCGCAGACCCACACCATCGGAGACACACAAGCCACTAGAAATCACTAAAAAAGCGCAATAGTTTCGTTGCCACTTCGCTATTTATACTATATATATACTTTAGTTATACTTCAGTTATACTATGTATAAAAGTATAATTAAAGTATATATATAGAATAAATATAGTATAAATAGCGTAGGCAGGGCGGAACTGCCATAGCGGCTAGGCGGCTGTAGGTGGTGCACACTTGAGCTGAGGAATGCCGTGAGGTGGAGACAATGGATGCGCCCCGTGAGAAAAAGGTTTTTTTAATTGGGGGCGTGCAATTCGAGTTTTTTTATGTAACTTTGCAAATGATTTCGCTGTGCCACAAGCTATGCGGGAGATTGATATATTGAAACTTAATTGCCATTTGAGAACCTTTTAATACTACAAAAGTGGAACGTCCACCCTACTCTACCCCCTCATCTACTCCCCCTGTTACCTTACCCTAAAAAAAACTAATAAACTAACAGTAATCAACACACTTAAGAACTGATTCATTCTAATCGATATGCAGATACCTATTGTTGGAGCCATGGTTAAATCGGTAGCGGAGATTAGCAACATTCCCACCGAGGCTAAACAGAAGTTTACCAACCCCATACGCGCACAGCGGCGCGAATTGCGCAAGCTGCTGAGGAGGGCTCAGTTTACAGAATTTGGCCAACAGTACGGTTTTAGCGAGATATTGCGCGAGCGCAACATTACAGACGCCTTTCGCAAGCGGGTGCCGGTGTTCGACTACAACAAGATGCACCGCGAATGGTGGTACCGCAACTTGAAGGGCGAGCGCAATGTGGCATGGCCCGGTAAGATAAGGCTGTTTGCGTTGAGCTCGGGCACCTCGGAGGCATCGAGCAAGTTTGTACCCATCACGCGGGCGATGCTCAACAGCATCACACGCGCCGGCACGAGGCAGTTTTTCTCCACGTCGCAATACGACTTCCCCGCAAGGTTCTACGACTCGGGGGTGCTGTGCATTGCGGGCAGCACCGACCTGCAGTACTTCCCTGAAGGGAAATACTACGCCGGCGACCTCTCGGGCATTTCGGCCGGCAGGATACCCAAGTGGTTTGAGTTCTTCTACAAGCCAGGGCAGGAGATTTCGCAGTTGAAGGACTGGAACGAGAAGCTGGACCTGATGGTGAAGGCAGCACCCACGTGGGACATCGGAGTGCTGGTAGGGGTGCCGGCATGGGTGCAGATACTGCTGGAGCGCATAGTGAAAGAATACAAGCTGAACAACATCCACGAGATGTGGCCCAACCTGATGGTGTACGTACACAGCGGGGTGGCCTTCGCGCCATATGAGAAGAGTTTCGAGCGACTGTTTGGCAAAGAGGTTCTTTATGTGGAGAGCTACCTGGCTTCGGAGGGGTATATAGCCTATCAGGTAGACTTGAAGCGCAGGCAGATGCAGCTGCTTGTGGATAATGGGGTGTATTTTGAGTTTGTGCCCTTTGACGAGAAAAATTTCGACGACGAGGGCAACCTGCGCCCCGACTGTCAGACGCTGACCTTGTCGGAGGTGGAGGCGGGGCGCAACTACGCCATACTGCTGTCCACTTGTGCCGGCGCATGGCGATACCTCATAGGCGACACGGTGTGTTTCTCGGACGTGAAGCATTGCGACATGGCCGTTACCGGACGCACCAAGCAGTTCCTCAGCCTGGCAGGCGAGCACCTCTCGCAAGACAACATGAACCGTGCAGTGGATATGACCGCCGAAGAATTGGGGATTGACATCTGCGAGTTTACGGTGGCCGGCATACGCCACGACACCATGTTTGCCCACCACTGGTATCTGGGCATCGACCAACCTATTGATGCCCAGGAAGCACTGAAACGTATCGACCAACACCTCTGCGAGCTGAACGACGACTACCGCACCGAGCGCCAAGAAGCCATACGCCAGCTCTACATCGACGTGCTGCCCACACAGCTTTTCTACGACTTTATGCGTGAGCGGTTGGGCAAGGCCGGCGGCGCCAGCAAGTTTCCCCGCGTGCTGAAGGGCGATCGCTACAAGGCCTGGAAAGAATATATCGCTAGTAAAGAAGAAAGAACTAAGAATTAGGTCGGAGCCACTAAAAACCACTAGGTCCATAATCCTTATTTCATTAATGCTTCTTAGTTCATAGTTATTAATCATAAATACTCAACAATATATGTCATTAATCAAATCCATTTCCGGCATTAGAGGCACCATCGGCGGCAAGCCCGGCGACGGCCTCAGCCCTATCGATGTGGTGAAGTTTACATCGGCCTTCGCCACCTTTCTACAGAGCAGAGCCGATGGTCGGCGTCTTACCCTCGTAGTGGGGCGCGATGCACGTCTGAGTGGTGCTATGGTCGACCGTCTGGTGGTAGGCACACTGCAGGGCATGGGCATCGATGTGATTGAGACCGGCCTCTCCACCACACCCACCACCGAGATGGCTGTGATAGACCACCATGCCGACGGCGGCATCATCATCACCGCCTCGCACAACCCCAAGCATTGGAACGCCCTGAAGCTTCTCAACAGCCGCGGCGAATTCATCAATGCCGAAGAGGGCAACGAAGTAATACGCTTAGCAGAGAACGACAGCTACCAGTATGCCCAGGTAGACGAACTGGGGCAGGTTACTGAGGATTCCAACACCATCGACCACCACATTGAGCGTGTGCTTGCTCTGCCACTAGTGGACCGCGAGGCGATAGCCAAGGCCGGCTTCCGAGTATGTGTCGACGCCGTCAACTCAACTGGCGGCATAGCCATACCCCGCCTGCTGCGCGCCTTAGGGGTGAACGACGTAGTTGAACTGAACTGTGAGCCCACGGGCCACTTTGCCCACAATCCAGAGCCAATACCCGAAAATCTCACCCAAATAGCTGACACCGTGCGCCACGAGCATTGCGACCTGGGCATAGTGGTTGACCCCGACGTGGACCGCCTGGCACTGGTGTGTGAGACTGGCGAGATGTTTGGTGAAGAGTATACCTTGGTGAGCGTGGCCGACTATGTGTTGAGCCACACGCCGGGCAACACGGTGTCGAACATGTCATCATCGCGTGCCCTGCGCGACGTGACCCACAAATATGAGGACTGTCAATACAATGCCTCCGCTGTGGGCGAGGTGAACGTCACCACCCTGATGCGCCAGACAGGTGCCATCATCGGCGGCGAGGGCAACGGCGGCGTTATCTATCCCGAATTGCACTATGGACGCGACGCACTGGTGGGTGTGGCTCTGTTTCTGACTTTGCTTGCTAAGAAAGGCATGAAGGTAAGCGAGCTGCGCAAGACCTATCCCGACTATATCATCTCGAAGAATCGCAAAGACCTCACCCCCGACATGGACGTAGACGCACTGCTCAAGAAGGTGGCTGCCCTCTATAACGAGAAGGCTGACTGCCAAGTGAGCACCATCGACGGTGTGAAGATAGACTTTGAAGACGGATGGGTGCACCTGCGCAAGAGCAACACCGAGCCCATTGTCCGCATCTACAGCGAAGCGCACACCGAAGCCCGCGCCAACGAGTTGGCCCAAGAGGTGAAGAAGATGTTATAGGCACGACAAATAATCTCTTTCCTATAAGGGTTGCTTTCTTGTTGCTGGAAATGCTAATCTGCCATAAACCCTAATGACCGATTTGGGTTAAAAAAGATTCCTTGGCTAAGGAGAACACCTTGATAATCCTCAGTAACCCAGTTAAAGAGACAATGAGCGCAACTATTACGACTAGGATGTAATCTTACAGAGCTAGAAGAATACACTAATAACATAGGGCTGTCATTTAGAAGAATGGCAGCCCTATTAATGCTAATCAATAGGTTTACTTCTTGGTGCGAATATTGCTGATGCGGAGGCCTTGCACGTCAGTCGGCCACATCTCGTTCATCATTGCGTTGCGGGGTATGCCACTGTTGGATGTGGGACGGAATTCCATTACATGGTCGCCGTAGGCAATGAAAGCATCATAATAGAGCCAATCCTTACCACTGTTGCTGATGAACACCAGGCAATTGAACACATGGTCGCTATCCTCATGCAAACGCATCGGGCAGAAGTAACCCACTATCTGGTTCTCGGGTACCGGTTCGCGGAATAAGCTGTCGCGATTGGCGATAAGGGTGTCGGCTATCCTCTGTTTCGACACGAGAATAAAATTACTGTTTTTGCGTTTGGGCTTTTCGAGTTGAAGCACAAACTTGACACCTAGCTCAAGGTCGACGGAAGTGACAGGGCTTGGTTCCTCCTTATCGGGGAAAAGACTGCTCCATGCTCCGACAATACGGTCAATGTTGAAATACAGCGTGTCTACGCCATACTCATTGGTGTCGATAACGAACATGTCGTAACTGTGGCCGTCGATATTCATCAGGGCCTGGCTTTTCATGCGAAAGCCATACATGTTCATCATCATGTACTCATGCGAAGTATTGACCACATGCATGGCCAGCTGGGGAGTGAGGCCGTTGCCAGTGCTGGCAATGGTGTAGAAGAGCATTTGGAACTGCAACTGCGTGCGCTGTGCTGCCCCCGAATCGCCATCAAAATACTGACTAGCGATGTTCTCCCCGATAAACTTATAGTAATAGGCCATCGGCTCGGCAGGGTTTTGTGCGATCACGGCATTGGCCAGGCTGACTATAGTATCGAGTTCGCCCGGCGTGGGCTCATCGTCGCTGTTGATGATGGCACGTATAGTCCCGAACTGCTCGTGATAATGCGCATAAGGGGAAAAACCTTGTTGGAAAGCCTGCCCATAGTAGAGGGTCTGCAGGTCTTCAAGCTGCAAGGAGGTGTCGGCCTCGGCAAAACGTTTGACGAGGGTGGGGTAATAACGGTCGCTATGCTTGTTGAGGCAGTCTTTCTTAATCTGCTCGTAGTTAGGGACGACATAGCCAGGAGCCTCCTGACCCAGTGCCACACCCATTACCAATAAGGCAATGACGGATAAGAAGAGTTTCTTTCTCATAACAGTGTTAAGCCTTCTCGGGTGCTAGGAGCCAAATGATGAGGTAGATGCCCAATCCCGTGCCGAAGCATAGCAAGGCAATGAGAAAGAGAATACGCACCACCGTCACATCGACAGAAAGGTAGTCAGCGATGCCGCTGCACACCCCTGCAATGCGCTTGTCGCGGGGATTACGATAGAGTTTCTTTACTTCGTCAGACATAATGGTATTGTGTTATTAGCAATTCTAGTGTTTCTAGAAGTACTAGAGCCACTAGAATTGCGTAATCATTAAATCAATCCTCTATCCTTCAGCAGTGGGGTGACGCTTGGCTGTTTGCCACGGAAATTAACGTACATCTGCATGGGGTCCTCGGTGTTGCCGCTCTCAAGGATGTGGCGGAACTTCTTTGCCAGCTCGGGATTGTAGAGGTCGCCGCTCTCGATGAAGGCTGCAAAGGCATCGTGGTCGAGGATAGCAGTCCAGGTGTAGCTATAATAGCCTGCATCGTAGCCGGTGGTGAAGATATGCTGGAAGTAGGGACTCTTGTAGCGACTGACAATCTCAGGGATAAGGCCGATGGCGTTGAGGTGCATCTGCTCGAAGGCGTTGGCATCTATAGGCTGCTTGACAGCAAGGCTGTGGTAGTCCATGTCAAGGAGTGAGGCAGCGAGCAGTTCTGTGTTGATAAACCCTTGACCATAAGTCTGCGCGGCAGCTATCTTGGCAATCAATTCGTCAGGTATGCTTTCGCCGGTCTGATAATGTTTGGCATAGGTTTTCATCACCTGGGGATGACGGCACCAATTCTCCATAATCTGTGAGGGCAGTTCTACAAAGTCGCGCGGCACGTTGGTACCTGCCAGCGAGGGATAGTGGCACTTGCTCAGGAGTCCGTGGAGGGCATGGCCAAACTCGTGGAAGAGAGTCTCGCTCTCGTCGAAGTTGAGCAGTGACGGCTTGTCGCCGGTAGGTTTGGTGAAGTTGCACACCACTTGGATAATGGGGATGACATTCTCGCCCTGCTGGTTGACCTGCTGCCCGCGGAACTCGGTCATCCAGGCTCCGCTACGCTTGCTGGTACGGGGGAAGAAATCCATGTAAAGGATGCCTATCACTTGATTGCCATCAAGCACCTCGTAGGCGTGGGCCTCCTTGTTGTAGGTTGGCAGGGAGGAATTTTCACGGAAGGTGATGCCGTAGAGTTTTCCTGCGGTTGCAAAGGCACCTTCGCGAACATTGTCGAGCGAGAAATAGGGGCGCACCACCTCATCGTCGAGCGCATACTTCTCTTTGCGGAGCTTTTCACTATAATAGCGCCAGTCCCAGGGCTCCAACTTGGCAGCGGGGTCGTCGGCTTTAATCATCTTCTGATATTCGGCACATTCGGCCTTGGCCTTGTTGAGGGCAGGGGTCCATATCTGCATCAAGCAGTCGTAGACCGCCTTGGGGGTCTTGGCCAAGCAATCGTCTAGCACATAGTCGGCATGGGTAGGAAAGCCAAGGATGTTGGCACGCTCAAGGCGCAGATTGACCAGAGTGTCAATTATGCGGGTATTGTCATACTCGCCACCGTTACAGCGACTGGTGTAGGCTTCCCACATTTGCTGGCGCAACTGACGATCTGCACAATTCTGCATAAAAGGTTCCCAGCTAGGAAGATTGAGGCGGAAGACCAGCTTGCCCTTGGTAGCCGTGTCGGCATCAGCAGTTTCCTTGGCAGCAGCTATCTGGTCGTTGGTCAGGCCGGCGGGGGCAGTATCGAGCACTAGCTGATAGGCATTGGTAGCCTTGAGTACGTTCTGTGCAAAGCGGAGGGTGAGAGAGGCGATCTGCTCGTTGAGCTCGCGGAAACGAGCTTGTTGTTCTTCGGGCACATTGGCACCGCTGCGCACAAAGCCCTTATAGGTTTCTTCAAGCAAGCGCATTTGCTCTGGGTTAAGGTCTAGGTTGTCCTTTTGGTCATACACTGCCTTGATACGCTCGAAGAGTTTGGCGTTCAGTGCAATATTATCGCCATGAGCCGACAGGAGAGGTGTTACCTCTTCGGCTATAGCCTCCATCTCATCGTTATTTTCGCACTCGCTAAGGTTAAAGAAGACGCCAGACACCTTGTTAAGCAGCTGTCCGCTGTACTCATAGGCTTCGATGGTGTTTGCAAAGGTAGGTGCCTCGCTGTTGTTGACAATAGCATCAATTTCTTCAAGCTGCTGGCGCATGCCTTCTTGAAAGGCGGGCATGTAGTGCTCTGTCTTGATTTTAGCGAAATCGGGGATTTCGTAGGGGGTGCCCCATGGGGCGAAAAAGGGATTGTCCATAGTTTTTTTGCATCCGCCTGCCATCACTGCCACTAAGGCAATGCTGGCGGCTAAAAATGTAGTTTTTTTCATTATGAGTGTTTTTTGTTAAACAAAAAGAATTGAAAGGTAGGATGATATTATTGTTGATACTTTTATACCCTCAAAATACTATTTATTGGTTATCGTTTCCGCAGATAGCTTTGATGATGCCCTCGAGAGAGTTCTCGCCTAGTTTTTTTGCCTGAATGATGTTGTTGTGGTCGATGAGGTAGATTTGAGGGGTAGTCTGGATGTCATAAACGGCGTGCCAGTCAACATTGGCCTCACCACCGTCAAGGCTTAGCCATGCAGGGCTGTTGATGCCATGCTTGGCCATAAACTGGCGCCATTCCTGACGGGTTTTGTCGTCGGGTTCGCTGAGGATGGTGAAGGCTCCAATGTCATATTGCTCGCGGTAGCGTTCGAAAATCTCGTATACCTTGGGAATGATGTGCTGGCAGTGGCTGCAACCTGGCGACCAGAAGATGAGCAGTTTCCACTGGTTGGGCATGGAATGGAGCGAATGGGGGACGCGCAAGGTGTCGTAAAGTATGAGTTCGGGTGCTTCCCGTCCTACTAGGAGACGGTCCCACTTGTTGACACGCTGCATCTCCTTGTCGATGTTACTAGGCGAAGACCAGAAGTTGTCGTCGCTAGCATAATATTTCTTAGCAATATGGACGTATACTTCGTCGTAAACAGCCACAGGGCTTTGAAGATATTTCTGCATCATGGTCATCACAAGGTAGCTAAAGATGTCAGGGGCTGCCTTGGCACGGTCGAGCACAGGGTCGAGATAGCTGATGATGACCTTGGGTTCGGCATATTTCAAATAGCTGTCGAAGAAGGTCATGATGCGGTCGTAAAAAACCATCTTGGGGGTGCGAATAAAGGCGTTATCGTCGAGAGGGATGTGGTCGAAATAGTGGTCGATATAATAGAGCCTGCGCTGGTCGAGTGTCATTGAGTCGCCATGTTCGTCGATGAGTGGGGGCTCTTCGTCCTTGGTGGCGAGCATCATCTTGGAGAGGAACATGGAGGAGTCGCTCTTGATAAAGTTGACCTTGATGCTATCGAGTCTGCGCAGTTGTTTCATGCGGTAGGTCGCAAATGCGGCAGAATCTAGCTTGCGACGATGGGTGGCCAGGTCGTTGTCAACCTCGGTGTCAATGCGGTGAAAGCGATAGAAGAATTCGTTTTGTGCGCTACCCTTGACTTGCATATTGGAAGTCCAGTCGTTTTGAGAGGTTTCGAATGTGAAGAAGGGTTTTTCGTGGTAGACGACAAACTCTACATAGGTGCCTTGCTGATTTGCAAAAAAATAGAGCCCTTCAGGGAGCGTATCCGTGGTGCTGGAGAATACAAAACGGCCCTTACTGTCAAGGCGGGCAGTATCTACCACAGTATTGCCCTTGGCATAGTAGTGGCCCATGTACATAAGGGTATCGCGACCGCCATTAATCTTCAATGTAATCTGGTAGGTGGGTTTCTTGCGTGCTTGTAAAGGCATTGCTGCCAACAGTGAGAGGGCTATGCAAATAAAAAGTTTTGAGATATGTCGTTTCATAATAGACTATAAAGTTACAAAAATTGTATTATTAACGTATTTGCGGGGGATATATTGTGTGACAAGAGGACTATTTTTCAAACGTAATAGAGAAAGCTGAGGGAATCATCACGAAAGTAGAGCTGGGCAGCGGACATTATGTCGGCAGGTGTGAGCGCAAGGATGTCGCGATTCATTTCGTCGAGGGTGTCAACATGGTCGAAATTGAGGTATGCCTTACCGATGCTCTGCATCTCGTTTAGTCCAGAATCGTTGGTGATGGCCATCTGACCGATAAACTGGAGTTGGGCAGCATGGAGCTGGGCGGGTGTGAGTGGCACTGTGCTTAGCTGCCGCAACTGAGAGAGGATGATTTGGGTGGCACGCTGATAAGCATCGCTGTCGACTCCGGCATAGATATAGAACACTCCTGCATCGGTGAAAGGTACATACTGCGACTCGACAGCATAGCAGAAGCCGTGTTTCTCTCGTACCTCTACGTTTAGGCGAGAATTCATGGCTGGACCACCAAGGATGTTGTTAAGGAGGGTGAAAGCGGTTTTCTGTTCATCGAAAAGGTCGGGTGCAGCTCCACCAATAAGCATGTGCACCTGATGGGTGCGCTTGTGGACAGTTGCGCTAAACCGTGAACCGTTCAGGCCAGGCGTTGAACATTGAGAGTTGAGGATTGTGGCAGAATCAGGATTGATGGCTGATGGCTGATGGCTTACGGCTGAGAATCCGCCGAAATGTCGTTGGCAGAGGCGCACAAGCCGTGGAAAGTCAGTATTTCCCACTACCGATATAACCATGCGGTCGGGAGTGTAGTTGCGGTGCATATAGGTCGACAACTGTGCAGATGTGAAGTGGCGCACATTGCGCTTGGTGCCAAGTATGTTATGTGCCAAGGGATGTGTTCCGAAAAATCGTTCCTCGAAATCGTCGTATATCAGTTCGGCGGGACTGTCACGATAGAGGTTGATTTCCTCTATGACCACTTCTTTCTCCTTCTCTATCTCATGCTCGGGAAAGGTGGAATGAAACAGTATGTCGGCAAAGAGTTCGAGGCAGCGTTCAAGGTGTTCGGAAAGGGCGGAAGCGTAAACACACGTTTCCTCCTTTGTGGTGAAGGCATCCAGCTCGCCCCCCACACCGTCGATTCTATTGCGTATATGGTACGAGCGACGATGTTCGGTACCTTTGAAAATGGAGTGTTCGATAAAATGAGCAATACCTTCTTCGTCCCCCTGCTCATGCCGCGAACCAACCCCTATGTAGACGCCTACATGGGTGACAATAGAGTGGGTGGGGCGAAACACAATTCGAATGCCGTTGGACAAGGTATGGTAGTGATACACTTGAAGTAAGAATTAAGAACTACATACTAAGAGGCATTGTTTCTTGCTTCTCTTGGATAGAGGAGCGTGAAACCCATGACAGAGAATATGATTCCGGCAAGGGTCTCAAGGGTATCTTCGCTGATGAAAGAGATAAGCAGGATGCAGAGGAAGGCCACAAAAAGGACTCCGGATGGCGCATAGAGCGAGCTCGGTGCCGCCAATTTCCTATTACCCTTCTCTTTTTTTAGCCCAATGACTATGGCACTTATAAAGAAATAGGCAATCGCCAGAAAACCCAGCAGTCCGAATGCCACAAGGAAGTTTAGATACTGGTTGTGGGTATGCAGCTGGGTGTCGGCCAGCGGAGAACCGCTATCGTGCATCTGCTGATGACATTCATCCACCACATCGCCTGTTCCCACCCCCAAGAGAGGGTGACGGAGGAACACACGCCAGCCTGCCTCCCACAAATCGAGACGCTGCAACACAGAGAAATTGCTCACACTATGATAACAGCGATAGTTCTCATATTCGTAGAAGAGCACATAGAACATCTTGCGCAGACCATATTGCAGATAGACTGGGTTGGCAATGCCCTTCTCAATGGCATCCACATCGGCAGGGGTAAGATGAGACATGCCTGCACTATCTTTGGTGACACCCATTCCACCCAAATAGCGCAATAGGGCCGGATAGACCGGGTATCCTACAGGTGTAATAGAATCGATGGGATAGCTGCTTATCTTTGCCCACTGCTGGCGCATCTCCTGCTCGCAGATATATATGTGTATATAATTGCCGTTTTCTATGATGCCGTCGCGACAATGAAGATAGGGATTACCATTCTCGGTACAGGCCTTCAAAGGCTCGGTGGACAATGGCCGCAGGCTAAAATAGTCGTTTACATATCGACATACCAACACCCCCAATGCCACAATGACGACACTGTAAGACGCTATGGACCATCGGCGAATCTTTGGAGCCAAACGACCGCCATAGCCTAGCAGCAACACCAACGGCATAATAAGCAGAATGATGAAAGAGGTATAAGCATGGAGCATTACCAACACCACGCATAGCCATAACGAAAGCAACAAGTTGATGGCATACAGCCATGGGCGACGATGTCGGAAGGCAGCATAGGCCAACAGGGCCAAAGTCATGCATACATTTAGGCCGTAGCGGATATGAGAAATATAGGGTACGATGTCGCGATAAGGCAGGTCCGGGATGGTGAAATAACGCACCACCCCAATGATAGACACCACCATCACGGCCGAAACATACGCTATGCCAACATTCAGTCGCTCTCTGTACTCCAATGGCCGGCTGGTAAGCACCACCAAGGGGACAGCCACAAGGGGCATCTTTTTCTGAAGGTCAAACAGGGCATACTCCATGTTGCTGGTGCCAATGAGCCAAAGCAGATGCACAACCAACAACACAAGGAATGCCTGCAACAGACGATTGTGCTTGAAGTCAGCAAATTTTTCTTTCCAGTTCCATTCTGCCACCCAATTGACGAGCAGAAGAGTCCATACCAGATTGGTGGCGAAAACCGACGTTGTCATGCTGGCCGCCAAAAGGCAGAGCAACACGACGTAGGCTTTTCTGTGAAATTGAATACGAGTCAAGTTGATGTAACAATTAAGAGCTAATAGCTACGAAGTTATGTTGAAGTTAATCCTCCTTTAACCTTATTTTCCAAGTATACGGTTGTATTCGGTGGGTGAGGAAAGTATCTCTACTGCTTTCTTCACGTCGGGGTCATCGGCCAAGGCACCTTCTATGCATCCCCGACGGTAGTAGTAGTGGAGCAAAATGGCATCCTTCAGCAGCTGGCTTATTTCCTCTCGGTTGCGGTTTAGGTCTTCCTTTTTGGCATCCTTATAGGTCTTTTCCAGCTGGTCAATCTGCTGCTTGAGGTTGTCCATATAGTTTTCTTCCTCCGCCACCTTGCGCAAGTCGGAAATGATATTTTCGGTATAGGTAGTATAGTCGTATGTTTTGTCTGACAGGTAGTTTACAAAATCCTGCCATATCTCGTCGGTGATTTCAAACTCACTGGCAGGGGCAATTGTAGGATGTTCTTTGGCAAATTTGACTGCATAGTTGAAGTAGTGGAACCTATTGTACAACGCCACCGAGAGTAGCGAGGAACTTTCATGCTCCACCTCTACGTCTGGCTCAATGCCGAAACCGTCATACACTGTGCGTCCATTGCGGGTGGAGAAGGCGGTCTTCAACGAGTCGGGCACCTTCACCGCACGACCATTCTCGTCACGGTGCTTATAGTCAATGGCCTGAATGCAGCGGCCGCTGGGGATGAAATATTTCGACACAGTAATCTTCATCTGGCTGTTGTATGGCATTGGCACTATGTTCTGCACCAACCCCTTGCCAAATGACCGTCCGCCTATGATGACTGCGCGGTCTAGGTCTTGTAGGCTGCCACTGACAATCTCGCTGGCCGATGCGCTGCTGCCATTTATCAACACAGCCAAGGGAATGTCGAGATCTTCGGGAGCCATACGGGTACGGCTCTTGATATTCTTCGATGCCACCTTGCCCTTGGTCTCAACGACCAGCTCACCCGCTTTCACCCAGATGTTTACAATGTCGACTGCCTCACCCATCAGCCCGCCACCGTTGCCACGAAGGTCAAGTATCACTCCTTTCATGTCGGGGTGGTCTCGCTTAAGCTGGCGAAAAGCATCGCGCACGTTCTTTGCAGCATTCTGCGTAAACTCGTCAAGGCGTATGTAGCCTATATTGCCCGCCACCATACCGCTGTACGACAGGTTGGGCAGGCGTATCTCGGCACGGGTGATAGTGACATCAAATTGCTCACCGTCGCGCTCCAGCCGCAGCGTCACATCAGTGCCGGCCTGCCCACGCATGGCAGCACTCACGTCGGCATTGCTCCTACCCTCCGTGCTCTCGCCATTGACGGCCACAATGCGGTCGCCGATTTTCAATCCCGCCTTGTCGGCCGGCAGGTCCTTGTACGGCTCAGCAATAAAGATGTTGCCACCCTCCTGATGAATGAGCGAGCCAATGCCGCCATACTGTCCTAGCACCTGCATCTTCACATCCTCCATGTCGCTCTCGGCAAAATAGTTGGTATACGGGTCCATCGAGGCAAGCATGGCATCAATGGCCACCTTCATGGTCTTACCAGGGTCTACATCATCCACATAGTTTTGATGCAGATTGCGGTATACGTTGGCAAAAATCTCAAGGTTCTTAGAAATCTCGAAGCCTTTGTCGTTTTGAGCATTCGCTGTCGCACAGCCTACAACAAGCAGTGCCAGCACTATAAGTCGTTGTTTCATGAATTGTTATTTAGCACTTGAAATTCTTTAATATTTAACTCTTTAGGCGATACAAACCACACTACGTCGCCTGTCTGGAAACAGGTGTCGGCCGTAGGGTTCACCACATACTCCCCATTCCGCTCAATGCCGATGACCATGGCATTGTATTTGGTCATGAAGCCCGAGTTGCGTATATCCGTACCCGCCCACGGGCTGTCGTTGGTCACCAATAGGCGGTAGGTATTGATTTCATGGTCCGAATGGTCATGGATAAGCATGTCCGGCTCCACCTCGATAACACTGCGTACCCGCGCCAACTGGTCCTCGTTGCCTAATAGTGTCAGCCTGTCAATAGGCATGATAAGCATATCCTTGTCCGGCAGGTCATACACTTTGCCGGCACGCTCCACGGTGACTACGTTCACATGATAGTCCTGGCGCAGACGGGTGTTGCTCAGCGTCAATCCAGCCAACGGCGAATAGGGGGTGACAAGCATCCGCTCCATCAAGAAATTCTTCTCTAGCGACTCGGGTATCTGGAACGAATGCTGTGCCTGCCGTTGGTTGAAGTTGGTAACAAAATGGTCTTCTATGCGGTTGTAGAAGTCGGTAGCCCTACGGCTGAGCAGCACACCCAGCACCACCACAATAGCTATCACAAACAGCAAACCCACCGCCAGATGCACATATTTCGACACCACCCAGCCCACAAAGAATAGCGCTAAAAAGTATCTCAATGCCAACAGGGGTATCACCGCCACCTGGCTGTGATTGTAGGTCTGCAACATCTTGCGCACTCTGTCGCGGTTCACATTCTTCACTGCCAGTGCCCAGAGGAACGGCGCCATGATGAATAGCGTCACCAGCATCCCCAACAGATTGCCCCAAATAGGTGCCGCGCCCCAGCCGTCAAACAGCCCATTGAGGGCAGGCTTCAACAAACGGAAACTAAGAAATGCCAACGCCAGCAATATCACCCCATACAGCACGATAGTCAACAGCTGCTTCTTCACAAAGTCGCTCAACTTTTTCTCATGGGTAGTGACACGCGACGAGGTGCTGTACTGCTCCAAAGCCTTCTTCACACGTGCCGGCAACTTGGGATAGAGCTTTTCGTATGCCGGCAGCCCCGCCTTTATCATATAGGGGGTGATGAAAGTGGTAATGATTGAGACCGACACGATAATCGGGTACAAATTCGCATCAATAACTCCAAAACTCAGTCCTAGTCCGGCTATGATAAACGAGAACTCACCTATCTGGCAAAAACAGAACCCTCCCTGCATGGCCGTCTTCAGCGGCTTGCCGCTGAGCAGTATACCCAGCGTGGCAGCACTCGACTTAAACAGCACCACGGTGCCAGCTATCACCAAGATAGGCACAATATATTTCACCAGCACACCAGGGTTCACCAACATACCTACCGACACGAAAAAGACTGCCCCGAAAAGATTCTTGATAGGGGTGATAATCCTGTGTATCACATCGGCCTCGATGGTCTCTGCCAATATAGCACCCATCACAAAGGCCCCCAAAGCTGTGGAAAATCCCGCAAAGTCGGCCAACACCACCATGCCAAAACACAACCCCACAGCCACTATACACAGTGTCTCCTCTGTCATCCACTTTCGCATCCATCGCAGAAAGGTTGGGATAAGGAATATGCCGAAGGTGAACCACACAATGAGGAAGAACCCCAGTTTCACCATGCTCAATGCCAGCTCGCCGCCGTTGAAACTCTTGCTCACACTCAGTGTCGACAGTATCACCAGCAGCAGCACCGCCACCAAGTCCTCCACCACCAGCACCGCCGTCACCGTGCTGGTAAACTTCTGCTGCTTCAGCTTCAAGTCGTCGAACGACTTGATAATAATCGTCGTAGACGAGATGGAGAGCATACATCCTAAGAAGATACAATCCATGTGCCCCATGCCAAGTATGTGCCCCACAAGGTTGCCCAGCACAAACATGATGGCCAACTCGGTCAATGCGGTGATGGCACCCGTTGCCCCCACCTTCTTCAGTTTCTTGATGCTAAATTCAAGGCCTAGGGCGAACATCAGGAACACGATACCGATGTCGCTCCACACATGTATGTTCGTGTCGTCGGTGATAGCAGGGAACCATGGAAAATAAGGGCCTATAAAGAAACCCGCCACGATATATCCCAACACCAGTGGCTGCTTCAACCACTTAAAGATAACAGTGATAATTCCCGCCGTCATCAATATGATGGCTAGGTCGAGAAATATGGGAGGCAATGACGACATAGCGGTTCCTTGTTAAATAGAAAAACCCCAGCTCATTTTAAGCTGGAGTTTATTTAACGGAGCAACCGCTACTTTATTGTATTGCCCCTAAAATAAAATTACTGGAGGTGAAAATCAATTCCCATCCCAATTTCCATCATTATTCACAAACACCACCTTCGAGGCGAAGATGCCTGCCTCTACATGCCAACGTTCCGTGCCGTCTTTCGTAAAACAATACACATCGCCGTTCACACCGTAGGGGCTGTTGCAGACGTATATGTCGCCATTCTCGGGATTGATGTTGATGCCATAGGCATTGTTAAGGACGCTGCTGTAGTTGGTGAGTATGGGGGTCTCGTTGCAATAAAATGTAGCCGTCGGATTCCAATTATCGTCATAGGAGGTTGCGTAAGAATACATATCGTTGCCATTGAAGTCAAAGTTGGTAACGGTTATGGGACAGGGGGTGAACTTCGGACCACTGCTCATGGTGAATTTCACTGTCTGCGCTGGCTTCTTATCATAGTCGCCAGCACAAGCAATGAACATCTCTCCATCGCTGTTGCGCTTGATTCTACCGGGGTTGAGTGCATAGGTCTGCGTGGCTGCATCGGTGAGAATATCAAGTTTCATCATTTCACTGAACGAGGCGATATCCACCCACGACAGGGTGCTGTCGTACACAGCATTTCCGTTGGCATCATACTCCCAGCTGTTGCATACATACAGCGAACCGCCCAGCATGCACATCTGTTCGGGCTGCATACCACTCAAATGACAAACGCCATCGATGGCACGGGTGGCAGTGTCAATGCGCACCACCGTTTTGTCATAACAGGTCACATAGATTTTTCCGCCATAGCCCAACAGATAGCGCGGACCACGGTTACCCATGTCAATTTGCTTTAGGCTCTTTCCTGTCACGGGGTCGATAACCTCAATGGTGTTTGAGCCATTAACTGAAGCATACAGGCGTGAGCCGTAATAAATCAAATCTTGCGCCAAGTCGCCAAGACCGCGACCGTTCGCCTTCGCAAACCAGTCAACCTCGATAGTGCCGTCCTTGATATTCAGTCGGCTGATGCCGGCATCGTTGCCGCCCCATGCGCCTTCGTTTAGCACGTAGGCGTAGGTGCCATCGTTAGTTGAGTTGTTGTTGGTGGGGTCTTTTTCACAGCCCACCGTCAGCAGCAGCGCACAGGCTGCCAGAAATAGGAATGTTCTCTTCATAGTATTGTTGGTTTTAAAATTCTATAGTTTTCCTAATAATATAATACTAGTTGTACTAGTGATACTAGTCTATTCTCATCTCTCTAAAAAGCATACCCCACCCCTACCCTATAGTTCCTCCCCATCATGGGATAGTTCTTTACCACCTCGTACTGCACATTAAAGAGGTTCAGCACCTGTGCCTTCACATC
Organism: Bacteroidales bacterium; assembly: GCA_017428115.1. Classification (GTDB taxonomy): domain Bacteria; phylum Bacteroidota; class Bacteroidia; order Bacteroidales; family P3; genus Colimorpha. The sequence goes on along the minus strand of JAFRRK010000019.1, from coordinate 4,785 downwards.
CAGTTTGCCGTGCTTCAGCCAAAACTGGCGGCTCACCTTAATGCCCTGATCCACATAGCCCCTCACCACATTAGCATCCGTGTTCTGACTCATGCGGTAACGCCTGCCCACCAATGTCGCGCTATATCCCACTTCCACCCACTTGGTGGAGGCGGTCAGGGCTATGCTGCCACTATGACGTGGGGTGTAGGGTATCTGATGCCCATACACCTTGCTCGCTGCGTCAGTACGGTCCACAGCATACTGGTATGAATAGCCCAACGTCAGGCTAATATCCAGCATCCTTCGCCAGTCATCCGTAATAAAGATACTCGACGCACCACCCCGGAACCTGCTCGTAGCCGATATGTCCAAACCTCTCACCTCCACCTCGCCCAAGTTCTGCATCGACCACAGGAACATATTCTGCATCGGCACCGCGATAATCTTATCGCTCACGCGATTGTAGTAACCGTCCACCGATATGCCGTTGTCCCAGAAATAGGTGGCGTTGATAATTCGGGTGTTGCTGTAGCTCACCCCCACATTCTGCTGTCGTGCCTTCTCGGGGCGCAGGGCATGTCCCACGGTGTAGTAGTACAGTTCATTGAAGTTCGGCACACGGTAGTTCTCCTTAAAGAAATACCGCAGCGTCAAGTTCCCACGCGTATAGGCCACTCCCGCGAAGGGCGAAAGTCTTGCGTAAGGCTCTGACACAGCAGCCCTTTCCCTATCCCTTATCCAGGTGCCCAGCACATGGGCGTTCACCCGCAGCCCCTCCTCTGTCCATCCTTTTGGTTTTGAGCGGTATTCTGCTGCCAGCACCCCCAGTGCCGTCATGCGTTGCACATCGTTATGTTTCGACAGATTGCTCTTCAGCCGGCTCACAGCCTCGTCGGTCGAGAGGGCAAGGCTGAAATGGCCCTTCTCCTTGCCACCGATATAGCAGCGCAGTGCCTGCGACAGGTAGGCCTCCTGCTGCTCATAGTCGTTGCGCAACCTGCCTGTGGGCGTGCGGGCGGCAGTGTCCTCATACACATCCTGGCTCCGCTGATATTTACCCAGCAACTGCACCTCCAGCCATTTACCCATCCTTTTGTAACGTGCTTGCGCAAAGTGCAGGTTCTCCTCGGTATGCTCCGAGGCATTCTGACTATAGAATATCACAGGCCCCGGCAGGGCATGATAGCCCTTCATATAGTGTGCCTTCACATGTAGCCGCCGCTGACTGTCAAAACGATAGAACAGATTAGCATCCAACGTGCCCATCCTCATCTGCGAGTTCAGCCTACGCTCGCGCGAGGTGCTGTCCTCCCTCCCCAGGGTATAGTATAGCGTAAACGGGTAGTCGCCATCCGACCGTGTGTAGTTGCCCCACACCGACAGCGACATCCGCCGTCCAAGCCGCTGCTCGTACCTCAGCGTAGGGGCAAAATAACCAAACGAGCCTCCCTCCACGTCAGCCCTCAGGTTGAACCCCCGCCCGCCAAACTCAGGCACCGCCGTCTCCATATTCAGCACACTCCCCGCCGCCACGGCCCTTGCCGCCTGCAGAAGGTTGTCCGTCTGGCCGTTGGCAAAAGTCACGTAGCTGCTGTTGCCCAGCATATAGCGACCTAGGTCCACCTGCCCGTTCTGGCAGTCGCTCACCGCCACACCGTCAATCGTCAGCGTGCTGAACTGGCTGCCCAACCCGCGTGCCGACACTGTCTTGATGCCCCCTATGCCGCCATAGTCCTTCAGCGTCACCCCCACCATGCGCCGTGCCGCATCGCTCAGCAGCGTGCCGCCCAGCTGCACCAGCTCGTTGGTCGAAACCACCTGCGTGGGTGTCTGCACCTTCAGCTGCTCGGGCTGTGGGTTGGGGTCCACAATGTTCACCTCCGGCAGCGTCACCGCCCGCCGCGTAGTGTCCTGCGCCGCACACGGCAGTGTGCGGAAGGCTACAAATAGGACCAATAGTACAATTACTCTATGACAATTCATCAAAATATTCCCCTTCCTCGAGGGCGATTAATCATCGACTTGGCAGGTCTTCTGACTCGTCTCACCTCGTTCCGGCCTTCCCATGCTGCTCAGCGCAACACAGTGGCACACAATGCGGAACTCAGCTCTTGAGACTCACAGCAGCGGGACTGTTGCCGACTCTCACGGCATTCCCTCTCTCACGCCCTCGTGGCGACCAAATCGGCTGCAAAAGTACAACTTTTTCCCGACATACAATGAAAAAACTTTTCCGCCACACCCTGACGCACAAAAAAAGAACGCCGCAAGGCCTCCCCCGCAGCGTTCTTTATCGTTTGGCGGCTCACGCCGCAAGCCTTATTTCTACGAAGGCGGTGGCACTATAGTCCACGTGACAGGCGTGAATAGGAAGCAATCGCCATAAGTGGCGCCGTCTATAACATTCTTCGTGGCCTGTGTGCAGGTGATATTGATATGATGCGAACTACTGCCTGCACTCTCAAACATCATCATTGCACCAAAATCCTCAATTTCACCCATATCGAGTTGGGCTATATTCAAACTCGACAACATGTTACAGCCTTGAAACATATTTTCTGTCCACTCCAAATACGGCGTATAGCAATGAGACAAGTCAATACTCGTCAGGCTGCTGCAACCACTGAACATGCATCTCATATTTGTCACGTTCTGACCTGTGAAATTGGACGACAGCGTCAGGGTAGCCAAGTCGGTGCATCCAAAAAACTTATAGTCCATGCTAACCACATTGGCCGTGTTGAAACTGGAAAGATTCAAACTAGTCAAACTACTGCACGAACGGAACAGCCCAGTCAACGAACCAACATTTGCAGTGTTGAAGTGTGATAGGTCAATGCTTGTCAAACTGCTACAGCCATAAAACATATTACTCATGTATGCCTCATAAGTCGATGCAAAACTAGGAGAGAACGTAATGCTCTGCAAGTCACTACAGCCAAAGAACATACCTTCAACCGACATTACTGTCCCGTTGGTAAAGCTCGACAAGTCGAGGCTTGTAAGGCTGCTACAATTAGAAAACATTCCACTCATACCAGTACTGCCATTTTGCGAAACATTCGAAGTATTGAACATCGAGAGATCCACACTCGTCAAGCTGCTGCAGCCATAAAACATCATACTCATGTCTTTCACATTAGCCGTATTAAACCCGCTGCCGAAATCTATCCGTGTCAGCCTGCTTTTTCCATTAAACATCATTGCACTAGTACTATGTGCATCAATTCTGTCCGCGGGGGTGGAGACCGTCCACACCGTGCCGTTCAAGTTGCCATAGATGGGCGTAGGCGAGTCGCTGGCCGAGAGCGTCTGACCGCTGCACACCGTGCTGCGATATTCAAACACCACTGAGGTGGCTCTACTGGGAATCTTAGAATAGAATGCAGTTCCTGCAATCAGCTTGGCCGGCAAGATGAAGTTCAGGCTGTTGAAGGTGGTGGGGTAGTACACGCTGCGCTTTATCACAATGGGGTCGTCGGCATCCACGAAGCTCTTGACGGCACAACTGCCGTCGTCGGCATTGATGGTGAAGGTCATGGCGCTGTACTCCCCTTCGGGCAGGTAGATGTACAACGTCAGCCCATTGCTGCAGTCCATTCCACCCTCGCCGCAGTCAAGCGTCACCGTGTGGCCCTCGCCACCCACATTTATCCCGAGATAGCCTAAAAAAGGACTCCATCTCCAGCTGATTTCACCAGCGATAATATTGTTCGGGGTGTTCAGTTCGACACTTGTGATGGTCTTGTTCACTTGGGGCAGGTTCAGCTGTATCGCACCACAGAGAATATTAAAATGCAAATAGTTGTTCTCAGAATAAGCGTGCATTGGTGCCTTGAAGGAGGCGGCATCCTGTACCTCAGGCAGAGTACAGGTTCTATCATAGGGACTTCCACTCACGGCCAATTCGGCGGGGTAGATGGCAGCGTAGGGACCCTCACCAACCGTTTCAAAGCCCAGAAAGTTGGCAGTGGTGTAGTTGCCCGTAGGCTCGGCCTCTAGAGTGTAGCGAGTACCATTAGCATCGTAGAGGGCAATTTCGTCGCCCGGCTCCCATTTCACGACGGCATCCTCAGTGCCAGGCTCAATCTCGACAGAGGTCTTGCCCTGGACAGTCGGCTGCTCGATGGTGCCGATGAAAAGAACCCTGCCTTCCTCCTTTTGGCAGGAGGCAAACGCAAACAGTGCCACTAGGCACATCAACGTGGCTATACGGTAATACTGCTTCATCATAACACTTACCTCTCCATGTTTTAGTTAAACCTGTTGCCTATCTCATCACCCATAATATAACGGGGGCCTTGCTCCTGCTCTACCCCTGACACGGTGTAGCCGCGCTCCACACGGACTCTGAGGACTTCCATCGTGGGAACCTCATACTGTTTCTTTTGATTGTTGAACATTGTTGATTTGAATTTGGTTTATAAAATTATGAATTTGGATATATGCGCATAAAGCCCTCACCCCACTGGCGGGAAGGCCCAATAAAACTATTCAGAAAGTGCAAATAAATACCTTCTACCCTCTGCCCATAAAGACCATTTAGTCCCATAGGAGGGGGAATAGATTAAAATACAACTTATTACATAAGCATTTCACACTCAGTCAATCCTTTTTTTGCGTTTGCATAAATGCAAATAATATTTTATTGGCTCTAGTTTGACAATACTTCGGAAATATTTGATTTATATGTTTGATATACAATAATTTATTTATATTTTTTTTAACTTTAAAAATTTGGTCAAGTGGCTGAAAATGAGTATCTTTGTAGATGTTTTCAAGTAAGCACAAAAACACCGCATT
>JAFRRK010000018.1 GCA_017428115.1 Bacteroidales bacterium | reverse complement strand
TATATATTTATATATAGATATATAGATTTAGGCCTTTTTTTCAGGTGGTATGCATTCATGTTCATTGTCATTGTCATCGTCATCACTCAATGTGAAAAGAGGCAAACCAACGTAATATCAGCACATTAACATAAGGCGGGTGATTACAGACACCTCAAAAAAGCCCCTTTTTTGCCTTTTTTTGACCAATTTTTGACCCTATTTCGGGCCACTTTTACGCCCTTTTCGGTCGAAAACGCCAGCCCAAGGGCTATTCGAAGAAATGCAAAAACAGTGTAAAAAAAGCCGTTTTACCACCATTTTCATGCAAAAATCCTCATAAAACCCCAAAAAAATGGATAAAATCGTAGTCATTCGACGCAGTCATTGAACCCCCCGTGTATCCGCCTGCTAACACCCTTTTTTCTCATCACAAAAAGAGGTGCGTTAGCTATTACAATGGCTGTAATGATATGTATGTCTGTTGGATAAAGTGGCGCACGAAGACGTTTTTTGAACCCGATACAACTCAAGGCTGCTAAGATAGAGAAACCCTCAGGGATGGCTATTTGAATCGTCGTCGTTAGCTCTCAGGACGGCAGAATTGTGTTCGTTTTTGTAGTAAAAAAATGTATTCATCGCCCCACAGAGCTAATGTTTGGAATCTATATAGAGATGTTTTTTTCGCTGCCCTAGGGAGGGGGGGGGAAAACTAAATGTTGCGACAAGAATGATGACGGTGGAGCATGGGTTGAGGAGGTAAAGTAGGGGTCTAGAAAAGAAAATAATGTTAATTTTCTTTTAACAATCAGAATCGCCTATTTATTTTTTGATGACACATCTGTAGGGAATATTGAAAAGAATTGATTGTATTATCGACACTCAAAAAAATGTTCTTTTGGCCTGATGGTGTTATATAATTGATTTTTTCTCACACAAGGGGCTAAACTAGATTCCCATGTTATGAACAAAACAATGGATGTACTAAGTGGTTTACATTTGTAATAACGACTATTTGTTCAATACTTTTACAGGTGTAAACAACAAGAAACATTTGTAGATTTTACAAAAGTAAATAGAGAACATTTGTAAATAGTATCAAATAGTGGTAGTATTAAGTAAGAGTATTAGTTTAGTATTTTAATAACCAATAATTTATCTATAGTTATTTAAATGATTGGTATAATATAATTAAAGAGATTGGGCATAGATATAATTTGAATTGTTTAAGTAGTTGTAATTATTGATATTATACTATATTACTTCAAGTGTTGGTTTTGTTTAATCTGTGTTTACGGATGTAAAATTACAAAAATAAATATTGATATATCGATTTTTTTCTGTATTTTTGTAAAATGAAATGTTGGTTTACGTTTGTAAATATCGAATTGATACTAACTATTGTATAGGAATATTGGGTGGAAGCAGTAGGGTGAAATGATTGTACGGGTAATTGTGAATAGTGGGTTGAGAATAAGAAGAGGATTTTTTTAAGTTGTGGTACGAAAAAGAAAATCGATCGGCATTTATATAAAACGATCGGCATTTATATAAATAAGAAATAATACAACAATATAAGGAGTAAAGGATAGATGATTGAGCGTATAAATTTGTTGTTAAAGGCTAAGAATTTGACAGCGCGGCAGTTTGCCGAGGAGATAGGCATCCAGCCGAGCGGAATGTCGCATATTATGTCGGGGCGCAACAATCCGAGTCTTGATTTTGTGATGAAAGTGATGCGTCGATGGCCGGAGGTGAACATTAACTGGCTGATGTTTGGCAAGGGTGAGATGTATGCCAGTCTGCCATTGAATGCCAATCTAGGCGAGAAGCACTCGCGTGAGTCGGATATTGTTTCCGATAGCGAGGGGGCTGGGCAGTATGATTTATTTGGTCAAACGGAACATAAAATCAAAGAAATAAATGATGAAGAGCAGGAGAGGGAGGTTGTAACGCAGCATCCAAGGCAGGAGCCGCCGTATGTAGATAAGGTAGAGGAGGTAAAAAGCGTGAAAGCCGCACCGGTGAGCCAGGACTACACAGCAGCACCATCAACAGTGAAAAGGTTGCAATCGTCTGATAATACAATAGAAACAGAAAAAAGTGTTGCGGAAGCAGTTCAACCGGTGCCGAAGAAGAAAAAAGTGGTGAAGATGATAGTGATGTATGACGACCATTCTTTTGCCGAGTATTATCCCGAATAGGTTGGTTTTGTTGTCGTTTCGTTTTTTTTTAAACTTTTTTTTTGCAGATTGAAAATAATTGTGTATCTTTGCAGCCGATTTCAAACAGAGGAAATCTGGTCCCATAGCTCAGTCGGTTAGAGCAACTGACTCATAATCAGTGGGTCCTTGGTTCGAGCCCAAGTGGGACCACTTTTTTTTATAACTTTTAATGTAAGATACACTATGAATATAGATTGGCAAAACCTACCGTTCGGTTATGTGAAAACCGACTATAATGTTCGCTGCTATTTTCGCAATGGCGAATGGGGCGAAATAGAGGTCTCCTCGTCGGAGAACATAGAGATGCACATGGCTGCGTCGAGCCTTCATTATGGCCAGGAGGCTTTTGAGGGTTTGAAGGCATATCGTTGCAAAGATGGCAAGATTCGCATTTTCCGTCCAGAAGCCAATGCCGAGCGTTTGCAGAGCACCTGCCGTGGCATTATGATGCCCGAGCTATCGACCGAGAAATTTGTTGAGATGTGCAAGAAGGTGATTAAGCTCAATGAGCGTTTTATTCCTCCTTATGGTACTGGCGCAAGCCTCTATCTGCGTCCCCTTCTCATCGGTACGGGTATCACTGTTGGTGTGAAACCTGCCGACGAGTATCTCTTCCTTATTTTCGTCACCCCTGTCGGACCTTACTTCAAAGGTGGTTTCAAGGCCAATCCGTATGTTATCACCCGTAAATACGACCGTTCGGCTCCTCTGGGCACCGGTATCTATAAGGTGGGTGGCAACTATGCTGCTTCGCTGCGCGCGCACGTGGAGGCTTGCCACGGTGGCCAGTATGCCTGTGAGTTCTATCTGGATGCCAAGGAGAAGAAGTATGTTGACGAAGCTGGTGCAGCCAACTTCTTCGGCATCAAGGACGGCACATATATTACTCCCAAGAGCACTTCAATTCTGCCCTCTATCACCAACAAGAGCCTCATGCAGTTGGCCGAGGATATGGGCATGAAGGTGGAGCGCCGTCCCATCAATGTGGAGGAGCTGTCCGACTTCCAGGAGGCTGGTGCCTGCGGTACGGCTGCTGTTATCAGCCCCATCGAGCGTCTCGACGACCCCGAGACCGGCAAGAGCTATCACTTTGGCAAAGAGCCCGGTCCGTGGAGCACCAAGCTGTATAATGCCCTGCGTGCTATCCAGCTTGGCGAGGCTGAGGATGTCCATCACTGGAACACCATTTTAGACTAAGAAACTAGTTGAGATTAAAATAATCTCTAATCCCGTGGCACAAGGGCTACGGGATTTTTTTTTGTAAGTTCTATTAATTCGATATTGAGAGCGCGTGCCTTCAGCACGCTGAGATGTATTCGGCTGATATACCCCACACTATGAGTGAGGGGTGGTTGAGAGTTTGCCCCCTGGGGCAATTAATAGACGCTCTAGTATAAAGTATGACTGATTATTGCCAACATGTCCCATTGTCGCGTCTCTTCGAGACGCAGAATAGTAGGGGTTTCATTGACATCACACTGCACGGGAATGAGGTTGCGCCCTTTCGGTCGCGACCCCATTCCATACGGGACAGGGTTGCGCCTTTCGGTCGCGACCCCATTCCCGTTTGTGCGGGTTTATTGAGATTCAGCCTCTTCGAGGCTGTAAAAAAACAGTCTTTTATCAAACTAGAGCCTTAATAGAAATCCCCTTTTGTGAATTAAAAAGAGCCGCCCTGGGCAGTGGCGGCTCTTTTTTTTGTGGGTTTGTGGTGGATTAATATTTGTAGAATCCCTCGCCAGTTTTGCGGCCGAGCAGACCGGCACGCACCATCTTGCGGAGCAGGGGGTGAGGACGGTATTTGGGGTCGCCGAACTCTTTGTAGAGCACCTCCATAATGGCGAGGTTGACATCGTTGCCAATGAGGTCGGCCAGAGCCAATGGGCCCATGGGATGATTGGCGCCTAGCATCATGCACTTGTCGATATCCTCGGCAGTGGCAATGCCGTCGGCCAGGATGCCCACGGCCTCGTTAATCATGGGGATAAGGATGCGGTTGACGACAAAGCCGGGGGCCTCGTTCACCTCGACAGGAGTTTTGCCGATGGAGGTAGAGAGGTCGACAATAGTTTTGCATACTTCGGCGGAAGTGAGCTGTCCCTTGATGACCTCGACCAAAGCCATGCGGTCGGCGGGGTTAAAGAAGTGCATGCCAATAAACTGAGCGGGACGGCCGCTGGCGGCTGCCAATTCGGTGATGCTGAGGCTTGAGCTGTTGGTGGCGAAGATAGTTTCGGGTTTGCAGACTAGGTTGAGGTCGCCAAACACTTTCTTTTTCAGCTCCATATCTTCGACAGCGGCCTCGATGACGAGGTCGGCATCAGCGAAGGTGGCATAGTCGGTGGTGGTGGTGATATTGCCAAGAAGGGCATCGACGGCCTCTTGGGTCATCTTGCCTTTCTCTACGAGCTTGGCATAAGATTTGGCAATAGAGCCCATAGCCTTGTCGATGCTTGCCTGGGTTCTGCTTTTCATTACAACGGGCATCTTAGCGGCAAAGGCCTTGACAATGCCTTTTGCCATAGTGCCGGTTCCAATAATGCAAATTTTCATGATATAAAATGTTTTACTTTAGATTATTATAAAAAAATGATTATTTTCCAGTGAAAATGGGCTTTTCCTTGTTGAGAAAGGCCTTCATGCCGTTCTTTTGGTCCTCGGTGGCGAAGCATTGTCCGAAGATGCCACTTTCGTAGACGATGGCCTGGTCCATGGGCATGTCGTATTCGGCATTGATGCACATTTTGGCGGCCTTGACTGCCAGAGGGGCATTGGCGGCTATCTGGTTGGCTATTTCGAGGGCCTTGTCCATCAGGTCGGCCTGAGGCACAACGGCATTCACCAAGCCGATACGCAGGGCCTCGTCGGATTTAATAGCCTTACCGGTGTAGATGAGCTGTTTGGCCATGCCCATGCCTACCAGGCGAGCCAGCCGCACAGTGCCGCTGAAGCCGGGAATGATGCCAAGACCCACTTCGGGCTGTCCGAAACGGGCATTGTCGGAACAAATACGAATGTCGCAAGCCATGGCCAGTTCGCAGCCACCGCCCAAGGCAAAGCCGTTGACAGCGGCAATGACGGGCACATGGAGTGTTTCGATCATGCGGAACACGTTGGCGCCGTGAGAGCCGAAGGTTTGGCCCTGGGGTGCATTTAGATTGGCCATCTCGCTGATGTCGGCCCCGGCCACAAAGGATTTTTCGCCTTCGCCGGTCACAATCAGGCAACGATAATTGTCGCAGTCGAAATTCCTCAAGAAGTCGTTCATTTCGTTGAGGATGGTGCTATTTAAGGCATTGAGTGATTTAGGGGCTGAAATGGTTAGCACCACCACCGCTCCGCGCTCTTCTATTTTAATATAGTTATACATAGGTTACTTTTTTTGTCCTTATTTGAGTTTGCAAATGTACGATTTTTTTATTGATTGATGAAAAAAAAATAGAAAAAAGTATTTGAATGAAATTATTTTTGTATTTTTGCAGCGTCAACATACAATCATTATTCATCTAACCCAAAAGCTTAATACCTGATGGAGAAGAGAATAGGAACAATAACAATATTAATAACAGACCGTGTAAGGTCAGTAGAAATCAACAGCATTATTTCGGAATACGCCGACATTGTACTCTGTCGGCAGGGGTTGCCATTTCATGACCGTCCGGTGGCAGTTATTTCGCTAATTGTAGAAGGCTTGCCCGACCGCATCAATGCCCTTACTGGCAAGTTGGGACGGCTCAGCGGCGTAGAAACAAAAGCAATTCTAACCAAGAATAATTATTAATTCCTAAAAATATATGAGACATCAAAACTTTATAGATCGCGACAAGCTGTATGCATTGTTGGAGAATAACGCGCCAACCGAGTCGGACTTGAACGACATCCTCAACAAGGCGCGTAAAATCAAGGGGTTGAGTTTGGAAGACGTGGCCAAATTGCTTTGTGTGGAAGATGAGGCCGACATTCAGAAAATCCTAGACACTGCCCAATATTGTAAAGATGAGATTTATGGGAAACGCCTAGTGCTCTTTGCCCCCATCTATACGGGTAACGCCTGCGTAAACAATTGTGTGTATTGTGGTTTTCGTCGCGACAACAAGACCTTGCGGCGCAAGGTGCTGACGATGGACGAGATAGAGCAGGAGACCCTGCAGCTGCTGCGTATGGGGCACAAGCGTGCCCTGCTCATCTGCGGAGAGAGCCCCCGCAACGATGCCAACTATATGGTTGAGGCCATTCGTCGCTGCTATGCCGCCAAAGACGAGAAAGGCAGCACGATACGCCGTATCAATGTAGAGCTGGCGCCCATGAGTGTGGAAGACTTTGCAAAACTGAAGGCCGAAAAGATAGGCACCTATGTCTGTTTCCAAGAGACTTACGACCCCATCGAATATGCCAAATTCCATCCTGCCGGCACTCCCAAGGGCGACTATCTCTATCGCCTCACCTGCATGGACCGTGCACAAGAGGGCGGCATCAACGACGTGGGTCTGGGTGTGCTTTTCGGACTTGCCGACTATCGTTTTGAGATACTGGCCATCATGGAGCATGCCCGCCACCTTGAAGAGGACTATGGCTGTGGCCCCCACACGGTAAGCTTCCCCCGTATTGAGCCTGCTGAAGGCACACCGTTCAGCCTGCCTGAGAACATACCACACCCTGTCTGCGACAAGGATTTCATGAAAATAATAGCCATCATCCGTATCGCCATGCCATATACAGGCATAATCATCAGCACCCGTGAGCGTCCCGAGATGCGCGACCAGCTGGTGAAGTATGGTGTAAGTCAGATTTCTGCTGCATCAGAAACCAACCCTGGCGGCTACGATGCCGGCGAGGGGAGCACCGATGAAAGCGACCATCAAAAAACCGGCGCCCAGTTCACCCTGGGCGACCATCGCTCGCTCGACGAGGTGATTAGCATGATGATTGACGGAGGCTACATACCCAGCTTCTGTACAGGCTGCTACCGCAAGGGTAGGGTGGGGGCCGACTTCATGGACCTTGCCAAGCCCGGACTTATCAAAGAGTATTGCAAGCCCAACGCCATGTTCACCTTCCGCGAGTATCTTGAGGACTATGCCAGTCCCAGCACCCGCGCAAAGGGTTTGGAGCTGCTAAAAAAACTCACCCAAACCTTCAGCAAGGAAGAGCTGAAGAAACGCGTGGAAGGAAACCTTTGCAAGATAGGTGAGGGGGAACGTGACCTTTATTTCTAATTGTCATTAATACAATACAAAAAAGCGTAGCTGCTAGGGCGGCTACGCTTTTTTTATTATTGCCAAACTATGGTAAAAAGGGGTCAGGCTTCTGCCGGCTGATGGATGTTGGGATTTAATTCGGCCTCAAGCTGCTGGCTGGTAGTCCCTTTTTCGATCTCAAAAGTCAGTTTCTGCTCCATGTCGTTATCAGTATCGGTAGTAGTGATGTGAATGATGTCGCCAGGCAGGATGTCGGCCTTGATAATCTCATCGGCCAGGTCATCTTCAATATAGTGCTGAATGGCCCGTTTCAGTGGGCGGGCACCATATTGCTCATCCCAGCCTTTCTTTAGGATGAAGTCTTTGGCCTTATCGTCAATGTCAATGCCGAATCCCATACCCTTCACGCGCTTAAATAATCCCTTTAGTTCAATGTCTATAATCTTGTGTATGTCAGAACGTTGTAGGCTATTAAAATATACCACATCGTCGATTCTGTTTAAAAACTCAGGCGCGAACTTCTTTTTCAACTCTTTTTCTATAACAGAGCGTTCCATAGCAGAGCGTTCAGCCTCGCGGGCGGCGGTGTTGAAGCCCACACCGGTGCCAAAATCTTTGAGTTGGCGCGTGCCAATGTTTGAAGTCATAATGATGATGGTATTCTTGAAGTCAACCTTACGGCCAAGACCATCGGTTAGCTGACCGTCGTCAAGCACTTGCAGAAGCACATTAAACACGTCGGGGTGAGCCTTTTCGATTTCATCAAGAAGCACAATTGAGTAAGGTTTGCGGCGAACCTTCTCGGTGAGCTGTCCGCCCTCCTCGTATCCCACATATCCTGGAGGAGCGCCGATAAGACGCGACACGGCAAATTTTTCCATATATTCGCTCATGTCGATGCGTATCATATTGGCCTCGCTGTCGAAGAGATACTTAGCCAAAACCTTGGTCAGATAGGTTTTTCCCACGCCAGTGGGGCCAACAAAAATAAAGGAGCCTATGGGTCGGTTGGGGTCTTTCAGTCCGGCACGGTTGCGGCGAATGGCTTTAGATATTTGGCGCACAGCCTCGTCTTGGCCAACAACCGAGTTTTGCAGTTCGTTTTCCATCACTAGCAGGCGGTTGCCCTCGTTCTCGGCTATTCTTTGCACGGGCACTCCGGTCATCATGGCCACCACTTCGGCCACATCTTGGTCGGTAACGGCGACATGTTTTTCGCGTTCTTCTTTTTCCCAATTTTCCTTGCGTTCGGCAAGACGCTCGCGCAGTTGGCGTTCTTGGTCGCGATACTCGGCAGCCTCGTTATACATCTTGTTGGCCAAGACCTCTTTCTTCAATCGTTCGACCTCGGTTATCTTGTTCTCGAGCAGCAATATATCCTTGGGTACTTCAACATGTGCTATACGTACTCTGGCGCCAGCCTCGTCGAGAGCGTCGATGGCCTTGTCGGGCAGCAGGCGGTCGCTCACGTAGCGTTCGGTAAGTGCCACACAAGCCTTGAGGGCCTCCTCGGTGTATTGCACCAGGTGGTGTTCTTCGTATTTTGACTTGATATTGCGGAGTATTGACAAAGTCTCCTCGGGGGTGGTGGCTTCAACCAGCACTTTTTGGAAACGACGTTCGAGAGCCCCGTCTTTCTCGATATATTGTCGGTATTCGTCGAGGGTTGTGGTGCCGATGCATTGTATTTCGCCCCGGGCTAAGGCGGGCTTAAACATGTTGGAAGCATCAAGCGAACCGCTGGCGCTTCCGGCACCTACGATGGTGTGTATCTCGTCGATAAACAGTATGATGTCGGGGTTTTTCTCCAATTCGTTCAGTATGGCTTTCATGCGCTCTTCGAACTGGCCGCGGTATTTGGTGCCGGCCACCAGTGAGGCTAGGTCGAGCGAGATGACACGTTTGTCGAACAAGGTGCGAGGCACGCGGCATTCGACAATGCGCAAAGCCAAGCCTTCGGCGATGGCGCTTTTGCCCACGCCGGGTTCGCCTATGAGGATGGGGTTGTTTTTCTTGCGGCGCGAGAGAATTTGGGCGATGCGCTCCAGTTCTTTTTCACGGCCTACGATGGGGTCGAGCTTGCCCTCCATGGCCAACTGGGTGAGGTCGCGACCGAAATTCTCCAGTGCGGGGGTCTTGCCGTCGGATTTGTTGGCGCTGGCAGAGCTGTACCTGCCAGTGGAGTGCGGGGTGTCGTCGTCGGGGTCGGCGTAGATGTCGTCGTTGTCGTCCTCGCTGGTCTGGGCCTTGAAATCGGGTAGGGGGGAGGTGTAGTCGGCGGCAGAGGCCGATGGGGGGATGATGCCCTGCTGGTTGAGGTAGCCGACACATTTTTCAAGAGTTACGCCTTGTTGGGTGAGTAGTTGTGCAACAAGGTTTTCCTGTTCTTGAAGTATGGCAAGGACAATGTGGACGGTGTGTATCTCCTGCGACTTGAGGCGTGTGCTTTCCAAGAAGCTGAGTCGCAGTATTTTCTCGCATTGGCGCAACATCGGAATCTCGCTGTCGTTAGTGTAGCGGACATCGCTGTCCATCTGTCCAACGGTAGATTCGATGCGTTGTCTGACGGCCTGCAGGTCTACACCCAGCTGTTGCAGCATTTTCACTGCCGAGCAGTCGGCCTCTCTTAAGATGCCGAGGAAAAGGTGTTCTACGCCTATGGCTCCGTTTTTCAATCGGATAGCCTCGTCGCGGCTATTGCTGATTGATTGTTGTGCGTGTTGTGTGAGTTTCGGATTCATATAAATTGAAATGAAATGCAAAAATACTACATTTTGAATGAATAGATAGTATATGGCTAAGATTATTATTAACATGTGACGGTTAAAATATTGCCGGCTAGTTTGTTAATACAGTTCGCCATTCGGGTGGGGGCTATTGATATAAGGTGTAGAATAGTGTTTGAATATGCCGATTTTTGAGATTTGTTGCCGATGGGTATTGGTTGCTGTCTTTCGGTGCTGAGGGGGCGGTTGTTTGCCGCTGTGTGTGACGGCGATGGAGCGGATGATGAACGGAGGAAGAGCGGAGATGAGATTGTGGCGCGAGGCTGCATGGAAGTGGCGTCAGGGGTAGGGCAGGGGAGCCAAGGCCAGGAGGCGGATGGGGAGAATGGAGGGGACGGGGATTGGCGAGCGCGGGGGAGGCGCAGAGGTGTTAAAAAAAGAGTGATGAAAAATGGCTGTTATGTGGAAAAAAAAACGTATCTTTGTAATTCGTTTTGAAAATACAATGAGCCTTTTGTAATTGAAATACAATAACATAATAGATAGAAGATGAATTCTGAGAACGAAAAAATTACGCGTGTCGACATAGAAACCACCATGAAGACGGCATATATAGACTATGCTATGTCGGTTATCGTGTCGCGTGTGTTGCCCGATGTCAGGGATGGTTTGAAGCCGGTGCAGCGTCGTATACTGTACGCCATGAACGACATGGGAATGTTTTATAATACGGCATATCGTAAGTCGGCCACAGTGGTGGGCGAGGTGCTGGGACAGTATCACCCACATGGCGACTCGTCGGTTTATTATGCCATGGTGCGCATGGCGCAGCCGTGGAATATGCGGTATCCATTGGTGGACGGACAGGGAAACTTTGGTAGCATAGATGGCGACAGCCCTGCGGCCATGCGTTATACCGAGTGCCGCATGGAGCAGATAGCCAACGAGATGCTGATGGACATCAAAAAGGATACGGTAGATATGATGCCCAACTATACCAACGAGCGCGAGGAGCCCACGGTGCTGCCTGCACGTGTTCCCAACTTGTTGGTGAACGGCTCGAACGGTATTGCGGTGGGTATGGCCACGAATATGCCCACGCATAACTTGCGCGAGGTGTTGGACGGCTGCATTGCGTATATAGATAATAATGATATAACGGTGGAGGAGTTGATGCAGTATGTGAAGGCTCCTGACTTTCCTGGCGGTGGGACGATATATGGCTACAATGGTGTGCGCGACGCCTATACTACGGGGCGCGGCAGCGTGGTGTTGAGGGCCGACACCTCTATCGATGTGGACAATAAGGGACGCAACATCATTGTGGCCCACACGATACCTTATGGTGTGAATAAGAGTGAGATGATTAAGCGTCAGGCCCAGCTGGTGAAGGACGGAAAGATTGTTGGCATCACCGACATACGCGACGAGTCGGACAAGGAGGGCATAAGGGTGGTGTATATGTTGCGCCACGATGTAGTGCCTAACGTGATATTGAACAAGTTGTTCCAGCTGAGCGAGCTGCAGAGTTCGTTTGCGGTAAACAATATCGCTTTGGTGCATGGGCGTCCCATGCTGTTGAACTTGAAGGATTTGATACAGAATTTTGTGGATCATCGCGAGGAGGTGGTGACACGGCGCACTAAGTTTGAGATGGCAGAGGCGGAGCGTCGCGCCCATCTGTTGGAAGGTTTTCTGCGAGCGATTGATATTATCGACGAGATTATACAGCTGATTAAGCGGTCGAAGTCGGTAGAGGAGGCGAAGCAGGGGTTGATGGACACATGGCAGTTTAGCGAGTTGCAGGCGCAGGCTATTGTTGAGATGCGTCTGCGTCAGCTGACGGGCATGGAGCGTCAGAAGTTGCAGGACGAGTATGACGAGAAGATACGCTTTATAGCTCGTTGCAAGGAGATTTTGGGCGATAGGAAAGTGCTGATGGAGGTGATAAAGGGCGAGCTGGTGGAGATACGCGACAAGTATGGCGACGAGCGGCGCACAGCCATTCGTTATGAGGCTTCGAACTTCCGTATTGAGGATACCATTCCGGACGACGAGGTGGTGATCACTATATCGCATATGGGCTATGTGAAGCGCACACCTTTGAACGAGTATAGAGCACAGACCCGTGGGGGTGTGGGTTCGAAGGGTAGCTCGGTGCGCAGCGAGGATTTTGTGGAGCATATATTTATGTGTACCAACCACAACTATCTGTTGTTCTTTACCGAGAAGGGCCGCTGTTATTGGATGCGCGCCTTTGAGGTGCCTGAGGGTGAGAAGAACGCCAAAGGCCGTCCGATATTGAATATGATCAATATTGAGCCAGATGACAAGGTGAAGGCCTATGTGAATGTGACTAATTTGTCTGACCCTGAATACTTGAACAATCACTACATTGTGATGTGTACGAAGAACGGCATTGTGAAGAAGACTGCGTTGGTGAATTATTCACGTCCACGAACCAATGGTATTATCGCCGTGGGTATCAGGGAGGGCGACGAACTGATTGGCGCACAGCTGACCGACGGCAAGAGTGAGATATTGATTGCGTCGAAGAAGGGTAAGGTGATGCGCTGCGACGAGGAACAGTTCCGTGGCATGAGCCGTGGGGCTTCGGGTGTGAAGGGTATTACGTTGGAGCCTGAAGGTGACTGTGTGATAGGGATGCTTACCTCTAACGACGAGAATGAGAATATACTGGTGGTGAGTGAAAACGGCTATGGCAAGCGTTCGGATTTGAAGGTCTATCGCAAGACACACCGTGGAGGAAAGGGTGTAATGACGATGAAGGTGACTGACAAGACGGGTGGCATCATAGCACTGACCAATGTGAACGATGAGGAGGACCTGATGATTATCAACCGTTCAGGCATTACTATCCGTATGAAGATTAGTGAGCTGCGCGTGATGGGACGCAATACTCAGGGCGTGAAACTTATTAATCTAAGAGGTAAGGATTATATCGCTTCTATCACCAAAGTGCCGACCGACAATGAAGAGGAGGACTCGGTTGATGTGTCGGAACAGTCTGGCAACGATGAGATTAATAATAATAATGAAACGCCATCGGACAACCAATAGTGCGAGGGTGTGCAATTAATTAACATATAAGCATACAAAATAGTAAATCAAAACTTAAAAAACTCAATAAAATGAAGAAAATTGCATTAATGCTGGCACTCGTGGTTATGGGCTACGCAGTCAGCGCACAGTCACTGAACGTGTCGAGCGCACGTGAGGCACAGAATCGTGGCTACTTGGACAAAGCAAAGAAATTGATTGACGCTGCTTGTGAGCATGAGCAGACAAAGAACGATGCTAAGACATGGTACTATGCCGGTCTGATTTACAGCTCGATTGGCGGCGAGGCTGAGAAGCCCCGTTCGAAGTACAAGGATTTGGATGCAGACTGGCTGGTGAAGAGCAAGGAGGCTGCACTGCGCTGCAAGGATCTTGACACTGAAAAGGAGTATGCAGAGGGAAACAACACAATTTTGAGTTTTGTGGGTAACGAGTATTACAAGAAGGCTGTTGCGGCTTTTCAGAAGCAGAATTGGGATGAATGCATGGCTCTGAGCGAGGAGTCGGTGCGCATTTTCAATGAGTGTGGCAAAAGAGAGTACGCTGCCGAATCATACCTGATGGCTGGCAAGGCTGCTATGAATGCCCACAACAACGAGGCTGTGATGAAATATTTCAAACCGCTGGTGCGTACTAGGACTAAGGAGAACTTGGTTTACAGAACTCTGTTTGACATGTATAAGTCGGCTGGCGACACTAACGAGGCCCTGAAGCTGGCTCAGAATTATGTTAAGTCGTGTAAGGATGACTATAACGCAAATATGATGATGGCTGAGGCTTATCTGATGAAAGGCAATATGGAACAGGGTAATGCTGAGATTCAGAAAGCATTGGAGAAGACAGTCGACAAGCCCGAGCTACATGCAAGTCTGTTGGCTGCTGCAGGTGCAACATATGAGAGTGTGAGCGACTTTGAGAAAGCTGAGCAACGTTATAAAGAATCGTTGCAAACTTTACCCAACCAGTTTGTGGCAAACTATGGCATGGGCAAGATGTTCTACAATCGTGCTGTTGACAAGCTGACTGATGCCAATAATGTTCCTCCAACTGATGAGACGGGTTTGTATGATAAGTTGATGGGTGAATGCTTGGATTTATTCCGTCAATCAATTCCTTACTTCAACAATGCTATATCTTTCATAGACAATATGGATGCCGATGGTCAAAGCGCTAATCGCAAGAATTTGCATCAATGTCTGCATGCTCTCAACACTGTGTACGCTCGTTTGGAGATGTACGATGAACTGAAGCCAATTAAGGCTAGAATTGATGAACTAGAAAAAGCGGCTCAAGATTAATTGAGTATTCATTAAAAAAAATCAAGCCGTCTTCATTGTTAAGACGGCTTTTGTTTTGTTCGAGTAGGCACGTTATGTAAAGTAGTAAGTAGAATATGTTGATCCACTAGCACTGCTCTCGTCTTCCGTAGCATTATAGAAATACGCTCAAGTATAAAGTATGACTGATTTTTGACAATATGTCCCAATGTCGCGTCTCTTTGAGACGCAGAATTGTAGGGGTTTCTTTGACCCCACAAGGCACGGGAATGAGGTTGCGCCCTTTCGGTCGCGACCCCATTCCATACGGGACAGGGTTGCGCCCTTTCGGTCGCGACCCCATTCCCGTTTGTGCGGGGTTATTGAGATTCAGCCTCTTCGAGGCTGTAAAAAATCAGTCTTTTATCAAACTAGAGCCTAGAAATACAGCTTCTTCTAGGCTGTTGAAATCAGTAATTTGTTACAAAAGAGCCCAATAGATATAGTGTCTAAGGAATGATGTTGGTAAGACGAAGTATGAGGGATAAAAAGTTGTTGTAGTGTTTTAATCCACAGCCTTCGCAGGTGTCGTATGGGTCATGGTAACCACCATAAGGTTGGCCCATAGTGAGAATGAAGAGAGATGGGCAATAGTTAGAGAACCAGTAATGGTCGCTATTGGGGGCATTGTCGCGAGGACGTAAGGTAAGTGCGGCATGGTACTCTTCATTTAGGTTTGTGAGTTGTTCGAAGTAAGGTTTTGTTTTCTCACTATTGGCATTAAAGACCATCAATCCTTCGTCACCACCACAGAACATGTCTATATTGCAAAGTAATTTTACTTTGTTGAAATCAATCAAAGGATTCTCTGCAGCGTATTTTGAGCCTTTGAGACCAAGTTCTTCACCGCTGAACAACATGAATACAATTGTATAATAGGGTTGTTTTTGGCTGGCAATGCGAGCAATATCCATGACAGCAGCTGTGCCACTGGCGTTGTCGTGAGCTCCGGGGAATATAATAGCGTCGCCCATGGTTCCACAATGGTCGTAGTGGGCGGTGAACACGATCATTGTGTCGATAATTCCAGGAATATATCCTACTACATTGCGGGATAAATAATTAGGGCGATAATGGATGGGAATGTCGGCTTCCACTTTCTTGACTTTTTTGGGCAGTGCAGTTTCAAGTACTTCAATGCATACAGGGTCAGGACGATCGGTGTTCACAGCCCAGGGAGAATAGGTGTCAAGTTGAATAACTGCAATAAGCCAGGTTCCATCTTTTAGTTGTTTTTTCCATGGGGCTTTGTCGAGTTTGCTAGGAGTAGCCTGACGGGCAGGGGAATATATGCGATATTGAGTATAAGGTTCTAGTTCAGTTCCATTAATTTTGAGCGACATGGGGCCTTCTAGGCTATAGCAATTATATGTATAATGTTGAAAATAGTCTATTTGAAGAGGAAGGACCCCAAGCCGTTTCATCTCGTTGGCAAGAAATGATGCTGCAATGCTGTCGCCATGATAGCTGGCACCTCTTCCATACATGTCTGAAGATGAGAGTGCTTTGATGATTTGCCGAGCATAGACAGAGTCCTGTGAATAGAGGGAGGTTGTTGCAATAATTGATGCAAACAATAGTAGAAGGGCCTTTTTCATATGATTAAAAACCTGGAAAATGAATAAATAATGTAGGAAGGATTAGCAGAAAACCAATTATTATCAGTGATAAGATAAATTTCCACACCCATTTAACCCAAGTGGCATAAGGGATCTTTGCCACCCCAATGCATGCAATTAGCACTCCGCTTGTGGGGGTAATCATGTTGGTAAAACCGTCACCAAATTGGAATGCCAGGACTGTGGTTTGTCGGCTTACATTTATTAAATCTGCAAACTGGGCCATGATGGGCATCGTGAGGGCCGCCTTGGCAGAGCCGCTAGGCATGATTAGATTAAGGAGTGTCTGAAATACATACATCACTCCCACAGATGCCACTTCGCCAGTCTCTGCCAGCGAGCGGGTTAAGCCATACAAGATAGTGTCAATCACCTTGCCGTCCCTAAGTATGAAAATAATACCACTTGCAAGTCCGACAACTAAAGCTGCTGAAAGGATGTCTTTGCACCCGGCAAGGAATAGTTTTGCTATGTCATCGGCATTTTGTTTGTCGGCAATTCCACTGCAAATACCCATGGCTAAAAACAGTGCTGAAATCTCCATCACATACCAACCGTAGCCAAGAACACCCACAACCAAATAGCAGATAGTAAATAACATTATATCTAATATGAAGAAATGAACCGACTTGTGCAATAGAAAGAATCCTGATACAACGAATAGCACGGCCAAGATTGGCAGTAAGGGGAGCGACAATTCACCTCCTCCAATGGCGATTGTAGTAGACGGGAATAATACAGCGCATACTGCCATCACCGCCGACAATAGCCCATATACTACCCATCCCACAGTAGGCGAATGATATACCACCGGGTTCTGCTGCTGCTCTTGAGCTCGTTGTCTCCAATAGTCATCCAACTTGTACATTGGCGACCGTTCAGGATTGCTTTTAACTCTGTTGGCGTACCATAGGACAAAAGCTATACCAATGGTTGTAAGGATAATCCAGCAGAGAAAGCGATATTCAAGTCCGGAAAAAATGGGCAGTTCGGCAATCCCTTGTGCGATACCGATAGTAAATGGGTTAAGCATTGCACCTGCAAAGCCTATATGTGCAGCCACATAACACATACACACCCCCACAATTGAGTCATATCCCATAGAGATGGCTAGTGGCACAAAGATAATGACAAAAGCAATCGTCTCCTCGCTCATACCGAAGACTGCGCCAAACAGGCTGAACATAATCATAATCAGGGCAATGATTATATTCTCGACACCCATTTTGCGCAATAGGTTGTATTTGTTTAGCTTCAGCACACGGCGCAAGAATGCCATTACGCCCACGTCTATTGCATGACTATTGTTCAATATCCAGAAAGCACCTCCCACCATCAGAATAAATATGATGATGTCGGCCTTGTCGACAAAACCATTAAACAACGAGGAGAACACCTGCCATGTTTGGGGCTGACGCTCAACATAATGAAACGAGCCTGTCTGTACCACCTCGCGTGTAGAGGTGTCGCCGTCAGCGTTTTGTATGGTTACAGTTTCGCGAACAAATTCGCCAGCCGGAACAATCCAAGTACATACCGCTGCCAGCAATATCAGCGCAAAAACGATTGTGAATGTATGAGGGATTCTTTTCACGACATAGAGGCTAAGAAACTATTACGATAACAAGGGTCTTCAGAAACATCCTCACCAAACCATTCGGGTGGTACGAAATTGTTGGCGGTCTGTGTGTTGGGAAATTCTACTTCAACCAACACTAGACCATCGTGCCTTCCGTGAAACACATCCACCTCAGCCACTAGGCCTTCGTAGGCTTTGTCGCCCATCATTTCGCTTAGGTTTATATAGTAACGGGTCTTCCCCACTCTGCCACAATCACATTTGGCCAGTAGACGCTGATAACTTTTTGCGCTGAGGGAGAATTCCTCTTCCCTATTGTGGATGGCAGTAGACCCCTTCAGTTGCACCCGTTCTTTGACAGTGAGAATATAGCTGTCGCCCATCCTGCGAATACGCAAGGTGGGCGACGTGCAAAGGTATGCCTGCTCTATTTCACAATGCTTATACTGTTCAATGTCATTCGGCAGGCTGCGTACCAGATATTTACGTTCAATTTCCATGAGGAAAGAATGTTATGCTAGACTGTTGAGGCAGTTGGTTACGTTCTTCTCAATGCGTGCCTCGATATCTGTACAGTCCTCTGCCTTTATGAACTTTGTGCCAGTAATGTGCTCATAAAGTTCTATATAACGTTCAGTGATGCTGTTCACTATCTCGTCGGTCATCTCTGGCACCTTCTGCCCTTCCTTACCCTGAAAGCCATTTTCCATCAGCCATTCACGTACAAACTCCTTTGATAACTGCCTTTGGCGCTCTCCCCTAGCCTGCCGTTCCTCATATCCTTCGGCGTAGAAATAGCGGCTGCTGTCAGGCGTATGAATCTCGTCAATCAAGTATATTTTCCCGTCGCGTTTGCCAAACTCATACTTTGTATCGACCAAAATCAGCCCTTTGGCTGCAGCCATCTCTGTGCCACGTTGGAACAATGCCAGTGCATACTTTTCCAGTTGGTCGTAGTCTTCTTGCGACACAAGACCTGTGCGGATAATCTCTTCCCGAGAAATATTCTCGTCATGACCTTCTTCCGCCTTGGTAGTAGGAGTAACTATTGGTGTTGGAAACTTCTGATTCTCAATCATACCTTCGGGCAGCGAAACCCCGCATAGAGTGCGTGCTCCAGCCTTGTATTCTCTCCATGCGCTTCCGGCTAGATAACCTCTCACAATCATCTCCACCTTAAAACCTTCACACTTCAGGCCCACAGTAACCATCGGGTCGGGAGTGGCCAGCTTCCAGTTGGGGACAATATCGGCAGTGGCATCCAAAAATTGTGATGCTATCTGGTTTAACACCTGTCCTTTATACGGTATGCCTTTGGGCAGTACCACATCAAAGGCACTGATGCGGTCGCTAACCACCATTGCCATATACTTATCATCTATGTTGTACACGTCGCGTACTTTGCCCACGTATAGGCTTTTCTGCTTGGGAAATGAAAAGTTTGTTCTTACTACAGCCTTCATCTTATAATTAGTTTTGTATGTTATTATTCATCCAGTTTCTTTGCAAAAAAGGTAAAGTTAACCTTGCCATAATGTCGATGCTGCCAAAAATGGGGGTGTTCTTCAAATTGATACTCCCTAGGATGCTCCAACACAAATATGCCCTCGTCAGTCAAAATATCGTGTTCGAACACTAGGTCAGGAAGTGCACCGAGGTTTTCCAGAGAATAAGGCGGATCGGCAAACACAATGTCGAACTTCTTATAAGCTCTTTTTAGCAGGTCGAAAACATCGGCACGTACCACATGCAAGTTCTTCACGCCGAACTGTTGCGCTGCCGACTTAATAAAATCGGTGCATTGCCCGTTGATATCTATTGCTGTCACCTCTTTAGCTCCGCGCGAAACAAACTCCATAGACACTGCTCCTGTTCCTGCGAACAAATCCATCACCATGCAATCCTCATAGTCCACATAGTTGTTCAATATATTAAACAGGCTCTCACGTGCCATGTCTGTTGTGGGACGCACTGGCAGTGTAGTCGGAGGGTTCAGTCGTCGACCTCTAAGTGATCCAGCTATGATGCGCATATTATAAATACCTATTAATTAATATCTATATCACAACACTAACACATGTCGGTAGCTGTGCCAAGTCTGAAACTCAGGATTATCATATGTGAACGGGGTGCCTGTGTATAGTGTTACATTAGGGAAATAATGTTGCAACATGCCGTACATGTCGCGGTCTACCTTACCACATATAGCCAGCTCCATGTCGGGGGTTTCCAGGTGCAGGCCCTTCATTACCTCCAAGGCATGATACAGCAACTCTCCTTTATCTGTGGCGGACATGCTGTTACTCAGTAATAGCTGGTTGTTAAACCATGCCAAATAGTCCCCCACTCCCTCGCGCACATGCATCAGCACTACGGGATGTTTCAGACTGCGCTCTTTCAACATATTATTTGCCAATACCGAATGCTGGGACATCACATCAATGCCCGGAATGGCCAGCTTAAACGCTGTCACCACCTCTGCATCGGCAGTAAATACCATATAGGACTTCAGTCCACCGTCGTAGGAGTGGTAAGTGCCCCACCGGCTGTCCACATTTGCCACCATTCTCAGATATTGGCGGTCGCGCCCGGGCTCGTACAGATGTTCCGGCACCCATACCCCATGTGCTGACGGCACCACCAGTCGCGCTTCTTTGCAGCCAAAGGTTGCTATGCCATTCTCAGCAAAGAATGCTTTCAAAGCACCTGGCAGCAGGCTGATTGGGCGGTGAAGGTCTACTTCTGCCTCGCCAAAGGTGAGCAGCTCCTGCCCCATTGTCAGCACCGAAAAAGAAAATCCATTCGTCCGAAGGCAAATGGATAATCTTAGTTCGTCAGTGGCGACTGCCTTATCTGTCGTGATAAACGTTGTGACGCGGTCAGTCATCCTATTCAAAATTACCGTCGGTAATGGCTTGGGTCATATCACCCACCTTCCATCCTGTAAAACGGTGGTTCTGTTGCAACTCGGCGATCTTATTCACCACCAGCTGGTGGTCAAGATCCGACAGAAGGTCTTCCATATTCACCAGACATTCGAATACAGGCATCTGATAACCGCTCTTTTCGATAAAGCCGGCCTGCAGATTGAAATCGTATTTCTTATCTCTGGGATAGGGAACATAGCGCAGATTCAATATCTCCTCGTCGGTGAGGGTGAATTTCTTGTTCTTGCGCAGGTTCTCGATGGGGTTGACATACTCGGTAACGCGCGAGATATAGCCGGCCTTGATAGCGTCGGCCTCTGTCATCTCGTTGATATCCACGTCCTCGGGAATCTTGTCGTAGTTGATATTTTTGTTCACCACCTTCATGCTATCTTCATGCATCAGGCGGTCAAAAAGCGTATCGAAACTGCCCGTGTAGCAGCCGTAAGTCACCTTGTAAGCATCCTCAAGGGTGCGGATGGCTTTCAGCTTTTCGGCGCATGCATCGCGACGTTTAGTGTACTCGTTGTCAAACTTCACCGGCTTCATGATGCTCATATACAGCCAGACTGCTAGTCCGACTATCACCAGTGCTAGAAGGATTTGAATTACAGTTCTTTTCTTCATGTTATAATAGATTTTTTATTTATCCAATCAAAGTGCAAAGATACGAAAAAAGTGCGAAGTGATAAAAAAAAAGTGAAAAAGTTTTTTCATTATTGTTCGCAGTGATTTATATCTACCTGGCAATCAAAATTGTCAGATATCCATTTTGCCATCCTTTCGGCACAATAAACCGACCTATGTTGTCCTCCCGTGCATCCAAAGCAGACCATCAGACTGCTAAAATTGCGTTCCATATACTTCTTTATTGAGGCCCCCACAAGTTGTTGGGCACCTAGTAGGAATTGTTCCACCTCCTCATTGCCCTTTAGAAAGTCAATCACTGGTTGGTCTTTGCCGGTATAGCATCTATACTCGGGATATCGGCCCGGATTGGGCAGTGCCCGACAGTCGAACACATATCCACCTCCGTTGCCGGAAGTGTCTTGCGGCACTCCCTTTTTGTATGAGAAACTCATTACCTTCACGGTCAGTCCGGTCGCTGTGGAGGTGGGGTGTGCCGACTCCTCCGATTCGACGATGCGTCGCCATACTTGTGCAAGGTGTGGCAGCTCTATGGGCAGGGGATGGCTATCGATAACCTGTTTCAAATTACGCACTGCCAGCGGAATACTGCTCAAGAAATAGTCTTTGCGCTCATAATAGCCGCGGTAGCCGTAGGCTCCCAACGCTTGCATGATGCGCACCAGCACATAGCCGTAGAACCTTTGTAGAAAGTCTTTCCTATTTATTTTCTGTCGAGACTCTAGGCAGAGGATATAGTGCGTGAGCAAATCTTGCCGCACGGCTTCGGGAAGGTCGCTTTTGGCGCTAAATAGAAGCGATGCTACGTCATATTGTGCAGCCCCTCTCCTAGCCCCCTGGTAGTCTATATAATAAGGCTTGCCATCGTGCAGCATGATATTGCGCGACTGAAAGTCGCGATACATAAAATAGCCGCAGTCGGCATCAAGCAGATAGTCGGTGAAGTGTTCAAAATCCTGTTCCAACCGCTCTTCGTCGAATGGGATGTATCTGAGTTTGAGAAAATAGTATTTAAAGTAATTGAGATCCCATCCTATCGACCTGGCATCAAAATCGCTTCGCGGATAGGCATGAGAGAAGTCGAGGTCGCGGCCAGACACCTGCATCTGAGCCAAATCGGCTAGCACTTGTCGATATAGGTTCAGCATATCGCTGTCGAAACCACCTCCCGCGCGTCTACGGTCTAGCAACAGGGTGTAGAGGGTGGTGTCGCCCAGGTCTTGTTGCAGGTAGTGTTGCCTGTCGTCGTGGATTGAATATAGCTCGGGCACCCTGATGCCGCGTTTCTTCAGTGCCGAACTGTAGTAATAAAAGGCCTCGTTTTCTGCCACATCGGCATTGTAGGCGGCAATGCATTGCCGGCTTGCGCCCATGAGGCGCCAATACTTGCGGTTGCTTCCGTTGGCCGAAAGGGCAAGCATTTCTTGGACTTTCTCGCCTGCCCATTGTTCGTACAGTCTTTTCAGAATCTCCTCAGTCATATTGTTGTTGGTAAGATTTTGAGTTTTTTATCCACCCTATAGCCCATTGTATGCTGTCCGGGTATTGGCAAACCAGCCTGATGCCATTGGCAATCGGTAGGAATAAGTACAAAGCAGCAGCACGTTTTGGGCATTTGAACGGTGCGAGGGGGATGGGTGAATGATGTAATAATAATGATAAGGGATTGAAAAAAGTGAGTTGTCGGATAATGGCTAGTCGGTGAGTTCGTCCAACATGTGGCAGCTGCCGGTAAAGTAGGCTCCTGGTTCGATGGCAAGCTTGTTGGCAACGATGTCGCCTCTTACGCGCGAGGTGGCATAAAGGGTGAGGAACTCCTTTACGGAGAGGTTGCCGTCGATGATGCCTATGACGTTGGCATTTTGGCACACCACGTTGCCTGTGATGCGGCCTTGCTCGCCGATGACTAGTTTGCCCGTAAGAGTGATGTTGCCCTCGAGGGTGCCGTCCATACGGAAATCGCCGTTGGCAACTATGTCGCCTTTTATTGTGGTGCCTACGGTGATGGTGTTAATAAGGCTGTTGGTTATTTCGCTCATGGTTTATAGTATTTGTCGTAAAACTGTCGGTAGGCGTCTACGTGTTTGCGGTTGTAGAGGGTTGTGTAGTTTTGTTTTGATATGGCGTAAACTTGGTAGTCGTCGGGGTTGTAGTCCACAAGGGGGCCTTCGGGCCGCAGAAGGTGATGAGCAAAGTCGAGTGCCTGGTTGGCGTTGTTGAAAGTGCTTATGGTGACCATTTGTGAAGAGTCGGTGAACATGAGCGGCGTGGTTTTGTAGCCCGAATTGGCGTAATAGGACATAATGAAGGTGCCGACTTTTGTTTGGACTTGGGTGGCTCGGATTTTCTTTTCTTTTACGAGAATGATGACTTGGTGGGGCATGTCGGCCTTGTAGCGGAATAGCTTAGCCTCGGGCGATAGTTCGACGGTTGATGTTTGGCGCGATTCGGACTGGTTATTGTATCGGCTGGCGAGTGTCTGCGTGGTTTCGGTTGAGGGGTCGGGGTCGTTGATAGATTCGTCGGTGCCGCTGTTGGCCACATATTTGGCGCCGTCGCCTGTAAGGAAGTCGAGTTGTGCTTGTGCCAGGGGTATGATGCTGTCGGTGGTGGGATAGTCGGCTATGATGCCTTGGAGGGTGGAGATGGCACGGTCGCGCTGGTCGGTGCGGGCGTAGGCCAGTGCTTCCCAATAGCGGAACTTGGAGAGCATTGGGTTGCCCGAGTAGAGTTCTTTGGCTGTGGCCACAGAGTTGAGCACGTCGTCGTAGCGGTGTTTCCGATAGAGGGTGTATACTTCATCGTAGTCCTCGCGGATTAGTTGGCTGCGATGGAGTATTTCTTTATAATAGTCCTCGTCGAGAATGAGGTTGGAGAAGTCGCTGTCGGGGAAGCCCATGAGCACCATGTCGCGGTAGTAGTTGGAGTTGGGGGTGTTGCCCTGGCGGTCGTATATTTTGTATAGCATGAAGAAGGCTTGCACTATCTCTTTGTTGGATGTGTAGTCGTTGGCCATACGGAGGTAGCATTCGAGGGCCTTGGGTATGTTGTGGATGCCGTCGTAGTAGATGTAGCCTGCGTTGAGGAGGCATACGGCGGTTTGTGCCTGCATAGAGTCTTGTTCGGCAGGTGTTTGTGGGAGTTCTTTGAGGTAGTATGCCACATTGTGGGGGTCGTTGGGATTGCCGGTGGCACTGTTGTTGCCTTCTGCTTTTGTTGAGTCGGATATGCCTTCGGCATTGGCTTTGTCGTCGTCTTGCTGTTCGTCGGTGTTGCCAGTGCCTGCCAGCATATTCAGGCCGAGCATTCCTTTTTTGGATAGGAACCAATAGTCTTCAAGGCCGCGCATGCCCCATCGTTGGCGGAAGCTTTCTTTACCTTTTTGCACTGTATTGCTGTTGTAGAAATACCAGTCGCCTTGAAGGGTGTTTTGCAGCGATTTGGCATCGTTGGCGAATTGTTCAAGTAGTTCGCGTTCTTTGGCCTCCTCTTCGGCTTTTTTTAGTTCGGCTATTTTGTTGTTGATGAGTGTGAGACGTTCTGGTTCGGACATGTTGGCAACGGCGATGAGGCTGTCGTTGCGGGCGATGACGCGGGTGTATGATACTAGCGAGGTTAGGAGGTCGTGACGCGATTTGTGGTTGGCATAGTGGGGATAGTCGGGTTTGATGATTGAGAGGGCAGTGTCGTAGTAGTATTGTGCATGGTCGTAGTCTTGTAGTTTGTCATATAGGATGCCTCCTAGTCTGAGGGCGGAGCGAGCCTTTTGTGCAGGATTGTTTTTGGAGACTGCCGTGGAGGTGCGGAATGCGTCGCAAGCTTTTTTTAAGTCGCGCATGCCTAGATACATTTCGCCTTTGGCGTAGTATATTTGGTCTATGAATTCTTCGTTTTTCTTGTCGTTGAGCATCCTGTCGAGAAGGCGTTCTAGTTTCTCACGGTCGGTGTGCTGGAGGTCGGCGCATGAGGCAAGGTTGAGGCGGGCATTGAATTCCATCTCGTAGGAAGGGGCGCATGAGAGCACTTTGTCGTAATATTTGGATGCGGTGGGCCGTTTGTCGAGTTGCTGATATATTTGCCCTAGGATGTAGTAGATGCGGGCTTTTTGTTGGCGTGTTGGGTGTTCGTCAAGTGCCAGCTTGAGAAATTGGACACCTTTTTTGTATTTTTCTTGAGGCAGGGTGCATTCAGCCATGGCCAGATAGAGGTTGAGTTTCTGTTTGGCGGCGAAATTGCCTTTGCCGAGGGCGGTCACCAGTTCGTCGAGCGAGCTTTCGGCATCTTGATAGCGTTTGTCCAAGGTTGCACAACGGGCCTGTAGTATGGCGGCCTCGTCAGCAATGGGTGTGCCGCTGTATTGTGTTGTGAGCATTTGGCAGGTGCTGGCAGCGTTGGCTATGTCGTGTTTGTAGAAGGTGGCATAGGCGGTCAGGAGGTAGCATTTGGAAATGTAGGGAACATGTTCCTGGCCATTGATGAAGATGCTGTGCTTTTTGATGCCTTTGATGCTTTTTTCGATGGCCCGGTCAAGTTGAGGATAGTATGCCATGCTTTCATCCTTAGTGCCTACTTTATACACGGGTAGTATGCGGGTATAGTCGTCTTTGCAACGGGTGTCGAGCAGGAGCATTGCCTCTTTGAGGCTTTCGTTGCCATTCCACCATATGTTGTAATGGGCTGTGGTATTATGGTACTGTATGTTGCCCCAGTTGGCTTTTTGTGTTGAGCATGAGGTGAGGCAATATAGAAGGGTGATGCCAAAAACTAAGATGCCTATTGGTAGTAGGCGTGTTTTGTGCTTCGACAAGGGTGTGCGAGGCTGCAGGGATAGGGGTATTAAATGCATCTTAGTTTTTGGCTTATGGGTTGGGGATATTATACGTTGAAACGGAAGTGCATGATGTCTCCATCTTGCACCACGTAGTCTTTACCCTCAACAGCTATTTTGCCTGCTTCACGGCATTTGGCCTCGCTGCCAAGGGTTACGTAATCTTCGTATTTGATGACTTCGGCACGTATAAAGCCACGCTCGAAATCGCTATGGATAATGCCTGCAGTTTGAGGTGCTTTCATCCCTTTCTTAAATGTCCATGCGCGGCATTCTTTGGGGCCTGCGGTAAGGAAAGTTTGTAGGTTGAGGAGCTTATAGGCGGCCTTGATGAGGCGGTTGACACCCGACTCCTTTAGACCTAAGTCTTCTAGAAACATCTGCTTCTCTTCGTAGGTTTCAAGCTCGGCAATGTCGGCTTCGATGCCGGCTCCTATCACCAGTACCTCAGCATCTTCTTCTTTGACAGCTTCGCGCACAGCGTCGACATAATGGTTGCCTGTTACCACTGAGGCTTCGTCGACATTGCAGACATATAGGATGGGTTTGGCGGTGAGTAGCATCAGATCGCGAGCGGCCTCTTGCTGGCTTTCTTCCAACTTGACTGTGCGGGCGCTTTTGCCAGACAGCAGTGCCGCGCGGTAAAGGTCCATCACCTCAACCAACTTCTTGGCTTTGGCATCGCCTCCGGCTTTGGCTTTCTTTACCTCTTTCTCATAGCGGTTTTCAATGGTTTCGAGGTCTTTGAACTGCAGTTCGAGGTCGATGGTCTGCTTGTCGCGGATGGGGTCGACGCTGCCGTCGACATGTGTCACATTATCGTCGTCGAAACAGCGCAATACGTGTATGATGGCATCGGTAGTGCGTATGTCGCCAAGGAACTTGTTGCCTAGTCCTTCTCCCTTGGATGCCCCTTTGACAAGACCGGCGATGTCGACAATCTCCACCGTGGCAGGGACCACGCTGGCGGGATGTTCCATTTCTACCAACTTGGCCAATCTCTCGTCGGGGACGGTGATGACACCCACATTGGGTTCGATAGTGCAAAATGGGAAATTGGCGGCCTGGGCCTTAGCATTGCTCAAGCAGTTGAAAAGGGTGGATTTGCCCACATTGGGCAGGCCTACTATGCCACATTGAAGACTCATGACAGCACCTCCTTTTCAATAAGGTATTGATTGCGAGTGGTAGAATTGCGGCATATCAGTTCGCCTAAAAAACCGGCAAGGAATAGCACGGTGCCCATAAGGATAAACAGCATGGAGACATAGAACCATACGCTGTTGGTGAGCGCTATGCGACCGAAAAGGCGTAGCACGCACACGATGACGAAGGCGATGAATCCGAGCAGGAAGGCAAGTGTGCCCATCAGTCCGAAAAAGTGCATGGGCTGTTTGCCGAATTTGGACATGAACATAATGCTCATTAGGTCGAGATAGCCATTTACAAAACGGTTGAGGCCGAACTTGGTGACACCAAATTCGCGTTTGCGGTGCTGCACCACTTTTTCACCTATGTTGGTGAATCCGGCCCATTTGGCGATTACGGGTATGTATCGGTGCATCTCGCCATACACTTCAATGCTCTTCACCACATCGTGACGGTAGGCTTTAAGGCCACAGTTGAAGTCGTGTAGCTTGATGCCGCTCATTTTGCGGGTTGTCCAATTGAAGAATTTGGAGGGTATGTTTTTGGCAAGTTTGGAATCGTAGCGTTTCTTTTTCCATCCGCTCACTAGGTCGTAGCCGTCTTCCTTAATCATGCGGTAGAGCTCTGGCACCTCGTCGGGGCTGTCTTGGAGGTCGGCATCCATAGTGATGACTACATCGCCCTGTGCGTAACGGAAACCCACGTTGAGCGCGGCAGACTTCCCATAGTTGCGGCGGAACTTCACTCCCTTGTATCTGGGGTTTTTGGTATGCAGGTCCTCTATCACTTGCCACGAGCGGTCTTTGCTGCCATCATCCACCATGATGACTTCGTAGTCGAAATAATGTTCTTCCATCACGCGGTCGATCCACTCTGCCAGGTGTGGTAGCGACTCGTCCTCGTTGAACAACGGTACTATGATCGATATGTCCATATTTTTAGTTTAAGTGTTTTAAGGTTTAATCGTTTAGGTTTAATATGTAACAGCTACTTTGTATTTATTACTTCTTATTTCTTACTTTTCCTGTTGTGCGGACAGGGGCTTTCTCGGTTCGGAATATCAAGGAGGCAAAGAAGGTGATAATCACACTCATTACCGCCGAGCGGAAGGCTCCGATAAAAGCCCAGTCGCCAGCGGTGTATCTTGTCACCTGTTCCACGGCTAACTTGGCTTCTACACTACTCTCCGCAGCCTCCATCATATTGATGCGTTGGTGGTTGTAGTAGTCCACTAACGAGGTGTTCAGCACTCCGCAGCGCAGCCACGTCCATAGTCCATACACCACGGCACTCACCACTCCTATGCCTAAGCCTAGCAACATCAGCTCCTTCAGTGTCACTTTACCTTCGGGCAGCTGTTTGCGGTATTGGTAGCTCGACCAAAAGATTCCTACAGCCAACACCAGTTCGGTTATATAGTTTTCTGGCGACGGCATAGGCGACTTGGCTAGCCAGTCACGCAACAACAGTACAACCGACATTACTACCCCTGTCAACGCTCCGTCAATGAGGTAGGCTTTCCGGTAGTTGCCGTATATTGTTGATTCATATCGCCTAAATATCCTAGCCATTCTTCTATAATAAAATGCAAATATACATAAAAAAAACGAATTAGGTCATTTTTTATTGTACGAATGCTCGAATGTTTTCAATACTATTTCCAGTATACAATCTCGTACTCGATGTAATGGCCCTCTGGTCCGAGCAAACGATCGCTGACTGGCATGCCATGGGTATCGTAGAGCACACGCTGAGTCTGTTGGTATGGGTAAGGATTGTCACCGTAGGGGTGCCAGTGAGTTATTTGTTCTATCCACTTTCCGTCTGGTCGGCAGCGGATGACTACATCCCCCTCCTCTTCAAGGTCATAGTATTTGCCTATCATGCCGTTCAGTTTCCCCGCTGTGTCGTATTGATACACAATGGAGTCTTCAAACTCATAGTATGTTCCTGTGCGGTACGCCACTCTTCCGTTGGGGTGGTAATGGTAGTGCAACGAGGTGTGCGTCTCTGTCCAGTCGTCGACTTCATCCTGGTGCAGGAGATGCCCTAGGCTGTCAAATTGACGACGGAAGTAAGAGGTGTTTTGATATGTGGATGGACCAACGGGGTGGTCGAACCCGAACTGTCCGGTATGAAGATACGAGCAGTCCAACACTCCGTATTGGGGGTGAGTCTTGTAGGTGATGAGCTCGTAGGTGTTTAGCGAGTTGGAGTCTCCGTTATCATAGTATTGTGTACTCTTCACCTGCCACACTATACCTTCAGGCGTATATTGTATGAGGGACACCACTGTTGGCACTGTGTCTCTACGCCAGTGTCCCTCCCAATCATAGTGATGCTCGAATCTGACATATTTGACGAGTTGTCCTTTCGCATTGTAGGTTAACTGAATGTCGGGCGACATGGGGTAGCCGTAGCGGTCGTACTCCACCGTTGACAATAGTTTGCGCTCCATGGTAAGGGTGTCGGTGATAGTATAGGTTCTGAGGATGTGTATGTGGTTGGTGTCGCGCTTGGGCATAAAGGGCATGTCGATACCTGTCCATTTCGTTTGGGCGTAGGAAGCTATGAAAACTAAAAGGTAAAAACTAAAAACTAAAATGTGTTTCTTCATGAAATAGATAATACTAACATATTCAAGTATCCAACTGTTCAAGCAATGTTGCAGCAATGTCGTGCATCGGGTCGGCAAGTTCTAATATTGCTACACGGAGTTGGCGTTTTTCTTCTGAAAAGTCAGCCTTCATCAAGTATGCCAAAGATTGTAGTATCTCGCTTGGCGTGTCAGCCACTACGCATGCGGTGGCAAGGGACGTGCCTTCTACCATCGGGCTGTTCACCAAGCAGTGACGACCTTCATATAGTGCGTTCATCAACTTCAGTTTCACTCCTGTCGCCTGCCAGGTGAGCAGTAGGTTGACTTGTGCTTCTCGCAATAGGTGGTGCATGGTGTCGTCGTCGGGGTTAGCTAGCAGACGTACGTTACGGTGCTTGGCGATGGTGTGTTGCAGCTCCTCGTCGGGATTCCTTCCTGCCACAATAAATTGATAGGGGCAGCGGTCTGCCACCTGCTCCAGCAGATAGTGGACGGCATTGATATTCTCAGGCACTGAGAGGTTTCCGTGGTATAGCACATAATCTCCACGACCAATGAGTGACGTCACTTTTGTGTGACCGTGAGAAGGAGGTAGCAGCCTTACGTCGGCACATCCTATGGCACGAAAGTGGGCGGCATCGGTATCCGAAATGGCCAACACCGTTGTCGCTTTCGTCAACTGCGTCTCATAGCGGTGCAACTTGCGTGCTTCGGTACGGAAAAAGAGTCGTTTCCAGTGACGCTTTTCTACGGCAGCGAGTGCTGCGTAGTAGTCGTGTTCCACATTATGGGCACGCACTATGAGGCGTCTCCCCTGCCCTGCCAGGTGTTCTAACAGCCAGCAATTGTGCAAACCCTCGAGGAGGATGGGGTGGCTGTCTTGCTGCAGACGTAGCAGCAAAGCCTCAGAACAGCGCGAAGCCACGATGTAGGGACGCCTTTCTAATTGGTGGCGAATGCCTGTTTCTCGGGGATAGTAGCACACCTCGTCACACCACCTCTCCAATTCATCGGCCCGTTGACGACCATAGGTGTAGCAGTGTAGGTGGATGTGTACACCCGCGTTTGACAGAGCCACAATGCGGTAATACACATCTATCACCCCGCCATAGTCGGCTGGCCAAGGAACGTTGAATGAGACGATGTGAAGGTGCATCTTTAATTGACTTATTGTTTGAGAACTATGAAATAGGAGAGCAAACCCTTTCTTAAGCCATATTTCAATTTCTCATTACACTTTTTTTCACTAGGTCTGATACAATATCAATACTGACACTATAGCTCCACTTTCAGTCCGTCATAGGCTATATGCACATTGGGGGGTAATTCTTTCGACACTTCGGCATAAAAACCCATATCATGGCTTACGTGGGTGATGTAGGCTTCGCGGGGATTTACCTGAGCTATTATCTCCAACGCTTCTGGCAGGCAGAAATGGGAGAAATGTTTCTCTTTCCTAAGTGCATTAATGACTAAGACATCAGCATTCTCCAGCTTGTGCATCTCGCTTTGTGATATATAGTTGGCATCGGTTATATAAACCAATCCTCCTATCCTATAACCTAGTACCGGAAGCAGTTTGTGCATTGCCTTGATGGGCATTATTTCCTCACCTGCTGCATGGAATGGGCTGTCGCCCGACAATTCGTGCAGGTTGGCTTCAGGCAGGCCAGGAAACTCGTGTGGGGTGAATATATAGTGGTAGTCGCGTTCTATTGCCTCGCGAGCCTCGCGGTTGCAATAAACTTCCATCTTTTGATTCTGCACATAGTTGAAGGAACGGATGTCGTCCAGTCCTCCCACATGGTCGCGGTGTGCGTGGGTGATGAGTATGCTGTCGAGATGCCTCACTCCTTCTCGCAACATCTGGTAGCGGAAGTCGGGGCCTATGTCAATAAGTATGTTTCTGCCTCCGTTGGTTTCCACAAGTGCTGATGTTCGAAGGTGTTTGTCGTGCCAGTCAGTCGAATGGCATACTGCGCAACTACATGCCACGACGGGTACCCCAAGCGAAGTACCCGTCCCTAGAAAAATAAGTCGCATCTTTTTTCTATAAGCAAAAAGGGATACTAAAAAACTAAAAGTGGCAGGGACTGCATAATAGTAGTATATAATAGTTCCCTCTTTTTCGTATTAATCGTTCTTTACTGTCAGACGGAAACCCACACCATGCACATTGACAATCTGCACTTGGGGGTCAACTTTCAGATATTTGCGCAGCTTGGTAATGTACACGTCCATGCTTCGGGCAGCGAAATAGCTATCGTCCTTCCAAATCTTCTGCAACGTGCTGGTGCGGTCTACTAGTTGGTTGAAATTCATGGCAAACATGCGCAGCAGTTCGCATTCCTTCATGGTGAGACGTTGCACATTGTCGCCACATGTTAGGGTCTGATGTGCATAATCGAAGAGTATGTTACCGATGTGGAAGAGGTTTTTATCCGGCTTGCCGTCGTCGAACGAGCGACGTATGGTGGCGTTCAAACGTGCCAATAGCTCCTCCATACTGAAGGGCTTGGTAACATAGTCGTCGGCACCTATCTCAAAACCTTTCAGCTTGTCTGCTTCTAAATTCTTGGCGGTTAGGAAGATGATAGGGATGCGCTTATCCACACGGCGAATTTCTTTGGCAACAGTGAATCCGTCCTTCACCGGCATCATAATGTCGAGGATACAGGCATCCACATCGTCGTTCTGATAAGAATCGAGGGCAGCCTGTCCGTCAACTGCCAGGTAGACAGTGTAGCCTTTCTGTGTGAGATATGCCTTTAAAATGGTTCCCAAATTGGGGTCGTCCTCTGCAACGAGCAGTTTTATACCTAAGTTCATAGCTGTTTATCTTGGGTTATTGGTTATTCTTCAATAATTTCAATTTTTTCGATGAGGTCACCCACCCTTATTTCGTCAATCACGTCAATGCCTTCCACCACTTGGCCAAAACAGGTGTGCACACCGTCTAGGTGTTGGGTGTTCTCGCGGTTGTGGCAGATAAAGAATTGGCTGCCGCCGGTGTCTTTCCCTGCATGTGCCATCGAAAGAACCCCGCGTTCGTGGTGCTGCCTTGTGGCGTGTGTCTCACATTTTATAGTCCAGCCGGGGCCGCCTGTGCCAACACGAGGGTCGCGCAGGTCTCGGCTGTAGGGGCAGCCGCCTTGTATCACAAAGTTGGGTATCACACGGTGGAAATGCAGCCCGTCATAGAATCCCGACTTTGCCAGCTTTACAAAGTTGGCCACCGTGTTGGGAACCTCTTTCTCATACAGCTCCACCTTCATAGTCCCTTTTGGGGTTGTTATTATTGCATACATAATTAAGTGTCTCCTTCATTAACTTTGGTATGGTATTAACTTAAAAAATTGCAAAATATTGTGTGCTGGAAAAGATATTTTTTTCACTCATGTCGGTCTACCACTTCGAGGCTGAACGAAAGATGCGGTTCCAGCGCACTTTTTTGTGGTCTTTGTCGATAGAGAACACCACCATCTTGGCTTTCCCCACTATATGGTCTTCTGGCACAAAGCCCCAATACCTGCTGTCGGCCGAGTTGTGGCGGTTGTCGCCCATCATCCAATAGTAGTTCATCTTGCAGGTATACTCATTTGTCTCCTCTCCGTTGATAAATATCTTTCCTTGACGCACCTCCAGCGTGTTGCCCTCAAACACCTCTATCAGGCGTTTGTACAACGGCAGGGTCTCTACTGTCAGCGTCAG
This sequence comes from Bacteroidales bacterium, assembly GCA_017428115.1. Lineage (GTDB taxonomy): Bacteria > Bacteroidota > Bacteroidia > Bacteroidales > P3 > Colimorpha. Next base: position 28,014 of record JAFRRK010000018.1, on the reverse strand, counting down.
GGTCTCTCCCTTGGCGGGAATATGCACAGGTCCAAAGTTGTCCACTGTCCAGTTGTAGCCTTCGGCGTGGGGGAACAGCTGACGGTCGCCCTCTCCCTCGGCATATGTTACCGGTGTCACCGACACCACATCGGGACGTGCCTGCAGTTCCAATGCCATCTTTTCGGTCAGTGGCAGGCGGTAGTAAGGCACACCATCATACATCATCATCCCTAGCGCGTTCTCGAAATCCTCATTGCTCACACCGGCATTGTCCAGTATCTTTCGGGCGTTCAGTCCGGGGGTGAACTGAACGTCGTATGTCTGCTGGCTCTCCATGGGCGTGGGCAGGGCCTTGCCGTTCACATACACCTTCTGGTCTACAATTTTTATATCCTCGCCAGGCAGTCCAATACAGCGTTTGATGAAGTTCTCGCGTTTGTCCACCGGGCGCACCCTGATATGGTTCTCAACCATCGTGTTGCCAACCGGCAGGCGCTTTGCGTTCAGCACCTGTTCGCGCCCCATTTCTCTCACCAAGTCGTGGTAGCTCATGTTGCTCTGCCACGCCGTGCACACCGTGTCGCCGTCGGGGAAGTTAAACACCATTGCATCCATGCGTTCCACCTTCCCCAATCCGGGGTAGCGGTGGTAGGGGCGCTCGATCCATTTAAGATACGACTCCCGCTGCCCATTCGACAATGGCATCACATTGTGTACTAATGGCACCGACAATGGGGTCATCGTCATGCGGGGTCCGTATGCCAGCTTCGACACCATCAAAAAGTCGCCCGTCAGCAACGACTTTTCCATCGAGCTTGATGGAATGTTGTAAAACTCCAACATCTTTCCGCGGATAATGACAGCGGCAACCAAAGCAAACACTATGGCATCCAACCAGTCGCGCAACTCGCTCACCTTGTGGGGAGGCTCATTGTTGGGGTCGTGATATTCCATTTTGCCCAACCCCAGTATGGGCAGGTAGCACCAAGGGAAGATGACGGCAAATGTCTGTTCGAAGAAGTTGTAGCGGTGAAACGCCTTGGCGGTCTCCACCACCAGCAGCAGCAGCGTGAAAATGTTGACGGCGGGTATGAGGCAGTATATATACCATTTCCAGCTCTTGCCGCATATCTTTATCCACACCACCACGTTGTATACAGGCACCAAAGCCTTCCACGGCTTCTCGCCAGCTTTTTTAAACACGAACCACAGGCCTAACAGGCAGCCCACAAAATACAGAATCAATAGAATGTTATAAATCACGATATTGGTAATAATTAAAGATTTCCATTTTATTTATACATCTCAGCTTGCGCCAACCTAAGCTTCAATTCTTCTCATAACGGCGTTTCTTGTCAATTATTGCATCAATTCTTTCAATAAGCTTTTTTTTCTCTTTTTCCCAGCACAATTCCCTGCGGGCAAAGTCAAATCTCTTTCGTCGCTCTTCAGGTGCCATTGCCTCCCAAAGGTTAAGGGTTTCCCCTATCGTATTGGCCAGGCGGTCTAGATACTCTTCATACGCTCTTCCCTCTTTTACCGGGGGGCATGGCTCTGTCGTGGTGCCTATGTTGTAAAGCTCCAGCAGGCGCCTTATCTCTACAAAGCCTGTCGCCACCATGGGCACCCCCGCTTGTACAAAGTCGCCTATCCTGTTGGGCAGTGCCGAGCGGTAGCTCTTGCCCTTGTCCTCCAACAGGCACACCCCTAGGTCGGCACTTGGGGTCAGCCTCCTCAGCGTCTCGGGTCGCACCCGTCCCCTCATCTCTATCCGCTCGGCCCAAGGCAGCCCCATGGCATAATCACGCAATTCCTCCAGCAGGTCGCCATCGCCCACCACCATCAGTCGGCACTGTGGCAGCCGCCCCATTACATCAACCAACTCTCTCACCCCTCGCCCCACATTCACTGCCCCTTGATACAATATCAATTTAGTGTTGAGAATGGAGGATTGAGCTTTTTCTGCCTTCCCAAGATAATTATCCATGCAGCATGCATCATGCTCCATGCCCTGTGGCAAATTCCTCACCACAGTCATCTCTATTCCATAGCGTCTTTTATACTCGTCAGCCACGCTCTGGCTCACCGTGAAGGCGGCATCCACCCTAGGCAGGCACCGTTTCTCCACCCATTGCCACACTCGCCTCACCCTCGGCTTGTCCAACAGCTCCGGCACATCGGGAAACAGCTCGTGGGCGTCATACAACAGTACTTTTTTCCTCATACGTGTCGCCCAGTAGCACCCCTCCAGCGTATCGCTGTCGTTGGCATAGTAGGCATCGGCCCTCATCAATAGCATCCGTAGCAGCAGCCGCAAGTTATACTCGGCATAGAACAACGCCGACCGCCTAAACAGCAGCCGCATACGCACACACCTATACTCCCTCGCCTCCAGAGCTCCGCTCTCGGGCAGCCGCCGTCCTACAAGGGTCACCTCATAGCCCGCCTCCCGCAGGGCGCAGCAACTACGGTCCACCCGCTGGTCGGTCAGCAAGTCGTTGGTGACAGCCACCACTATACGTTTTGCCATGCAATGATAACTATTACTTCAATCTATTATTAACGTATTTTGGCAAAAAAACGTATTTCTACACCTCATTTTTTTTCGCTTCTTCACAGGCAGTCTTACCAACAATCTTATTCCACCTAAGCAAACAGGCCAGCGGAACTACACGCTCTTGCTCTGCCCCAAACCATGTCTTACCGCATCATACGCCCATACTCCTATTCTATTTTCACTTCACCAACAGCCGTTTGGCAGCGGTGCCGGCCGGGGTGTGCACCAGCACCACATAGGTGCCCATGGCCCAGTTCGACACGTCGAAGCCAGCCGATGTCTCGCGGCCCTGCCCCTTCTGCTCCAGCACCCGCACACCTCTCATGTCGTACACCTCCAGGCGGTCTATGCCGTAGGACGACAGTACCCCCACGCCACTGCTTGCCGGGTTGGGCATCAGCATCACAAAGCGCGACAGGTCGCTCTCGTCGTCTGGCACCACTATCCCCTCGTGTCCTGACGAGTCACCCTCGTGGTGCAGCAGAAAGTATACAGGGGCGCTCCAGTCGCTCCAGCGCAGTGTGTCGTACTCGCGGCACACCGTCCGCACCCACGCCACCATCGGCACATCCCTGTGGTTGGTGTCAGTGTACTGCCAACGCGTGTCGTTCAGCGTCACCCGGGTACCCTCGCCTGCCCTGATGCCCTCAGGCCCGTATGACAGCTCAAACTCCGTGTGCAGGCTGTCGGACGACCACTGTAGTGTCACCGTGTCGGTATAGTTGCCCCTAATAAACAGTCCGCTCACCCGCGGACACTCTGGCGCATTGGCAAACACTGTGTCCACCACCTCTATGATAGGCAGCAACATCATCCATTGGTTCGTCTGCTCCCAGCGCCATCGGTAAGGCGTCCACTCGAAGGAATTGTCGTAGGGAAATATCTTCCATAGTATTGGTTTATAATTCAGACGAGTGTTTGTCACAGTATCCACTCGCTGCAGTCCATAGCAATAATAGTTGGCATCTAGATTGGTCATAGTCTGTCCCATCCTACTCGTTCCTCCCACATAGAACGAGTCATACACCCTTGCAGGTTCGTCAAATACATATCAAAGACAGTCCAATTACGGGGCACAGTGGTATGATAATATGCCGACCATGTCGTTGGCTTGCCATTCTCGAAAGCCAGAATCCAGTCGTAGGGAGGCCTGCCCACAGTGTCTCTCACCTCCCACTGCACTGAGGCTTTGAGATCGAAAGTGTCGGTTACAGCATCATATAGCAAAAGGTATTCGGGCGGGTTCATTGGGAATGATGTCGGTCCACCAGACATCTTGATCACAGCAGAAATACCCACCACTTTCAAACCGTTTGGGTCGTTGGTAAAGTTATATTGCACAATATCATGACGTAATAGTTGGGCGTTAGTGCCAGGTTTGACGGGAACACCCATTTGATAACAATTACGATATCTCGACGAGGTGTCAGAAAAAAAGTCCCAGAGGTCGAAATATTCATACTTCACATGCAAGGTATCTCTATAACTGTGCGACTGGGCGAAGGCTCCAATGGCCAGTAACACAATGACTAAGAATAGGACAGTCTTTTTCATCTTATTTTTGTGTATTAATTGTTGATGTACTTATAATTAACCTACACTTTACTCTTTTTTCTTTATTAATTCGCTATTCGTTGCATAGTGTTGTCACAGGAATCCTTTCCACAGAAAATGTGGGTTCTATCTATACACTCTTTGGTCATACAAACAGACAGAACCCATTAATCTGCCTGACACTCGCTGTTTATCATTCGTTTTTTCATCGGCCGTTTTCTTGCCTCGGCAGACGAACTTGTTCGTCTGCATTCGGCTTAACTCATACGCTCGGTTTACGGGCGCAAAGATACGATTTTTTTTTATTTGACAACAAGTTATTTATCACTTTTTTTTGTTGGGGGGGGGTAATTGTTTGATATTCTGCCTATTGTGTTGTAATAAAAATGGTTGGTATTTCTTAATTTGCCCTAGTCTGCACATTTTTTAGATGGTGGTTTGTCAGTGCAATGTTGGCATACGCTGTTGTTTTCCCTTTAGCCTGGACCTTAGTCGCGTTGTTTGGTTGTGGAGGCTGTCTGAGTTCTTCCTGCCTTGTTCCTGCCTTCGCCCTGTTTTCGTCTTCGGAAACGAGGGCACGACGAAGGCATGACGAGGGTATGGTGTGTGCGTGATTGAGGTGGGTGCTGTCGGCCGTCTGATATAATTATACCGATAAAAGTGAAAAATTAGGGTGCCATTTTTAGGAAAAAAAAGTGGCACAAGGTTGTGCAAGGCGAAGAGCATGATAATCACCCAGTTTGTTTGCCTAAACAAAGCAACTCCACGTAAAGTGAAGTGGGACATGATGACGATGACAATGACAAAAGGGTTGGATGCAGGTGTCAATTTTTTTTACGGCTTTTTAATCACTTTTGGGTCTTGTTCAGCCCGTTATAGGGCGAAAGCTGATGCGTGTGTTCTCGACTTATTTGTCGAAAGAGCGACAAAAAAGTGTGTGATGTCAGCGTTTTTTTGTACTTTTGCAGACTGCCATAGTGCCGAGGGCTGTATGTATGGCAGTTGATTTATAAACGATTGAATATATTGTATAGTGATGACCACCTATTTTGTCGACGTAGTTCTGCCGCTCCACATACATGGCACCTACACCTACCGTGTGCCGCAGGAGTATAACGATGCGGTGCGCGTGGGGCAGCGCGTGGTGGTGCAGTTTGGTCCCAAAAGGCTCTATTCGGCACTGGTGCGCCGTGTGCATGAGTCGGTGCCCAGCTATAGGGTGAAGTATATCTTGTCGATATTGGACACCGAGCCGCTGGTGACGGAGCGTCAGTTTCTTTTTTGGGAATGGCTGGCGGAGTATTATATGTGCTATGTGGGCGATGTGATGGCAATAGCGTTGCCGTCGGCACTGAGGTTGGCGAGCGAGTCGTCGGTGTCGATACATCCCGACTTCGAGGGCGAGCTGTCGGACCTGACGGATAACGAGCTGCGCATAGTGCAGCTGCTTACCGACCATCCGGTGATGACGGTGGATGATATCAGCCGGGCCATAGGGGTGCAGAAGATGATGCCGCTGCTCAATACGATGATAGAGCGTGGCATAATAGTGATGGACGAGGAGCTGAGGCAGCGTTTTGTGCCACGCACGTCGGCCTATGTGGTGCTGGCTCCTCCCTACGACGACGGGGAGCAGCTGCGGGCGTTGATGGACGAATTGGAGCGGAAGAAGAGCACCCAGAAACAGGTGGATGTGCTGATGAAGCTGATGCAGCTGAGCCACATGGGCTCAGAGGCGGTGGCACAGCGCACCCTGCTGGACACTGCCGACGGCCAGGTGGTGTCCTACTCGGCCTTCCGCACGCTGGTGCGTCACGGCGTGCTGGCGGTGGAGGAGCGTGTGGAGAGCCGCCTGGAGCACTACAGCAGCACCACCAGCCCCGAGAGCATAGTGCTCAACGAGGAGCAGCAGGCGGCCTTCGACTATCTGCGCTCATGTCCGCAACAGGTGGCGTTGCTGCATGGCGTCACCTCGTCGGGCAAGACCGAGGTGTATACAAGGCTCATCCACGAGGTGGTGAAAGAGGGTAAGCAGGTGCTTTTCCTATTGCCAGAGATAGCTCTTACGGCTCAAATCATCAACCGTCTGCGCAAATATTTTGGCGACATTGTGGGGGTGTATCATTCGCGTTTCAGCTCCTCGCAGCGCGCCGAGGTGTGGAGCCGCACGCAGAGCAGCGACCCCAACCAGCGCTACCAGGTGCTGCTGGGGGCAAGGAGTGCGCTGTTTCTCCCCTTTCAGGACCTTGGGCTGGTGATAGTTGACGAGGAGCACGACAGCTCGTACAAGCAGTATGACCCTGCACCGCGCTACAACGGTCGCGACGCGGCCATCTATCTGTCCCACCTGTGGGGGGCAAGGACGGTGCTGGGCTCCGCCACACCCTCGATAGAGAGCTACTACAATGCGCAGCAGGGCAAGTACGGCCTCAGCGTGATGAAACACCGCTATGGCGGACTGCTGATGCCCGAGGTGCTGTGTGTGGACATGAAGGAGGAGGCTGCTCGCCTGCGTCGCGAGCAGGGCGACCGCTCCGCAAGGGGTGGCACCCATATATCTCATTTCCTGCTGAAACAGATACAGCAGGCCCTCGACGACCATGAGCAGGTGATATTGTTCCAGAACCGCCGCGGCTTCTCGTTGCGCATTGAGTGCGACGACTGCCATTGGACACCCACCTGCCAGCACTGCGATGTGTCGCTGGTGTACCACAAGGTCACCAACAGCATGCGCTGCCATTATTGCGGCTATTCGATACCGCTGCCGTCGGAATGTCCCGCCTGCCACAGCCAGCACCTGTCGATGAAGGGCTTCGGCACTGAGCGCGTGGAGGACGACCTCAGCATCCTGTTTCCCGACGCACGGGTGGCGCGCATGGACTTAGACACCACGCTGCAGAAGAACCGCTATCTGGAGATTATCAACGACTTTCAGGACCGTAAGATAGATATCCTAGTGGGTACACAGATGGTGACCAAGGGGCTTGACTTCGACCATGTGAGCGTGGTGGGTATCGTGAGTGCGGACAACTTGATCTATTTCCCCGACTTCCGTGCCTTTGAGCGGGCTTTTCAGCAGATGACGCAGGTGAGCGGACGGGCGGGCAGGCACGGCCACCAGGGCAAGGTTATCATACAGACCTACAACCCCTACCACCAAGCTATACGCAACGTGATAGACAACGACTACCATGCCATGTACGACAGCCAGATAACCGAAAGGCGTGTGTTTCGCTATCCCCCTTACTACCGTCTTATTGTCATCACCCTGAAGCACCGCGACAGCGACCTGTTGAACTCGACAGCAGCCACATACGCGGCACAGCTGCGCAGTGTGTTCGGCACCCGTGTGATGGGACCGGAGTATCCCAACGTGAGCCGTGTGCGTGGACTGTATCTGAAGGAGATAATCGTGCGTTTCGAGCGAAGCGAAGCCATTGCCGAAGGCAAGCGCATCATACTGGACATGGCGGACAAACTGAAGGCGGACAAGGCACTATCCTCATTACAAATACACTTCGACGTCGACCCGCAATAAAATCACTAATCACTGTTCACAGTTCACTAATCACTAAAAAGTATGAATCGAAATAAATATGGTTTTATATGCGTTGTTGCCGTCACGATGCTCATGCTGGCTAGTGGATGCGGGATGCGCACCCGTGTTATCACCCCTGATTCGGAGGAATATGAGAGCATACCACTTTTCGCCCAATGCCTTATCGAGGCATATCCCAACGAGATAGTGGGATATGCCGACAACCACCTTGTGTGGAACGACGGCACCACGCTACTGTACGACGATGGTCTCGACAAGTCGGTGCAAGAAATGTTGGAAGAAGGTGACAACGAGGATATGTCGTATTGGCTATACACAAATGTGATAGAGCCGTTTAACGATGCGGGGCGAATACGCAACGACCTTTTATTTAAGAAGATGTATGGTGAGACAGAGTACAATATGGAAAAGAATCTGACTACCATCGTGTGGTGCCCTACGCTGGTGAACAAGACGGTGAGAATCACTACGGTAAACGGGGTGGACAGGCAGTTGCAGAAAGTGTCGGACGAGCTAGACGCGCACCCGGAATGGAGGCCGTATCTGGAGGGGATTTCGACTATCAACTGGCGTGTGGTAGCAGGGACAAACAGGATGAGCGCCCACGCGTTTGGGATAGCAATCGACATCGGAGTGTCAGAGTCGAACTACTGGCGATTGGACTACCCCGAGGCGGACGAGAACGACACAATAGCTTATCGCAACACATTCCCACTAGAGCTGGTAGAGGTGTTTGAGAGGCACGGTTTCATTTGGGGTGGACGGTGGTACCACTACGACACCATGCACTTTGAATACCGCCCAGAGATATTGCTGTATAGGCAAAAAATGGCGAGAGAGTAGAAATCTGTTTCACTGGGCGGATCTGCAATAAAAAGATGAAAGATGTAAAAAAAAAAAAACAATTATGCATAAAAAAAGATGTTTATATATATAAAAAAATGTATTTTTGCAATGTGAAAAATATAGTCATGTCACTTCCGAGGATTGTGAGTATATATGTACCGAAAGCAATATAATAACCCAGTAAAAAAAACGTTATGAAAAAGCATCTACTATCACTAATTGTCTTGTTGACCGTGGCGCAGTCTGTGTCGGCGCAAGTGAACGACACCATCTATGGTCGCAGCCCGAATTATTATTATTATGACTGGTATGATGAATGTGAAAGATACTACCAGCCCTACACAGACTCATATTTCGACAGAGTTTGTCTTTTTGCTATGGGCAACTTCGATGAACAAGGTTATGTGGGTAGATACCAACACACACAGCGACGGCTTTTGATAAAAGGATTGTCGGCCATGCTATCAATAGATTATATGGCCCCTTGCTCACAGATACCACTCCTACCCCTTGCTATGGGTGAGAACCGGCTACCAGAATACATGTACTTGTATCAACACGACACCGTGCAAGACTCGCTCATCCTGCTGGACTCTATCCGGTGGGACACGGCGGCTCCCAAGATAATGAAGCTGCCCAAGAACAACGACACTTCGGCCGGATTCCTTTACTGTGAGGCCTATGAGGTGATGTTTAAGGAGCCACATGTCGTTAGCGGCTCTTTCTTTATCGCAGGGTCTGGTTACAGCAATGGTATTAGGTGGACAAATCCACCAAGTTGTCCATATAAGGCAACCATGTATATCGGTATTGGACTGGCAAATGATCCGTGCAGGTTTTCGCCCAAGGAACCCAATGTTTGCTGTTGGCTTGATTATTATGGTTATTGGTTTTGCGTGGAAAATTTAGGGTATGGACCTTTTCATGCTATAATAATACCAGACAGCAGCCTGTTGGAGGTGGAGTCGGCGGACGAGGAGATGGGGACGGTGACGGGAGGTGGCATCTTCTACGATTCTACTACCTATAACATCGAGGCGGTGCCGAACGTGGGCTATAAGTTCACTCACTGGAACGACGGCGACACGACGAATCCACGAGCGGTGTACCTGACGCAGGACACGCTGTTTACCGCCTATTTCGCACCGCGCGAACAATACGAGGTGGTAGCTGTGAGCAACGACTTGGCCAGGGGCAGCGTGTACGGCGGGGGTGTGTATTATGAGGAGGACACTGCGACGCTTACTGCACGGGCATGGGGGGCTAACGTTTTCGCACGATGGGATGATGGCGACACGTCGAACCCACGGCAGGTGGAGGTGACGCAGGACACGGTGTTCACCGCCTTGTTCAGCAACCCAGAAGGCATTGGTGAGGTACAAGGTGCAGCCCCATCATTGATGAAGATTGTACCCAACCCGACGGACGGGAAGGTCAGTGTCATACTATCTGTGCCGTTGACAGGAGAAGTGTGGGTCACGCTACAGGATGCAGCGGGTCACGAGGTGATGTCCACCCATATTCCTACGGGACAATCATCAGTAACGTTGTCACTCGACCATTTGCCGTCAGGCTCGTACTACGCCACGTTGCACTATCCCGACGGCACGGCGACAGAGAAGATTGTACTGAAGTAGGCGGAGAATATCAACCAAACAGTGGCCTGTGGTACGAGAGCTATCGTGTCACAGGTCACTATTTTTAGTTGAATGAGTTTTTTTTTGTATCTTTGCACGCTAAAATAATATATAAAAATATGGGAAGAATCCTTGCAATCGACTATGGCATAAAGCGTACGGGCATTGCGGTGACAGACCCAGAACGTATCATTGCGACGGGTTTGACCACCGTGAACACCCCTTTGCTGATGCAATGGTTGCAGGACTATTGCAAAAAAGAGCAGGTGGATGTGTTTGTGGTGGGCGAGCCGAAGCACATGGACAACACCCCATCACAATCGGCACGGATAATCGAACCCTTTGTTGGGCGGCTGCGCGAAGCGTTTCCCGACAAAGAGATTGCACGCATAGACGAACGGTTCACCTCAAAAATGGCTTTTCAGGCCATGATTGACGGGGGACTGAAGAAGAAGCAACGACAGGACAAGGCGATGGTGGACCAGGTGAGCGCGACGATTATGCTACAAGACTATATGAGAATTAAGAATTAAAAACTTATAATTATGATATACCCTATTGTTGGACTCGGAAATCCTACACTGCGCAAGGTGGCGCAACCTATAGACAAAGACTACCCCAATCTGCAACAGCTGATTTCCGACATGTATGAGACGATGTATGCCGCTGACGGCGTGGGATTGGCAGCCCCCCAAATTGACCTATCTATACGTCTGGTGGTAATAGGTTTCCGCCCATACGACGAGAAGACTGATACTTACGGCCCTGTGAGCGAAGAGCACACGCTGATTAACCCCGAAATATTGGAATATAAAGGGGAAAAACAATATTTCAACGAGGGGTGCCTGAGCATCCCCGACATACACGAGGATGTGCTGAGGACGGAGGCCGTGGTGGTGCGCTGGTACGACGAGAAGTGGCAGCTGCACGAAGAGGAACTGCACGGCATGTTTGCCCGCGTGGCACAGCACGAGATTGACCACCTAGAGGGCAAGGTGTTTACCGACCGCCTGAGCGCTCTGCGCAAAACTATGCTGAAACGTAAGATAAACGATGTGGTGACCGGCAAGGTGAGAACTAACTACAAGATGAAGAGAAACAAGTAAATATGTTTATATCACCCAATAAAAAAATGAAAAAGATAGCTATATTAGCTTTTGCCACTATCCTGATGGTGGCTTGCGGCCCCTCGAGAGAGAAACGCATTGACCAGATTGAGAATTTTGAGGACTCAATATTTGAGTCGGCTATCGCTGCCGACCCCAATACGGCCGACCAGCTGACAGAGATGTATGTTGCGTTTGCCGACAAGTATCCCGGCGACTCGCTGTCGCCCCAATATTTGATGAAAGCCGCCGATATGCAAAGCAATGTGCTGCACACCGACCGCGCATTGTCGCTGTTCGACCGTGTCATTAACGAGTATCCCGACTACGAGGAGGTGCCGATGTGCTATTTTCTAAAAGGCAATGCCCTAGAACTAAACAGCCAGATAGATGAGGCCCGGGCGGCATACGAGGAGTTTCTAGCCAAGTATCCCGACCATTACATGGCCGAGCAGACCCGCATGATGCTACCCCGTATCGGCATGAGCCCCGAGGAGATGTTGGCCGACATCTTAGAACACGCCAACGACTCGCTTCTGATAGCTCAGTAAAGAATAGTGCCCCAACACAATATCAACCCCGAATTGCAGTAATGCCCGACATCATCAATATTCTTCCCGACAGTGTGGCCAACCAAATAGCCGCAGGCGAGGTGGTGGACCGTCCCGCATCAGCGGTGAAGGAGCTGCTGGAAAATGCGTTGGATGCCGGGGCTACAAAGATACAGCTGATTGTGAAGGATGCGGGGCGTACGCTGATACAGGTGATAGACAACGGCTGCGGCATGAGCGACAGCGACGCACGCCTTTGTTTTGAACGTCACGCCACCTCTAAGATTCACAAGGCCGACGACCTCTTTGCCATACATACCATGGGTTTCAGGGGTGAGGCTTTGGCATCGATAGCGGCCATAGCACAGGTGGAGCTGAGGAGCAAGATGCACGACAACGATCTAGGCACACAGGTGATTATTGAGGGAAGCGACATTAAAAGTCAAAGCTCATGCAGCTGCCCCAACGGCACCTCGATAGCGGTGAAGAATCTTTTCTATAATGTCCCCGCTCGACGCAACTTCCTTAAAAAAGACAGCATTGAGCTGAGTCATATCGAGGAGATATTTAAGCGGGTGGCACTCATCAACTATACCATCGACTATACCTTCTACCATAATGGCAAGCTGCTTTACGACCTGCATGGGGGGAATTTTGCCGAGCGTATAGCACAAATGTATGGACAGAACTACCGTGAGCGGCTGTACCCTGTAGATGAGTCAACCGATGTGGTAAATGTTCACGGCTACGTCTCTAAGCCCGAATACGCCCGCAAAAGCCGTGGGGAGCAATATCTTTTTGTAAACCACCGTTTCATTAAGCACCCCGCACTCAACGCGGCGGTGGAGAAGGCCTATACCGACCTGATACCAGACCACTACTACCCCAGCTATTTTCTACATCTTGAGGTGGACCCTTCACGTATCGATATCAATATCCACCCCACGAAGACCGAGGTGAAGTTTATCGACGAGTCGGCTCTCTTCACCATCCTGCGCGCTGCCACCAAGCGGGCGTTGGGACAGTTTGGCCTGGCTACTGAATTGGAGTTTAATCCTATTCAAGAAGTCGACTTCCCCCCTGCCCCCAAGGGCTATGTGCCAAAACAGCCACAAGTGCACTATAATCCCGCCTACAACCCGTTTAAGTCGACAAGCAAGGACGGTGATTTCGGTCGCACAAAAGGTAGCCAGTGGACCTCTTTCTTTGACCTTAAAGAGGCGAATAATGAGCCTGCGGCAACAACCCACGAGGAACGACAGACCCTCATTCCCCAAGCCGAAACAGCACAACCTGGCACTAGCGTCCAGCCCTGCCTGCAGCTGATGGGTAGCTACATCGTCAGCACAATGCCGTCGGGTCTGCTGGTCATCGACCAACAAGCCGCCCACGAGCGTGTCGTCTACGACCGATTGATGAGCACCGAGGGTAAGGCCGTGGCACAGCAACTGCTCTTCCCCGTCAATTGCCAATTCTCACCTGCCGATGCCGACATTTTCTCAGAACTGATTCCCGATCTTGAAAAACAGGGTTTTGTGATAGGAACTATCGGGCAGACCACTTTTGTGGTTTCAGCAACACCGGCAGAAATAAAAGACAGCGAACTACAGTCCTTGTTCGATCAGATATTGACAGAATACAAAGGCACCATGATGCAGAAATTCTCCGACAGGCGGCAATGCCTATGTCGTTCTATGGCACGGCAAATGGCAGTGAAGGCTGGCACTCCGCTAGAGCAGGCCGAGATGCAGCAGCTAGTGGCAGACCTATTCTGTTGTCCAGTGCCACATGTCAGCCCCAGCGGCAAAAAGACTATGGCGATAATCCCACCAAACAAACTGATAGTTTAGATTTTAAAGAATATAATATTTTTATTAATGGTTAAAGAGAAAATAAGTGGAAGTAAAAAAAAGTCATTATTATATTTTCTTAGTTCCTAATTCTTAATCCATACTTTATTAAGGATTCCACCCAAATTCTCAATTCTCAATTCTCAATTCCAATGGCACAATACGCACCCCAAGGATTCAAGATGCTTCCCACTGTGGTGAAGAATCTATTGATAATTAATGTAATCGTTTTCATGGCAACGGTGGTTTTGGAACGCTATGGCTATGCCAACATCACCTCAATGTGTGCCCTCAACGCCATTCCCACAGGGCGTTTCCGCATCTGGCAGCTGATTACCTATATGTTCATGCATGCCAATATTGAGCATATCTTCTTTAATATGTTTGCCTTGTGGATGTTTGGCTATGTGTTAGAGAACTTCTGGGGCTCAAGGCGGTTCTTGTTCTACTATCTTGTCTGCGGTATAGGTGCTGGACTCTGCAACCTGTTGGTGCCCGGCTGGGGTGTCACCGTGGGTGCCTCGGGTGCTGTTTACGGCATCCTGCTGGCTTTCGGCATGACCTTCCCCAACGAGCGCATCTATCTCTACTTCCTTATGCCCATCAAGGCCAAATGGTTTGTCATCGGCTATGCCGCCATCGAGCTGCTGGAAGGCCTCTTCCGTGCCGACGGCGTGGCACACTTCGCCCACCTGGGCGGCATGCTCTTCGGCCTGCTACTCATCCTCTACTGGCGTAAGCACCCCTTCTCGCGTTTCTAATTATCCCTGACAATGAGACGGCTAGTAATTGTCCTCCTTCTCATTCCCTTGATGGCTTTCGTCCAAAAGCAGAACAAGGTCTATATCCCTAAGAACCTGGCCGACTGCCATCGCACACTCGACACCCTGCTGCCCGATAGTACGCAGCAACGTATCCTGTCAATGACAGAAAAGGAATTTTGTAGTGGCGCACATTTCGGCTTAGGCATGTGGATACGCAACAACTGGGGGCTTTGGGGCAGCTCGCGACTTCAGTACTACTTTGAAAAGAGAGGGCTCTACCATCCCGACGACATGTCGGGACTCATTCTCACCACCTATTGGCGATACAAGCATGGGCGGCCACTGGGCGTGAAGAAGGAGATTAAGAAGTATAAGGAGTATTGGAAACAGTATCCCCATTCCAATCCCAACTACAACCCCACCCCTACCAAGGGTATCAACTACGACCACTCGCTTGAAGAAAATGTCGCCTTCCTCCATTTGCCAATCATAGACTCTGTGACAGGCGCCCGTGCCGAGTTGCACAGTCACCACGGCATCGACACACATGCCCTTGCCTACTGGCACAACCACATGACCATAAATCCCCCTTTCCCTGCTGCTTTCCCTAACGACTATGAGCTGCATGGGCGCGTCCGCAGCTTACGTGTGACGTGGTACGACTATTACACCCATAAAACCAAGTATGAAACATTTGTGCAGTTCGACACCCTCGGCAGGACAACCCTTGAACACATACAACAAATAGGGTGGGACTCCCACAGTCAAACTACCATACGCAGTTACCTCTATGACAGCGACGGATGGCCTCGCCTGGCAATAGAGATTTCCGACTCTACACTTGTTGACATTTTGTATTACACACGCACCGACTACGGCTACGACAAACGATATGTGGACACATATTACGCCATAAAAGATACCAAGCATATCTTTGGCAATGAACTTCATGCTCTCATTCCAGACCATGCTGACACCTCAATCTTCTTCTTTGGTATAAGTCATTTGGATGACCTATATCGCGAGGAAAGGGACTTCATCATGTTACTTGCCTATCGCGACGATGTGGTCGATTCAATCTTCGGCAACGGCTATATTACAAAAGAGCATTTCCTCTATCATGTTTATCTAGACAGTGCTGGGCGCGAAATCTGTGTAATCCATGATAGCGATACCACGCTGACTCAATATGACAGCCTTGGGCGAATAGTTTCTTGGCTGGAATACAACTGGTACGATGACCATTCCTATATAGACAATGGAGCCACCCACGTCTACGACGACCAGCGGAATATGCGGTATACCTTCAACAACTACTCTCAGGACGTGATTTGCTACTATCTCGACCGTCATGGCAACGTCACCGGCTCGCGCTACAAAGACCACCGCCACCGTCCCACTCCCCACCACTACCGTTGGCACTATGACAGCCACGGCAACTGGACACGACTCCGCCAGAAACACCGCACCGTCGCCCGCCGCGAGATAGAGTACTATCAGTAGTTGTTACCTATCCAGCAGCGCCCACCACTCGGTAGGCAGGCAGATGTTTTCCACATCCACGGCTTCGCGAAACAGCGGGGCAATCTCCTCATCGGTGAAGCCAGCGATGCCACAGCCGATGCGGGTGACATAGAAACGGAAAATGGGGTTTTGACGGGCGTAGTCGATGAATTGGTCTACAAAGGGCTTGATAGTTTCTACTCCACCTTGCATCGTAGGAATGGCGTAGCTCTGTCCTTGCATTCCCACACCCTGTCCCCAGATGGCACCGAACTTGGCATGGGCAATACGCGCAGCCCCACCGCCATGAAAACCAGCCAAATTGCTGCCAAAGACAAACACCTCGTTGGGTTTCAAGTTGGTGATATGCGCAGGTGTGATGCGGTCACCCCGATGGCGCGAAGGCTGGTCAATGGTTTTATAACCATAATGAGAACAGAAACGATTGACCACAGTCACCAAATCCGTTGGAAGGTTATTGGCCACAAATTCCACAATTGCCTGTGGAATGTCGTTATAGTACGCCGCTGCAATGCCGCCTGTGATACATGCCAGCGTGTCGCTGTCGCCACCAAGCGAGACGGCAAGCCGCATGGCACTCTCGAAGTCGTGGCTGTCGATGAATGCAACAATAGCTTCGGGCACAGTGCCTTGGCAGCTCTCGTCGAAATGATAGGTGGGGCGTATCTCGTCGCAGTTGCGGTGAAGGTCGTAGCCGAAATGCTGCTCCACGTAGTCGATGATTTCCTCCTTAGTGCTTCCCTTTCGAGCCATGAAGATGGCAGCGGCAGTGGCCTGGGCACCTTTGATGCCTTCGGGGTGATTGTGGGTGACGGCGGCACTGAGTTCGGCCAGGTCCAATGCCTCCTCCAACGTGGCAGCGGCATAGCCCACGGCACTCACCCGCATGGCCGAGCCGTTGCCCCAACTGTTGTAAGGACTGGGTGAGTTGGCTTGAAGCCATTGCTTGAAACGTCCGCCATAGCCGCCCATCGGACAGGGGTAGTCCTTGGCAATAGAACGCATCAATTCTGTCAACAGAATCTCATCTTCGCCGTAGGATAGTCCGGCCCCATCTCTGGCATACAGCCAGTTGGCCACAGCCAACGTCATCAGCGAGTCGTCGGTATAGTTCATGCCTGGCTGTAGCAGCACAAAGTCGGTGCGCTTGGTGTTGTTAAACTCATAGATAGAGCCAATCGTGTCCCCCGCAATGGCACCAATCAGTGCAGGATAGTTCTTGTGGTCAGTCATATTGTCAATAATAAAAGGCAGAAAGTAAAAACTAAAAGGTATTAGAGAGTTGCATAATACCTTTTAGTTTTTACTTCTAATATTAATTACTCAAAATTATTCCTCGGCGGGCCAGACGGGCTGGAGGTTGCGGTCGCCGTAGGCGTCGTCGATCTTGCTGATGGTCGGCCAGTACTTGTCGCCGTGGGGCAGCGGGAAGGCGGCCACCTGGCGGCTGTAGGGATAGTTCCACTCGTCGGCGCAGACCACCTGCATGGTGTGGGGTGCGTTGGCGATGGGGTTGTTCTTCTCGTCGTACTTGCCGGTCATCACGTCGTCAATCTCCTGACGGATGCTGATGAGTGCATCGCAGAAGCGGTCAAGCTCACTGAGCGGCTCGCTCTCGGTGGGCTCCACCATCAGGGTGTTGTGGACGGGGAAAGCCACCGTGGGGGCGTGGAAGCCGTAGTCGTCGAGACGGCGGGCGATGTCGCCAACGCTCACCTTGAGGCTGAACTCGCTGAAGTCAACAATCATCTCGTGTCCGCACATGCCGTTCTTGTTGGTGTAGAGTATCTTGTAGTACTTCTGCAGGCGGGCGCGCAGGTAGTTGGCGTTGAGGATGGCGTGCTTGGTGGCCTCGGTAAGGCCGTTGCCGCCCAGCATCAGCAGGTAGCCGTAGCTGATGGGGAACAGCAGCGCGTTGCCGTAAGGTGCGGCGGCCATGGCGTTGCCCTTCTTGCCGCCCACCTCCACCTGGCTGTGCTTAGGCAGGAAGTCGAGCAGCTTGGCACTGACAGCGATAGGACCTACGCCGGCACCGCCGCCACCGTGAGGACCTGCAAACGACTTATGCAGGTTCAGGTGGCACACATCGGCACCCATGTGGCCAGGGCTGGTGATGCCTATCTGGGCATTCATGTTGGCACCGTCCATATATACCAGTCCGCCTGCGCCGTGGATGATGTCGATGATTTCGAGGATGCCCTCTTCGAAAGCTCCGTGGGTCGAGGGATAGGTGATCATGATGCAGGCCAGGTTGTCCTTATACTGCTCCACCTTGGCCTTGAGGTCGTCAATGTCCACATCGCCGCGGTCGTTGCATTTCACCACCACAACCGTCATGCCGGCCTTGGCCGCGCTGGCGGGATTGGTGCCGTGGGCACTGGCGGGAATGAGGCAGACATTGCGATTGGGCTGGCCTTGGTCGATGTGATAGTTGCGGATGACGGTGAGGCCGCTATACTCTCCGGCAGCACCCGAGTTGGGTTGCAGGCTCACCCCGGCAAAACCGGTGACGATGGCCAGCAGGTCTTCCATCTCGTTAATCAGCTCGTTCCAACCCTCGGTCTGGTCGGCGGGAGCGAAGGGGTGGATGCAGCCAAACTGGCTCCAGCTCAGGGGCAGCATCTCGGCGGCAGCGTTCAGCTTCATGGTGCAGCTGCCCAGCGGTATCATGGCGCGGTTGAGGCTGAGGTCTTTCACCTCCAGCTTCTTCATGTAGCGCATCATCTCGGTCTCGCTGTGATATTTCGAGAACACGCTGTGGGTCAGGTAGGGTGTCTGGCGGGTCAGGTTGGCAGGCAGCGAGGCAGTGGAACAGCAGCAACCGTTGCACTGCAGCAGTTCGGGAGTCTTGCCGGCGGCGGTGGCCAGGACGGTGATAATCTCGTTGACATCCTCCTTCGAGGTGGTCTCGTCGATGCTGATGCCGATGCACTCTTCACAGATATAGCGGAAGTTGATGCCATGTTCCAGTGCCACTTTCTTCACCACGTCGGTCTTCACGGGGCACTGCAGTGCCAGCGTGTCGAAGAAAGCGCGGTTGTGCTGTTTGTAGCCATACTTCATCAGCTCGCGTTCCAGCACGGTGGCGATGGCATGGATGTTGCCGGCAATGCGGCTAATGCCTTCGGGGCCGTGCCAGGCTGCATAGAAACCACTCATGATGGCCTGCAGGGCCGAGGCGGTGCAGATGTTGGAAGTGGCCTTGTCGCGCTTGATGTGTTGCTCGCGCATGCCCAGGGCCATACGCAGTGCGGGATTTCCCTTCACATCAACACTCCAGCCGATGATGCGGCCGGGGAAGGCACGTTTGAAGGTCTCGGTGAAGGCGAAGAAACCCGCATGGGGGCCGCCGAAGCCCATAGGCAGACCGAAACGCTGGCTGCTGCCGAAGGCGCAGTCGGCACCCATCTCGCCGGGGGTCTTCACCATGGCCAGGGCCATCAGGTCGGTGGCCATACCCACAAAGATACCCTTCTCGTGGCACTTGGCAATAAACTCGCTATAGTCGCACACCTCGCCAAACTGGTTGGGATTCTGCACCACCACGGCAAAATACTTGGCGGCATCAAAATCGAAGTCCTTGACGTTGCCCGTCACAATCTCAATGTTGCGAGGAGCAGCGTTGGTACGCATCACGTCGAGGGTCTGAGGCAGCACTCCGTTGTCGACAAATATCTTGTTCACGCCATCCTTCTGGGCCTGACGGCTGCGGCTGGCATAGAACATCAGCATGCACTCGCCGCCGGCGGTGGCCTCGTCCAGCAGGCTGGCGTTGGCCATAGGCATGTGGGTCATATCGGCCACCATGGTCTGGTAGGTCATCAAAGCCTCCAGGCGGCCCTGGCTGATCTCGGTCTGATAAGGTGTGTAGGCGGTGTACCAGCCTGCGTTCTCAAACACATTGCGCTGGATGACAGCGGGCGTGATGGTGCCGTAATAGCCCATGCCGATATAGGTCTTGTAGGCCTTGTTCTTCTTGGCTAGCGAGCGACAGCGGTTGAGGAACTCATACTCGTTGATGCCGTCGGCTATTGGCATCGGCTCTTTCAGGCGGATGGCGGCAGGAACAGCCTTGTCGATAAGTTCGTCCATCGAGCTAACGCCGATTTCCTTCAGCATTTTCTCTTCGTCAGCAGGTTTGGAGACACCATTGTGCCTCGGTGTGAAATTGTTGCTAATCATATTGTTAATGTATATTATTATATTAATAATTCGAAATAATTCAGCCTACAAAATTACGACTTTTGCGCGATATATACAAAAAAAGTTTGCCTCATAAGCTAAATGATTGTGTGGAATCATCTTATTCTTCAACCTGCCAAACGCTCTTCATCGTGGCCTCGCCATATGGTGCCTCGCCCCCTGTTCCGCTCTACTTCCTCTTTTCAACGATACTATTGCGATAGTTCAAAGATGTTTCTCCATCTATATATGGAGAAATATCGTCGGTCGTATCATTTAAGCAAGGGAGTATCAACGAGCACTCATGGTAGATAGAGCTTTGGCAGAATGTGCCGAGGGTGGTGCCAGGCATTGCTATCTGGGGTAGAAATGGTTGTCGGCGTGGCGGTTGGCCCACCGCTCGGCGTAGAGGTTGTCGTGGCGGTGGTGTAGAAATCCTGCCAGTTCGAGCCACTGGCTTACGAGGCTGGGCAGCCCGATGACGGGCAGATAGAGCCACCCCCATAGTTGGCTGTCGAGGGTATGGCCGTATTCGTGCAGGAGCATACGTCCGGCATGGTGGCGAGCATAGTGTTCGAAGTCGGTCTGTATCTCTACGGGGAGCCACATCTGTACATAGCAGCCCATCGACATGCCGGTGTAGGCATGTTCCCTGCGATGACATGAGGTGACAAAGGTGACTCCGTCGAGGGTGTCCACACGGTCCACATTGCCTAGGAGCAGACGTATTTGTGCTATCGCATACCCTATGAATAGTTGCGGCAGCTCCCAGGTGAAGCGTGTTAGGGCCTGTGAGAGGCCATGCTGGCGGTGAGTGTCGAAACGGTATCGTCCGCAGAATATCTGCCAGGCAATTCTTCTATTGCGCAGCAGGGCCAGCAGCGTGAGCAGTATCGCCATGCCCTTGGCCGCAAAAAACGATACTGCCACTACCCTACCTATGGTCATATCGCCGACAAAGAGCACGACGGCAGCAGTCCATGTGGCGAAGATGAGTGCCCATGATAATGTGCGGGGCAAGTGCATGGAGCGACGACTACTTGATGAACGAGGTGACTTGGTGGGGTTCGCGCTTGGGGTAGCTGGGGTTGCCGTCGGCGTGGATGCGTTGCAGCAGGAAAGCCATGTTGTCGGCCATGGTGCGCATGGTCTGCAGTCCTTCGGCATCTAGTGCGGCCTGTCCCTCGGAGGTGCCGTAGACGATGTTCCAATACTGCGAGGTGACGATGGGCATGTTCTGCATCTGGAAAGGCATCAGCAGTGTCTGGTACACAGCCGAGGCACCGCCCCTGCGGCATACGGCCACCGCCGCTGCGGGCTTGTTCTGCATGACGTTGGAGGCGGCGTAACTCATGCGCTGTATGAGGCTGAGCACCGTGCCGTTGGGCTGGCCGTAGTAGGTGGGTGAGCTTACAATCAGGCCGTCGCACTCGGACATAAGGTCGATGGCGTGGTTGCAGAGGTCGTCGTCGAACACGCAGCGATTGGTGTTGAAACAGTGGTTGCAGGCTATGCAGCCATGCACTGCCTGACTGCCAATCTGCAACAGGTGGTATGCGATGCCGTTTTTCTCCAGTTGGCGGCCTGCCTCTTCCAAGGCCAGGTGGGTATTGCCATTTTTTCGTGGGCTACCGTTGATAAGAAGTACTTTCAGCTTTTTATTCTCGTGTTTGTCTTTTGTCTCTTCCTGTGCCATAATTGAACCAAGAGGCGATGCGATGACGGCTCCTGCTGCGGCTGCCATGGCCGACTTTTTGATAAATGTTCTTCTGTCCATATATGTTGATTTGAGAATTGAGTACTTATTGGTTTAATAATTAGTAGTTTAATATTTACTACTTTAACCATTACTTTAACCTCTAAAATGACGCCTTGTTGTTATTTGTTGTTTTTTTTCTATCACAATAATATAATTATTTTGCTCAAAGGGTATTACTATATGTGATAGAAGTCCTCTTTGATTATTCGGTGAACTCCACGATGGCGCATACCTCGTTGCCGACGGAGAGGGCTATGACGAAACCATCGTCGAGGCGGTACATTGTGGGAGACAGCGTGTCGCCCAACTTGGCGGCGACACGGTATTCCACCCGGAGCCCTTTTATCTTAAAATCCTCGGGCAATAGCTCCATCGCCATACGGATGTAGTTGGCGTTGTTGACATGCCGGTTGTAGTCGATATCGGCGCGCATCACCTTGATATCTTCAAAGGTCTGTCCCCCACTTTTGGGCAGGATGATGCGACGGTCGCGATAGTTCATTTTCAGTTGTGGCTCAATGAGCAACGAGGTGGCTACAGCATCGTCCACTCTGTTCAGTTTGCCTGTAGTCATATCTACAAAGGCACCCATGCTCCATGTGCGGTAACAGGGTTTGCCGTCGGCATCGTAGATAAAGGTGTTGCGGAAACCAAACATGGGCTTCATTTCATATACCGAGGTGGTTACCGTCAGTTCCTCTTTAAAAAGCGGCACGCGCACTATCTCTACTTGTCGCGAAGCCAACAATTGTGCCATATTCTTGCTGGCAAAATAGGACTTCACCTCGGGTTCGCTGTCGATCCACATCTCTGAGCAGTCCTGCATCATTTGCAGGGCGGAATATAGCTTTAGCTTTCCCTCGCTGTCGCAGGTGCTGGTGGTTACTTTATAATTAAGGCTGTACATATCGATAATCTGAGTGTCGCTTTGCGCTCTTAATAGTCCACTTCGTCGGGAGAGACCGCTTCTTTTTTGTCTCACTTGCATCCGCCGGCTTGGCAAGGGGTGATGCCCAGTTTCAGTTGGCAGCTGAGCAGTCCTTTGTCGTAGAAGCCGATGATGTCGTCCGAAGGGTTGAGTGCCATGCCTGTGTTGAGGTCGTTGAGTGCCTTTCGGTATTGGCCCTTACCTATATAGGCCTTGGCACGTGTGGCAAGCAGATGTGCTTTGGTGCAGACATCGCCCTCCTGTCCTCGCAGTTTGAGTGCGGCGGTGCAGTCGTCGACAGCCTTATCGAATTGGTTGCGATAATTGTAGAGGGTGGCACGGTTGTTGAAGGCTGACCAGCTGGGTTGTATTGCGATGGATTTGGTGTAGTTATCTATTGCCTCTTCAATATTTCCTTGACATTGGAACACGAGTGCAAGGTTGCTGTAGTAGACCGCCATCATGGGGTTAATCTCAATCGCTTTGAGGAAGTAGGGCATCGCCTTGGCGAGTTGACCCAAGGTGCCATATAGCTCTCCGATATTGTTGTATGCCTCAGAGCTTTGGTGGTCTTGGGCGATGATTTGTTCATACAGGGCGATGGCCTGGGCGGGGTCGGTGGCCTGTTGTGCCTGCCGGTATAGTTCTTGTATTGTCATAGTGCCTTTGTAACGACACTTTGATTAAATTATTGTATAGTATCTTGACGCGGGGACACAATAATTCTTTGCCATCGTCGTTAGAAATAAAAAATAATCATGATTATGAAGAAGCACTCTTTTTTGTTCTTAGCGGTTGCGCTGCTGCTGTTGGCAGGATGTGAGCGGGAGGACCGCATCGTACCCGACTGCACCAATCTGTTTTTTGGCCTCTACAGCCCTTCTGCACAGATTAGGGAGGTAGGCATGGTTGAGGCTGGCGGGACCACCCCGCTGTTCACTACCCAGTGGCTGGGACGTAGGCTGCTCAATGTGAGCTATCCTAATCCACAATCGGACTTTGGCGAAACAGTTGTGAACCAATATCACTACGACAGCCACAACCGTCTGGCCGACATCGACAGCAATATCTTTTTCACCTACAATGTGGAGGGCCTCCTATCGAGTGTCAGAATCGTCCTCACAGACCGTACCCGTACGCTAACGTTTCAGTACGATGGTGGGCTGCAACCCGTCAAGGTGGTCGACAGCACTCTGTATCGATTGACAACAGACATCAATGAATGGTATAGCAGTAGTAAGGCATACCTTCTAGAGTGGCGAAAGGGAAACCTGGTGAAGGCAACCCCGTCGGGTCGCGACGGAGTGAGCTACGACTTCTATTACGACGACAACCACAACCCATTCTGCGGATTTGCACTGAGTTTCGTCCTATCGCAGGAGCGGCTGCTCTCCTACCCTTCCTTCTTCAGTATGAACAATGTCACCGCCATCGCATCCTACAACCCCGATGGAAGCAGACACGAATATGTAAGCTACGACTATGAATACTACAACACCTGGCCGCAGGTGGCAAACCGACATGTGGGCGACGACAGCACACAGACGTTCACTATCAAATACCGATAAAGCACATTGCGCCAAACATTTATTTAGATTTCTATTAATTGCCTGCAATTAAAGTTGTAAATTCTAATTGAATTCAAGATGTGCATTTTACAAATTCCCTAATTCTCAAATTCTTGATAAATAGAAATCCAGTTATTTTTTTAAAATCTTACATAATACACATACAGCTATGATTATCACCACCACCCCCACCATCGAAGGCCGTCAGATAGTAGAATACCACGGCGTAATATTTGGCGAAGTCATCTCGGGCATCAATTTCGTCAAAGACTTCTTTGCCGGCATCCGTAACATTGTCGGAGGTCGCTCCAATTCCTATGAGGAGGAGCTCACTAAAGCCCGCACCAACGCCTTGCGCGAATTAGAAGAGCGTGCCCAACGTCTCGGCGCCAACGCCGTTGTGGGTGTCGACATCGACTATGAAGTGCTAGGCAGCGATAACGGCATGCTGATGGTCACCGCCTCTGGCACTGCCGTCACCATCCGCTGACAATTGTGTTGAATTGCCACGTACCACATATTTTTCTTCGCTATTTATGCTTGTGATACATGGCGATGTTTTCACTTTTGAAAATAAAGGCACTAAAACAGTGTCATATAACAATAACAAAAGGGATGCGTATCAAATTGCTCTCTCATAAACTGAATATAAAAAGTGTTGAGATGATTGTGGCTCTTATGCAATATATGACTGATTTTTCAACAGCCTCGGAGAGGCTGAATATTAATAACACCGTACAAGCGAAGCGCAGTGCGGTGATAAGAGATGCTCTCTATCAGCGTCTCGGAGAGACGCGACATTAAGAATGTTTGATAAAAATCAGTCATTTGTTGTATTAGAGTGATGATTGTTATGGAATAATGTGAGATAAAAAAGACAAAAAGAAACAGAAGTGCCACTTCGGATTTTTAAGCAAATGTCCGGAGTGGCACTTCTAGTATGAATCGTTTCTAGAAATGGCTTTACGTTAGTGCGTGTACCATGTGATACGGCTATTTACGAGGCCTGTGCCACTTTGCAATTTGGTTTGTACAGCTGTAGGACAGGTAATAGCGCAGGCACCAGATATAGAAGCGAGACCTGAGCACATATTGTATTTTCCAGTTTGAGTTGTACTTCCTTCTGTATGATTTGTAAGACCATCCATATCAAAGTAATAAAGGTTGAGACTTGTGAGTCTGCTACAATTATAGAACATCATCCGCATATCATTTACATTGGCCGTGTTAAAGTTGTAAAGATCGATGCTGGTTAGATTACTGCAATTACAGAACATCCATCCCATGTCCGTGACATTGACGGTATTGAAGTTGGAGAGATTGAGACTGGTTAGGCTACTACAACCATCGAACATTTGCCACATGGTATTTACATTGGAAGTGTTGAAATTGGAGAGGTTGAGGCTAATTAGGCTATTGCAAGATAAGAACATCGAAGCCATATTTGTGACATTTGCGGTGTTGAAGTTGGAGAGATTAAGACTGGTTAGGTTACTGCAACCAGTGAACATCTGAAACATACTTGTGACATTGGAGGTGTTGAAATTGGAGAGATTGAGACCTGTTAGGCTGCTGCAATCTTGGAACATCGCGACCATACGCGTGACATTTTCTGTGTTAAAGCTGGAGATATTGAGGCTGGTTAAGCTGCTACAACCTGAAAACATTGATTCCATACTTGTGACATTGGCTGTGTTGAAGTTGGAGAGATTGAGGCTGATTAGACTGCTACATCTACAGAACATTGTATGCATACTCGTCACATTGGCTGTGTTGAAGTTGGAGAGATTGAGGCTGGTCAGGCTGCTGCAGTCCCGGAACATTCCATACATAGTCGTGACATTGGAAGTGTTGAAGCTGGCGAGATTGAGACCAGTTAGGCTGCTGCAACCATAGAACATTTCAAACATACTCGTAACATGAGAAGTGTTAAAGTTATCTCCAAAATCAATACTAGTGAGTGCTGGTAGATAAGTCCGAGTATCTGAATTATAAGTTCTTCCTCTAAACATACCATCGCAGTTTGCATTGGCATTCATTCTATTGGCTGGAGTAGAAACCACCCATGTGGTGCCGTCCATATTGCCATAAATGGGATATTGAGAGGTGGTTGTGGAAAGAATGGTACCTGACGTAACAGAGGCGTTGTTGTATTCAAAATGTATTTCTGTGGCATTTTGAGGAATAGCAGCGTTGAACGACGGACCATCTACAAGTTCGGCAGTGGGTTGGGACAATTCATCCACATTGA
Organism: Bacteroidales bacterium; assembly: GCA_017428115.1. Lineage (GTDB taxonomy): Bacteria > Bacteroidota > Bacteroidia > Bacteroidales > P3 > Colimorpha. The sequence continues at coordinate 1,396 of JAFRRK010000018.1, read as the reverse complement.
CAGTAACGGTGGTGATGGTGTTGTGAGCCAGCGTGGCATCTTCGATGGGAATAGACTTATAGCCTGTGGGGGTAGTGACGGTAACGGTCACATCGCTTGGGGTAGAGAATTCGGGTACTATCACGTCAAAGTATTCTGTAGCCAAAGGCTCGACCGTTTTCATCGGGGTGTTGTCTGTCTTGCTAAGGCTAACCGAGTGCGAGCCTGTTGAAGAGGGGATGACGATAGCATCCGTGCTCTCACCCGTAATGGTGGCAGTACCCATACCGCTGAGAGTGGCACTTTGGGCAGTGATGGTGATGCTGGTGACAGGCAGCTGGGCATTGATAGCATTGCTGACATACACCCTCACCACCGAGCAGAGGTTGTGAAACTGAAGGGTGCTGCCGCTGTTGATAAAGGCACCCATGGGGACATCCACCCGCTGGTGGCTGCCCACCATTTCAAACAGTTGTGTTGAGGGCAGGGTTACAGCCACAGAGCTGCTGCCATTGATGTTGGCATCGCTATTGGTGAGAATGCCGGCAGGGAAGAGTGCACGGTAGCCCGAGGTGCTGTTTGCCACATTGGGTATCTGCGCGGAGTTCTCCATTGCCGTTTGCAACGTGTAGTCGGCATCGTTGATTCTAATCTGGTCACCATTGTGCCAATAGGGAGTGTGGTCGTTGATATAGACTTTTGAGTTGTTGTCGACTTTTTGGATGACGGCATTGAGAGTGACGACATCCTGGTCTTTCTGGCAGCTGACGGCACCGAGAGCCAACAGGGCTGCAAAGAACGAGAAAATGATATGTTGTTTCTTCATAGTGTGATTTTTCAATGTTTTTTGATTTGATAAATAGGTTAATTCCATGCGCCTGAGCCGAAGACATCGGTACCTTGAGAGGAACCGTTATTCCATCCGGCATCGCCAAAACGGTTGGATTCTGTATTAGATGTCGGGCCATCCCATGTGTCACTATCAAAGAGGGGAAGTTCAAATCCAGATGTTCGAACCGACATCTGCAATCCCTCCTCCACCACAAAGGATACCATTGAAACCCTAGGCGGGTCATAATTGAGTTTGTATCTCTTTTTCATAGGCAGGATTATTAATGTTCATTTCTTTTAAACAGACTTTTTCACGTGCGGGCATAAAAAAACCGCGAACTTTTTGTTGAGTCCGAGGTCCTAGGAATAACCCACAATGCTAACAAGAAAGCTCACGGTAACTCCGCGAGCGCTTCTGCTTTCATATGCATTGTGGTCAGAAATTGGTCTATAGGTCATTTTGCAGGATGAAATCTTTCGGAACGCTTGTTTTTACTGGCGATTTTGTCAATCAAGGTGCTTGGAGGACATTTTAACAAATAAAAAACATCAATAGGTCAATTTGCAGGATAAAATCTTCCCAAAG
>JAFRRK010000017.1 GCA_017428115.1 Bacteroidales bacterium | reverse complement strand
GTATCTTGGCGAGGTCGAGGGTCACCCTGCCGCTGGTGGGGTTGGGGTAGGCCTTGGCCTGTCCGTCGGCGCCGACGGTGGCGATGCCGACGCCACTCACGGTGAGGAGCTTTTGCACAAGCTCGGCGGGGAAGTAGTGGTCGTCGCCGTCCTGCGTGGCTGTGAGCCATGCGTAGCCGTCTGCCACAAGGTGCAGCGTGTCTCCACGAACATAGGCGATGGAGCTGTCATTACAGGTATAGGTAATGGGTAGCCCGCTGGTGGCGGTGGCGGTCAGCGTCACAGGGTTGTCCGTCAACGTAAACACCAACTCTTGCTGCCACTCAATTGCCTGTTCATATTTATAAGGTTGGGCAAATGCGGGGTCTACGTATTTTGCAATAAATACCTGACTGGCACCTTGGTTGTGGGTTTCAATAGTGTCGAATTGGGCATCTTCCCAAATACTTCCTGTAAGATACACAATGCTGTCAATAACGTGGGGTGAGCGAAATTCGTTATTCGAAGAGTTTAAACCATGATTCATTATATAAAGTAAATCTCCATCATAATTCCAAATGGCAAAAGCTTTATCATGGCTTGAAAATTGATTCGCAAATATTGCGGTGTCATCAATGGCAATGCTCCAAAGAAAGCCTATTTCAGAAAAGACCCTATTGTTGCTTATATCCAATTTAGGATAGATTATTACTTTTCCACTTTCACCAGGTAATACACGGCCTATTGAAAGAAGGCGTAGATTGTCCTTGTCCAGTCGCATCCAATAGCCTGAATTATTAGGCAAGTCAAGCGTGTCCTCATTATAGAAGACGCTAAATATAGTATCCCACAATGACCAGAGAAAGCTACCTGATACGAACAATGAGTTGGTACGATTGTCCACATAGATGTCACAGACACCTAACTGTGGAGTACCAGAACCATCACTTCTAATATATGACAATTGAATTAAATCTGTTGCGTATAAATTTGGATTATACTTTAGTATCCAAGTTGAACCTAATAGTGAATCTCCTAAATGCAGAGAATTGGAGTTGGCAATTCCCAAATGGGCCGGCATTCTATCTCCCACCATGGCTATATATAGATTGCCCTGTGCATCAATGTTGAATGAGTTAATCTCACTATAACCAGTTTGACAATGTAAAAGAGTAGAGTCGAACACATACACGGCATCAATCAGGCTGTCGAAATGGGGTGAGAACTTCAAAATCTGCTGGTTCCCGGTAGAGGTGGGATAAGGAATGGGGTAATAGATAATTTGCGTGCCGTCGACCACTATCTTCAATGCCCCGATGGTGCCTTCGTCAATCCGCCACCAAGGGAAATCATTCGTGCTATGGTTATACTGGCCGTAAACGGCATCGCCAGACTGGCGCACGACATAGATGTTGCCCTCGCTGTCGACATTGAAACTTTCCCACGACAGGGCTTCTGCACGCAGCTGGTCGGTATAGGCAGACCCCAATGTGGAACGCCAGGTCAGCGCATTGCCGTTGGTGTCGGTATAGCCCACACAGAGGAGGTGCCGCTCGACGGCATTCCCGTCAAGATCGAAGGTGATAAAGGCAGTATAGACCGGACTTTCCACGCTGTCGGTGGGCATCAGGTAGTCGTCGTTGCCCGTCAGCAGGGTGTCGAGATAGTAGAGTTTTTTTTCATACTGGCTATAGCCGTTGTCGAATGGCAGGCAGAATCGCACCATCACCATGATGGCACTATCGCCCACCATACGCAGGGCATGGGCATAGTCGTGGTCTTTGTCGTTGTAGATGGCCTTGTGCCACAGCAGCTCGCCCGACGAGGAGAGCTTGGCAATGACGATGCCATGTTTGAGCGGCATCGTGATGACCGACGAGGGCAGGAGCCGCTCGCCGCACAGTTCGGCATAAGGCGAGAACTCGCCAAGGATATAGAGATTTCCCGCCGAGTCGACGCACGAGCCCACCAAATGGTTTGTCGTCACTCCGGAGGTGACCTCTTGCCCCGTGTAGGTGCGTACCCAGTCGAAGTGTTGGGAGAAGGCGGGGAGGGAGGCGGCGAGGAGGATTGAGAGGAGGAGAAGATATTTAAAAGGGGATGCTTGTTTCATGGTGTTGTTTTTTGAGGGTTAATGGGAATTGAAAATTGATATAGGGGGGGTATTGTTCAGGGTGTTTTGAGCATCCAATCGACAGCGTTTACCTTGCGGATGCCATTGATGTCGGTCACGAGGTCGCGGTCGATGGTGATGAGGTAGCGGCTATAATGGTCGCCAAGGCTTCCGAAGGGGCGAATCTCGCGGGCAAGGGTTTCGGGTGAGTTGTTCACGGTGTAGGACACCTGATAATACTCTATCGTGTCCTGCCGTCGGGCGACGAAGTCTATCTCGGTGTCGTTCAACTTGCCGATATCCACCTTGTAGCCTCGGCGCAGCAATTCAAGATAGACGATATTCTCCAATGCGTGGGTTGCCTCAATCTGGCGGTAGCCGAGGACATTGTTGCGCAACCCCATGTCGGTGACATAGTATTTGTTCAGTGTCTTGAGATAGGCTTTGCCTTTGATGTCGTAGCGCACCGCCTTGTTGAGGATAAAGGCGTTACAGAACATCTCCAAGTAACGTTCCACCGTCTCGTTGCTCACCTGACGGCCTTCTGCGCGAAGGCTTTTTGCAATGGATGCCGGTGACACCACACTGCCTATGGCCGACAGCACCATCTTCAGCACATTCTCCAGCAGGGTGATGTCGCGGATGTCGTTTCGCTTGATGATGTCTTTCAGCACCACGGTGTTATAAATGCCGTCAAGGTAGCTGTTGATGACATTTTCATCTGCGATGCCCGCCAGGAATGGAAAGCCCCCATACTTCATGTACTGTAGGAATAATTGGTCGGGGTTTTCGTTAGGCCATGCAGATTGGTATTCGGCAAACGACAAGGGCAGCATCGCCACCTCCACATAACGTCCGGAGAGCAGCGTGGCGAGTTCGGACGAAAGCATGTAAGCGTTGGAACCCGTGATGTATATGTCCACGTCGTGGTCGATGGAAAGACTCTCCACCGCACGTTCAAATTCGGCTACATTCTGCACCTCATCCAGTAGAACATAGTACTTCTCATCCATCCGAATCTTCGACGCTACCTCGTTATATAGCGTCTTGTAGTCCTTGACGTTGTCGTAACGAGCCGATTCGAGGTTGATGCTGATAATCTGTTTTGACCCCACGCCGTTCTTTTTGAGCCAGTCGGCATATAGCATCAGCAGTGTGGACTTGCCACATCGGCGGATACCCGTGATAACCTTTACCACAGGCTTGTCCTTGAATGCGATTAGATGCTTCAGGTATTCATCTCTTGCTATCATATTCTTGTCTTTTTTTGCGGATATAAACGCAGAAAATGATTTTTTATTGTGTTTTTACACTTATAGCCGTAAAATTGTTGTCAGAAGATGTCGCTTTGTTTCAGCAGGCGGAGGGTGTGGGGGGATCTATTCCCGGCCGTACTGGCGCGTGAGGCGGAAGGTGAGTTCGCGGCCGTCGACAGTGGTGACGGTGAGAAGATAGACGGCTGGGGGGCGATTGGTGAGGTCGAGGGTGTAGCGGTCGGGACCTGCGGGGGTGAGTTCCACCTCTTCGCGGCGGCCTTGCATGTCGGTGAGCCACGCGGTGACCACGCCGTCGTGCGACTGCAGACTGGGACCGCTCACCTTCATGTTGTAGCGTTGGTGGTAGGGGAAGCGGCAGGTCTCAGATTGGGAGAAGGGTGCACCGGGGCTGGTGTAGAGCACCATGTCCACGTCTCTGCTGTCGCTTGGGCCTGGCTTGTGGTAGGGCAGCGGGGGTGCGGGGGGTATCTCGGCGAGGTCGAGGGTCACCCTGCCGCTGGTGGGGTTGGGGTAGGCCTTGGCCTGTCCGTCGGCGCCGACGGTGGCGATGCCTACGTTGCCCACGGTGAGGAGACGTTGCACAGGCTCGGCGGGGAAGTACTGGTCGTCGCCATCCTGTGTGGCGGTGAGCCATGCGTAGCCCTCGTGGAGCAGGTGGAGCCGGTCGCCCTCGACGTAGGCGACGGTGCTGTCGCTACAAGAGTAGACGACAGGCAGTCCACTGGTGGCTGTGGCGGTGAGCGTCACGGGACTGTCAGCCAGGGTAAACACCAAATCCTGCCCCCAATCAATCGTCTGCTCCTGCCTGTCCGACGGATGCACATAAGGCCGCGCAAAAGCGGGGTCTACGTACTTGGCGATAAATGCCTGACTATATCCATAATTGTGAGAAGTGATGTCGCCAAACGTAACATCCTCATACACACTTCCTGTTAGGTACAAAATACTGTCTTTGATAATTGGAGAATTAAATACATTATCTATACTACGAACATTGTAGTGATTAATTATTCCAACCTCGTGACCACTGTAGTCCCATATTGCGAGCCAACAGTCATAATCACCTCTATTGGAGGCATTATATATCATATCACCAAAGTTCATACCATCCATAAGCTTTACTTGGGCAAAGATCCTGTTGTTATATGCTGCCAAAGGGTAAGCGCCACCCCTTCCGTTTTCTACTGGAAGAGTTTTTCCATAAGAGAGAAGGCTGAGGTCATCCTTATTTAAGCGAAGCCAAAAACTTGTCTGATTAGCAAAATCAAGGGTGTCATCGTTATAAAAAAGATGTTCCATCGTATCTGACCGACCAAACACTCCTGGGACGAATAAAGAATTTGTGTTGTCATCAATATATGGATACTTTAGTAATATCCCTACTGATGAAGGATTATTGGAGGGAGATTCATACGACAAATGAACCAATCCTGTTGCCTCCAAATCCGAGTTGTATTTTAGAATCCATGACGGCCTATAAGTCAAATTACTTAAACTGAGAGAATTGGAGTTTGC
>JAFRRK010000016.1 GCA_017428115.1 Bacteroidales bacterium | reverse complement strand
GTCCCCGAATACGACGCTTCTCACACCATCTATGTCTGCTATGGCATGGATGTCGAATTCACCGACCAGTCCCACACTCAGAGCAGCGACATCGCCGGTTACCTCTGGGAAGGATGCGGCAGCACATCCTCTACCCGCTCTTTCCTCCTCCAAAATGTCACCACGCCATGTACGGTCACGCACCGCGTCTACAACAACTGCGGCTGCTACGACGAAGAAGAATTCTTCATCGAAGTGCTACAAGGCTATCCCCTGCAACTCGACTGCTACGGCACCGCCTGCGAGGGCAGCACGGTCACCTACCACGCCACCTCTCCCTCCTGCACCCAGTACTTCTGGAGCATCGAGGGCGGCCACCTCGTCAACGGGCAGGGCACACCCAACATCACCGTCACTTGGGACAGCCCGCTGGACGGCTACGGCATCATCAGCCTCGACGGCCCCATCTGCGGCAACGGCGCCTGTCAGGGCGGCCTCAGCGTCCGCGTCCCCATCATCCAAAACGGCGTGACCATCAACGGGCAGACTGCGGTATGCGAGGGCGAGGCGGTGGTTTACAGCGTTCCACTCTACGGTTCCACTCACTACGAATGGAGTATCACACCCTCCACAGGGGCAAGTCTTACCCCTCTTAATGGAGCCAACAAGGTCACTTGCTATTTCGACACAGCTGGCACTTACCGCATCTCCGTTAAATACAAGTGCGATTTTCTGGCTTGTGGCGAGTTCCGCTCCGACACCCTCACTGTCGTCGTCAAGCCCCGCCTCGAAATACTTGGCGATAAGGAGGTCTGCCTGACCAACACCATCACGTTGACCACCAACGACGAAACCAACACCAGCCTTTGCACTTGGAAGGTTTACAACCTCGCCAACAACCAACTCGTTTATACCTCTCCCTCGCCGACGGCTCAATTCTCCTCCAATGTCATCCAGAATGCAGGCAGATACCGCATCACGGCCGAAAACATCAACTATTGCAACGAGGCAACGTTCGTCCTCACCGTCAAAGACCCGCCTCCCGCACCCACCGTAGCAGAGATGAGTCCTGACAATCCCACCATAGCTTGTCCCAATTCGACCATACGCCTGAACGCCACCTCCTCTAATCCCTATTACAACTTCATTTGGAAACCAATTTGTTGTACCACCTACGTCTCGGGTAATGAAGTTTCGATAACTTATGGCTCGGAGGTGTGCAACGTGGAGGTCTACCACTACGACCGCGAGCTACAGTGCCGCTCCCTCAACGCCTACACCCATCAGGTCGCCCAGTTCGCCCTCGAGGAAGCACATTTGCCAAAACGCATCACCGTCTGCCCCGGCACAAGAATCACCTGGGGCAACGACATCGTGCCGGAACAGGATTTGGTTTTGTATGAGTGGCAGATACAGGACTTATATCAACGCTATATAACCGTAGATGGGGATATTCATAGAGGCCCCAATACATTTACGGTAAGTGATATAAATCCAGCAATAACCAATCCAATTTCTTTTCAATTGTATCTGTCCAGACGCTATTGTGGCGACGAGAAAATTGACACGGTTCAAATAACCATATACCCGATGCAGCAGCCATCTTTGAGCTTCAGTCCACAAGATGCTATTTGCCAACACTCAACGGTCCTACTTTCTGGCTCAGGGTGTACCACTTGTGTCGATGCCAACGGCACGGGCAGGTACACATGGTCTTTCTCCGATAGCCCACAGACCGAAACAGGACAGACCGTCAGCCACACATTCGATAGGCCCGGCAACATCCTCGTGACACTGACCTGCAACCCCTATGATGTCTGCAACAACAGCAACTATCTGCCGTCGGTGACCGGCATCATAAAAGTAGTCCCCAACCCTCCGGCATATTCCATCGGCTACGACGGCACCAATGTCTTCTTAGAACCGCCATTGTCTTCAACAGACTATGCTATTCGTTGGGGCCACACTTCTGATACCAACAATACGGTGCCGGCTTCGCTGGGTGGGGGCGTGGACTATTCCTGCATGATTATTAGTCGCACCAACCCAAGATGCACCACGGAAGTGAAAAACGAGGCTATACTGTGTCAGCTGCTCAAAATGGGTTCCCCCTCCATCGACTACTGCAACAGGACGGTTTCGTTCAGTGTAATCGACCCTCCGATGCCAATTGTCTGGAGTGTCCTTTCGGGCGATGTCGGCAACAAAATCATCAGTGGTCCCTTTAATGAGTACCTGACGCTTCCGGTCAACTCCATTGGCGACATAGTGGTAAAGGCGCGGGCAGAGGCGGAAGACCCATGCATCTCTTCCACGACAATGTTCACTGTCGACTTCCTGCCAGACTTCTCTTTGCAGAAGGCCTGTTCCTCCATCGTCATCCATAACAACTCCCAATGCCTTGATGCCAGCAAGGTAATTATGATAAAGGTGACAGAAGCTGGCGGTAATATCAACTATCTGACTTTCCCTGTCAGTCAATCCGTAATCACATATCCTACAGGCAGTGGAGGGCATTTCACCTTCGAATTGTACTCTTATGACGGAATGCCATTGGTACCGCCCTGCCCGATTGGCTCAGTCGATATTGAGAATACCAGCAATTTGCAAGTGGAGGTCACTTCAGCCAATACGGGACATATACACCAGACTTGCAATAACACAGCCATCCAACTGACAGCCACATTGCCCTCGCCTCACACTATCGTTCACTCACGCTGGGATTTTGGAGATGGTGGGACATCTTTGGATACAAACGGAAACTCTGTTTATCACACGTTTAGATTCGACCCTAATAATCCTTTAGTGTATACTGTGAATGTATTTGTCACTGACGAAAACGGATGTGAGAGCCACGATACATTAAAGATTACCTCGTTTGAAAACGAATTGAAAGAAGAATCTATCTCTATTTACATTAATGGTGACTTCCCAGTTTGCCCTGAGAATGAAGTAACGTTAGGATACCAAATTAATGGTAATACTCCACCCATAGACCTCGTCGCGGACTACAATTGGAGTTCCTCTCCAAATACCAACACTTATACACACAAGGTTTATTACACCGACGACTACAGCGTGACAGTCACCAATGATAATTACTGCAAGACTGAGGCAACCATCAACGTACCCTTCAAGAATAAACCTTCAGCCATCATCATTCCCAAGAAGTATTACTACTGCGCTGGGGAGGAAGTCATCCTTTATGGACAGCCGGATAATGGCAATCACTATACCTATGCCTGGACTGTTTACGAAGACGAGACACATACGACCGTTGCCTATACTACGGGGACTGTCCATTTCACGGCTGCGGACAACAGTTGCACCTATACCATTAATCTGACTGTCACCAACGACGAGGGCTGCTCCGCCCAGGCTGACCCGGTGACTATCACCGTTGTGGCTCCTCCTCCCGCTCCCTCAATTTCCATCGACCCCACTCAGCACTGCATCGACCAGCACCCTGTTAAATTGGTTAGCAACAACCCGTCTCAGTTACTCCATTGGAGTAACGGCGATTACGGCAACACCGCTTATTACCATTATCCAGGTCCCGCTATCGCCTATTACTACGACCCGGTGTCCGGCT
>JAFRRK010000015.1 GCA_017428115.1 Bacteroidales bacterium | reverse complement strand
TCCCCTCTCCACCCCCTCATCATCCCCTCTCCACCCCCTCATCATCCCCTCTCCACCCCCTCATCATCCCCTCTCCACCCCCTCTTCATCCATAGTAAGTTGTGTGTACGCTCCTTCCTCTTTTTAATTTCCTTTCGCTATCCTCCCTACGTCGTTCCTTCGTTCTTGCTTCGTCCTTCTTTCGTCGACCTTTTTTTCTCTGTTCGGTTGCCTCACGTCTGCTCTCCCGTGAGCGGGTAACGGCTGCGGGGCGGTAGGAACAAGGTAGGAATAAGAGAGAAACAAGGGTGAAGGCAAGTGTGAGGCTGCTTGTGATAAGAATCGCTTTGAAAAGATAAAAAAGGATGGGTTGCGGCGCGCTATTGGGGTGTTAAAAGATGGTATTACAGTTGGTGGGTATGGGTGGGGTAGGGGTGCGAACGAAGTGTGTGTAAGATGTTTGTTTGTAGTGAGTAACGCTATTGCGAATGGTGGGTGGAAGAACTTTTTTTCATAAAAAATGAATCAAAAAGTTATAGATTGAAAAAAAAAGCGTATTTTTGTATCGCCAAATTTATATGAATTATTAAAATGTGAATATATGAGCAAAGTACTTGTTGGATTTGACTTTTCTGCCGGGTCGGCTTATGCTGTCGATTTAGCCATTGACATTGCAAACCGTATGAGGACCGACCTCAGGCTGGTGTATGTAAAGGAGCGGGATCAAGACGAAGGTCCGATACGTGAGGAAATTGAACGTCGCAATGCGGGTGTGGCGCATCTGCTGCATGATATTGTGATGGATTATGTGATAAGGGAAGGCAAGGTGTCGCATGAGTTGTGCCAGCAGGCCAAGGAAGATGATGCTGTGCTGATAGTTGTCGGCACCCACGGTATGTCGGGCTTTGAGAAGAATTGGATAGGCCGCAACACCTACCGCACCATTGCCGAGTCGGAGGTGCCGGTGCTGACTATCCGCGAGGATTTCAACTTCAATAAGGCGTTGGAGCGCATTGTGGTGCCCTTGGACAGCACTGCCGACACGCGCCAGAAGGTGCCTCATGCCGCCCGATTTGCCAAGCTGTTTGGCTCGGAGTTGCACATATTGGGGCTGTATACGTCGGACAATAAGTCGATTAAGCACATTGTGGATGGCTATGTGCGCATGGTGGACAACTATCTGGATAAGGCTGAGGTGAAGCATGTGGTAAAGTGCGTGGATGTGCCTAAGAATTTGACTGTCACCACCCTTGAATATGCCGATGAGGTGGATGCCGACATGATAGCTATCATGACGGAGCAGGAATCGTCGCTGACGAGCCTCCTGTTGGGCACTTATGCACAGCAGATGCTCACGCTGTCGCACCGGCCGATATTGTCCATACGTCCCGAAGAGGTGAACGGATTGGCGAAATAAAGTGTGGCACAGATGCCGCAGAAAGGATCATGAGATATGCGAAAGTTGTTGATAATTGCCGTTGTGCTGTTGCCTCAGCTGCTGTTGGCGCAGAGCTATTCTACCAACCGTAGCCGCGGAAGGATAGAGATAAAGGGCGATGTGGCAGTGTCGCAGCTGGTGCAGAAGCATATTGAGCTCAACGAGCGGGTGCGTACGATACCGGGCTACCGCATTCAGGTGGCTTCGCTGTCGGGCACCTCGTCGAAAAACCGTGCCTTCGACATGAAGGAGCGTATCCGAGAGGCCTATCCCGGCGTTGAGGCGTATGTGGTGTTTGACGAACCCAATTTCAAGGTGAAGGTGGGCGACTTCCGCACTAGGTTGGAAGCTTATGTTTTTCTGCAACAGATACGTAATGAGTTTCCCGGCACTATAATCCGCGACAATATTCTGCCCACTCAGATTAATTGGGACGAGATGGTGCCGGAGTCGGAGGACGACATCTGAGCTGTTGTGTGAGGGTGTTGGGCGCGCTGCCGGCATGAGTTGAGGGGGGCGACACTTTGTTTTTTTTTGTAACCAACTACTAACGTGTGGTTTAAGTATGCAACGATGGCTCATAGTATTGTTTTTATTGTTGGCGCAGGTATCGGTGTGCCAGCCATTGTATGAGCATCGAGGTGTGCAGTATGCCAAGCACGGCAAGGATTTTTGGTTCTGCATTCCGCGTACGAGGTATGGTTTTAACGAAAACCATAGTTGTCTGTATATCATGTCGGAGCATAATTGCAGGGTGACCATAAGCAATGACTTGATAGATTTTTCCTATTCGCAGGATATAACCAACCGTCAAGAAATCAATGGTAGGCTTGATACGCTCAACTTGATTGAAATACCATGGAATATACTATGTTTTGCCGACGAGCTTGACAACACTTTGCCCCTTGGCCAGCAGACGGCGGCGTTGCCGCAGCCTAAGGGGTTTCATATCACTAGCACCGACACGATTTGTGTGTTTCTGTTTGCTTATTCAATGGGCAATATGGATGTCACATCCCTGATACCGACTGAGGTGTTGCGCGATGAGTATGTGGTGCAGACCTATCCTGGGGGCAATATGGGAATGTTTCAGGTGGTGGCGACGGAGGATAATACGGTGGTTGACATTAGGCTTGGCGATTATGACTGGTTGGGTCGTCCCAAGGATAGTGTGGTTACGGTGACATTGAATCGTGGCATGATGTACAACGTGATGGTGGGCGACTTTTGTGAGAAATATCCCGAGTGCTGCCACTCCCATTGCAATAAGGTAATAGGGGTGGATAACCGCCATTTTGATGGCGATACCGTTGATACGTCAATGCGCCGTAATTACTTTCTGTTCGACTCACTGTATGTGGATCTTAGTGGCACATATATTAGGGCGCGCGATGGTAAGCGCATAGCTGTGTTTCAAGGCAACCAGTTTGGTGGCGTAGGAGGAGGAGGTTACGACTTTATGTTTGAGCAGGCTTTGCCCATTCGATATGCGGGAACCGAATTCCTGGTGCCCAATTTGATGGCGTCGGTGTATGACTATATACAGTTCACCGGCTTGGTGGACAGCACCACAATAACAATCATGAATCCCTACGACCCCAGTTTGCCTACCCGCACGCTGACGGTGAATGCGCACGAGTCGGACTGGTTTATAATGAACACTGTTGAGAAGGCGCTCTATATCACTTCGGACCATCCTATCCTCACCTCGGTTATGCCAGGTTCAAATTTCAGTAACCGAGGAGGTTCTGCCACACTGGTTGTTGAGCCGGTGGAATGGTGGCATAGCGGAACTGCCAACGGCGGACAGGTGTTTTGGGTGGATGGTGATAATAATGGTTATGTCTTCTATCATTCTATGCATATATTCACCCGTACAGCCGATGTAGAAGGTATGTTTTTTAACAATTACCCTATCGACACGATGTTTACCCCAATACCCGGCACGGAATATAGTTATGCGTATGTGCATTATTTCTCGCATCTGACTATGTGGAGGCGTTCGCAGCACTGGATTGAGAATCGGTTGGGTGGTCCATTTTGGGCAGTGGCAGACGCGGAAAAGAATGGAGAGCATGCCGTGTATAGCTATCCGCATCTGCAGCCGGGAAAGAACTATCTGGAGGTGAACGGGGTGCCTGCCGACCAGCTGCCCGAGGACAGCATTTGGTGTCTGTACGACCCGATACAATTTCACGGGTGGGTGGAGCGTCCGGCCGACAGCATCATCTGGGATTTCGGCGACGGGCATGTG
>JAFRRK010000014.1 GCA_017428115.1 Bacteroidales bacterium | reverse complement strand
TGTCAAACTTTATATTTCAATCCACACTAAAGAGTCGACCAGTGAGCGACAGGGCCACCTGAGCCTGAATGCTAAGTCCCGTCGGGCTGCCTTGGAGGTCGGGAAGAGAGGAGTAGGAGAGCAACAGGCGCCCTTGGAGAGAGACTCGGCTTAACTCGGAAACCTTTCCACTGCTCGACAGCCCGACATATCCCGGGAAGGAGCGTTGTTGCCAAAGGTGATGACGGAACTGGAGGCCGACAACTGGCTCGGGACGGGCGTAGGCAAAGCTATTGTTCTGGTTCTGGCTGCTGTAGCTGAACTCGCGGATGCCGAGGGCGACGAAGGGCGAGAGCTGCCAGCGCAGGTTGTCGACAAGGGTATAGCCATAGCCAAGGTTGATGATGAGGAGGCCGCCGAGCTTGCCTTCGGGGAAGGTATTCGTAGTGCCATCGGGGTCAGCAAGTGAGAAGGTTTGGCGGGCCTTGCAGAGGCCGAGGGTGCCGTCGAGGATAAGGAGGTGACGGTTGTACGAAAAGTCGAAGCCGAGATTGAGGCCGGCACCCCATGAGAAAGCCTTGCCCGTCGAACCTGTAGAGCCGGAGGCTCCGATGCCGGCATAAAATCCATAGCCAAAGGGACGAGCCGTATAGCGAGGGCGATAGTCGGCGGGGAGTTGGGCGAGCTCGGCAGCCACCTGCCGCTCAAAGGCGGAGAGGACAGCGGTGTCGATGCCGTCGTGAGACAGGCTGCGGAAACTGTCGATACGGGCGCTGAGGCGGTCACCGGCAATGGAGAACAGTCCGTCGTAGGCAAAAGGGTTGGGATCGGCATTGATGGACTGCTGCAGACGGCGGGTCTCGACCTCAATCATGTCGAAGATGACCTGGTTGTAGCGCAGGGTGTTGTCGTCGCGATGGTCGGCAGCCACCCACGAGTCGCTGTTCATCATATATGATTCGGCACGGTAGTAGCAGCAGCGTATACCGTCGAGGGTGTCGCGTACAGGCTTGAAAATAAGACCGTAGAACAGCATGGAGCGTTCACCAGAGGAGGAAGGCATGATGGAAAAATCGTCCCATGTGAGGGGACCTTGGGACCAGTAGCGCTGGTTGATTTGAGCAGAGGCAGCGAGGAATACTAAAAGGTAAAAACTAAAGACTAAAATGCGTCGCATAGGGTGGATGGGGACTATGGATAATTTGAGAAAGTATTAAAGGGGGTTCTATTAATTCATTTTTAAGCATTCGTAGCAGGCAGAACCCGTAAACCCACACGTCCGCTTTGCCACTTTGGCGGTGCAAAGTTACGAATTATTTCCAATATGGCAATGATTTCTATGTCATTTTTTGTGACTTTTTTCTGGGGGGGGTAATTTGTTGATTTTATTTATATTAGCACACAATCCATTCTGCGTGGTATTTCTTGATTTGCACAAGTCTGCACATATTGTAGACCAGATTTGTCAATGCGATATTGGCTTTTGCCCTCACTATGCCGACCCCGCGGAAGACCAACCCGCACATCGTCTGCTCCATAAACCCAAAGACGTGTTCCACAAGGCAGCGTGTCTTTGATTTCTTGCGGTTGCTCTCTTTCTGTTCCTCGTTCAATGGATGCCCCTTCGTCGCCTTCTCGCATATCACGGGTGTCAGGTTCTTGGCCTCGGCCACGCTCTCCATACCCACATATCCAGCGTCCATCCACACGGCCTCCCCCTTGGCGCTCGCCGGTGGAGCCACGAGCAGGTTGTCCGTCTCCTTGGAGTCGTGGCGGTTGGCCGCCGTCACGCTATAGCGGTGTATCAGCTTGGTCTTGCGGCACACGCTGGCGTGGTTCTTGTAGCCATAGTACCTTTCCCCGCGTTTCTTCGTCCAGCGGGCGTCGGTGTCCTTGTGGCATTTCTTGTGCGGATTGTCGTTGAACAAATCTCCCCCTTTCCCTTCCTTTATCTTCTTGTTCTCCTCGCGGGTGTTGCGCTGCCGTGGGGCAATGACAAAGCTCGCATCGACAATCTTGCCCTCGTTCACAATCAGCCCAATGCTGTCCAGGTACCCGTTGAATCTCTTGAACAATTCGTCGTATGTCCCGCTTTGGGCCAGCGCATCCTTGTATTTCCACACGGTTTTCTCGTCGGGAACATCGTCGACACTCTGGATGTCAAGAAAGTCCCGAAAACTCGTCCTGTCTTTGATGTGGTATTCAATCTGAGGGTCGCTCATGCCGTAAAGCCTCTGTAGGAACAGTACCCTGAACATGGACACTGGGTCGAACGGCTTGCGCCCTGCATTACTCTTCTTTTTCGTGTTCTCAAACACAGGCTCAAGAATGTCGCGGAACTGCTCAAAGTCTATGATCTCCTTCAACTTGGGCAGCGGATTGCCATTTTCGAGTAATTCCTGAAGAGTGTTTTCCTTGTCAAACAATGCAACCTGCTGATCCTTATGGTATTTAATGTGTGAATTATTTTTGTGATTACACTGCAAAAATACGCATAATTTTTGATATAAACAAATGATTAACAATATTTTAATTTATAGAACTCCCCTTAATTCTTGGTCTTAACGAAGCGGAAGAGGTCGCGCCAAGTGGCTTTCTGCCCGTAGCGGAGGATGGCGTTGCGATAGATTTTGGCTGCCACCCAGATGCAAAGAGGGAAGGTGGCAAGCAGTAATATGGTGGAGAGCACTATCTGCCAAACTGGCACGCCGAAGGGTATGCGAAAGAGCATGGCTATGGGCGAGGTGAAGGGAATGAGTGACAGCCATGTGGAAAGGCTGCCCGAAGGCTCGTTGAGTATGGCGGGGGTCAGGAGGATGGTGAGCAAGAGCGGCACAGTCATGGGAAGGGTGAACTGCTGAGAGTCGGTTTCGTTGTCGACCAGCGAGCCGGCGGCAGCGAAAAGTGAGGCATAGAGCAGATAGCCAAAGACAAAATAGAAGAGGAAGAGGATGATGAGCAGCCCGAAGTTGATGCTTGAAAGACCCTCGATGAGTTCCTGCAAGTCATGGTCGATGCCCTCGCCTGCCTCATATTGTGCCTGCTGGTAGCGTGCCGCCTCGTATTGGCGGGTGGCATCGGTACCCTTAGTGGCTATCTCAGTGACACTGTGGCGGCTGGCGGCCTGCTCGAAGATGTCGGCATTGGCTATACGCACCCCCGTCACCGCCACTCCGCTGAGCAGCACCCAGAGGGCAAACTGGGTGAGGCCGACCAGCCCTATGCCCACCACCTTGCCCATCATGAGCTGGAAAGGCTTCACGCTGCACACAATAACCTCGACGACGCGGCTGGTCTTTTCTTCCATCACTCCGCGCATCACCTGCGAGCCGAACATAAACACACCCATGAACACCAGCAGGGCCAGTAGCGCACCCACCACCATCTTTATTTGGAGGAAGCCGTCGCGCCCCGTCTCTATGTCTTGGGTACGCAGACGGACGTGTGTGGATGTGAGGAGGGCATAGTCGTCAGGGGTGATGCCGTGAACGTCGAGCAGTATGGCGTTGCGCAGTATCTCTTGCAACTGGTTGTTGACATCGGCCTGCACAGTGATGGAGGGTGCGTCGGAACGATAGTAGAGAAACGCATCCTGCGGTATAGAGGCTTCGCGTGCAGGGATATAGACTATGGCGTGGAGGGTGTCGTAGGTAGCCAGCTGACGTTCGGCATAGTCCAAGCTGCCAGCATCATAATAGGTGATGTCGCGCCCCGAATGGAACTGTCCTTGGAAGAGACCACTCTCGTCCACTACCAGCACATTAGCATGTTCCAACGGCTTGTTGGCAAGCATGATGGGTATGGCATAGATGATGGCAAGCAATATGGGCACTACGAGGGTGAGAATCCAAAAGGAGGGCTTTTTGACACGGGTGGCATACTCGCGCTGTATGACTAGGAGGATTTTGTTCATTTTTTTATGTGTAGGTTGAGTGGTTGTAATTGGATGCCGCACTCTTGATTGTGTCAGGTTTTATGGGTAACTGTGTCGATGAAAATGCGGTCTAAGTCTTTGCCTGGGTGTGCCGCCTTGATGTCGTCAAGTGGACCTGAAAGGACCACCTGGGCATGGTCGATAAGAGCTATATGGTCGCAAAGAGCCTCGGCCGAGGGCATATTGTGGGTGGAGAAGATGATGGTTGCCCCTTGCTCCTTGAGGCGCAGAATCTCGCGTTTGAGGATGTCGGCATTTACAGGGTCGAAGCCGCTGAAAGGCTCGTCGAATATAAGCAGTTGTGGGTTGTGAAGCACAGTGACGACAAACTGCACCTTCTGCTGCATTCCCTTGGAAAGCTCCTCCACGGGGCGATTCCACCAGGAGGCTATTTCCAACCGGTCGAACCACTGGTGCAGCCGCTGCTCGGCGGTGGCTTTGTCGAGTCCCTTGAGGCGAGCCAGATAGATAGTCTGGGCACCTACAGACATTTTCTTGTACAGCCCGCGTTCCTCAGGCAGGTAGCCTATGTGCGCACTATCGGTTTCTGTCATGGGACGGCCGTCGAAGAGGATGGTACCGCTGTCGGGCCGTATTATTTGGTTGATGATGCGTATGAGGGTCGTTTTGCCTGCACCATTAGGTCCGAGAAGGCCGAACAAGCTGCCGCGACGTATGTGTAGGCTGACATTGTCGAGGGCACGATAGTTTCCGAAAGTTTTGGTAATATTTTTTATTGTAAGCATATTGTTCAAGTATAATGAATTAGGTTGTCTCCTTTTTTTGTGTTGTTGCTATCAGGAGTGTCTCGGCTAGGAGGGCAGCGAGTGCCAAGAGCAGGCAGTGTCGCCAAAGGGGGCGGCCCTGACTGCGCTGACGGATATAGTCGGTCATAGACCGTTGGGCACTGGTGGCAACGCTATAGTTGGACATGCGCATATCGTCCACGAGCCGCTTTACCTCGGTGGGGGTGAAGAAGTCCATCACCGACTCCTGCCTGCTATAGTTGAATGATATGCCTTCGGTAGGGGACTCGCTGTCGGGCATTTGCAGCAAATAGTTGCCTGCCTGGGCAATGACACCATGGGTAAGCATATACTGTTGTGAGCCAATGCGACGAATGTCGGGAATGAGCAGGTCGCGGCTGCTGCCCGAGGGCTCTATGGCAGAATGGAGTAAGTGAGGCGGCTGCCCGGCATCGTAGTTTCCCAGGAGTGCTATGGGGGCGTCGCCTTCGAGCATATGGTAAGGCAAGGATGACGGGGTGCTGAATAGGGCCATGTTGTAGAGGGTGGGTACGAAGAGTGCCTGCTGCACGAAGTCGGTATACTCAAGGCGCAGGGGGGCTGCAAGAAGATAGCAGGTGCCCTTGCCGTAAGGGGTGCAGGTCAGATAGTCGCCACCATCTAGCAGTCGCACCACCGACTGGCTGACGGTAGCACCAATGGTATTCAAACGATAATGCCCCGCCACTGTGGGTAGCTCCATATCGTCCGGTTGGCCACTAAAAACACCTCGGAAAAGTGGCATCTCGGCTGCCACTTGGGCGGCACGTGTTTTGCTATTAGACCACTGGCCCAGCAGGGGGGTCCGCATCAAGGAAAGCATGCCGTTGTATGACTCGGACACCGCTCCCTCAACAGGTATCACCAACAGTGTGCCACCCTCTTCGACAAACTGACACAACGTCTGTCCCAGTCCCGAAGGGATGTCGTGTAGCTCGTCGACCACCACCAACCCACCACCCGTCAGTAGGGCATAGTCGATCTGGCTGGCCGACATATGGCGGTAGGACACCAGCGTGTCGCCTTCAAAGAGGCGGTGCAGAAAGGTGTTCTCGCCTCGGCCTCCTATCACCATCATGGGCACCCGGTGCACAATAGGCAGCGAGAAATAGAGCCTATCGTCAAAGGTGATAGGATAGTCTGTTGTTTCAACCATTCCTTGCACTATTGCCTCGTTGCCGATGGCGAACGACATCTTGGCAGTTGCCGACCCATGGGCAGCCACATTGACCGAAGCCACAGCGCGCACGCTGCCACCAATTGACAACCGCAGGGGAAGGCTCTCGATGGCCCTGTCGCCATCGTTGCGAACAGTTACCTCCACTTGGACATGAGCTCCGGCATGATAGGCGGGGCAGTCGAAAGCAAGGCTGTCGATATACACATTGGCCACTTGGCTACCGCCTAAGGGGATAAAGGTGGTGAGGATATTGCTGTCTGAAGGATAGGTGGTCAAATCGGCTGTGGAGCGTTGAAAATCACTAATCATATAGGCGTGGTGCTGCGAGGATGTTCGCGACCTGAGAAATTGCTGCTGACGCCCGGCCACTGCCGACAGACGCATCGAAACAGGACTAGGTTGCAGCGCATCGACTGCTGTCAGGAACTCCTCGCGGCTAAGCCACTGAAACTGGTCACCGTTCAAGTCGTTTGTAAGCAGTTGGAACTGGTCGCCAGGCTTGTATGCCGCTGCTATCTCGCGTGCCTTGCGGCGGGCACTCTCTAGCAGGCTGCCGTCCATGCCGCCGCTCTCCATGCTGAATGAGTTGTCCACAAAGACGCTCACCACAGTCCCTCCCTGCTGCTGTTGCGACCTCTTATTGCCAATCACCGGCTGACAGAATGCCAACACCAAAAAGATGATGGCCAGGATGCGTGCTGCCAGTATGAGAAGCTGACGCAGGTTGCGCTGGCGACGATCCTCGCTTTGCAACTCGTCAAGCATATCCACGTTACTAAAATACACTTTCTTATATCGTCTCAACTGCAAGAGGTGTATCGCTATCGGCAGGCCGACCGCAACCAAGCCTATTAGAAAAAGAGGGTAGGTAAACACGGATGAATGGGGGGTATAGTGATTGGATAAAAAAGATAATTAATTATTGGTTTTCAGTTTATAATAATCACACAGCCCACTGATGCCGCATTCGTTGCAATGAGGCTTGCGGGCCTGACACACATATCGGCCATGCAATATCAGCCAATGGTGGGCAATGGGTATCTTCTCGTCGGGGATGTGCTTCACCAGTTCGCGCTCGGTCTGTAAGGGACTCTTGCTGTTCTTGGTCAGTCCTATGCGGTTGGCCACTCTGAACACATGGGTGTCCACCGCCAGCGCAGGCAGGTTGAACACCACGGAGGCAATCACGTTGGCAGTCTTGCGCCCCACTCCGGGCAGTGTCTGCAGCTCGTCCACATCGCCTGGCACCTCCCCGCCGAAGTCGGCTACCAGCTTTTGCGCCATAGCCACTAGGTGCTTGCTCTTGTTGTTGGGGTAGGAGATAGAATGGATGTAGCCGAAAATATCTTGGGGCGTAGCCTCTGCCATGGCCTGCGGCGTAGGATAGGCGGCAAAGAGGGCCGGCGTGGTCGCGTTCACCCGCTTGTCGGTGCATTGCGCCGACAATATCACTGCCACCAGCAGTTGGAAGGGGTTCTCGTACACCAACTCCGACTGTGCTGTGGGACGCTCTCGCTCAAAATAGGCTATCAGCCTAGCATATTGTTCATTCTTAGTCATGATGGCAAATGGTCGCCCTCCTTTTTTATTGTTCGCCTTTCAGTTTCAATGTCACCACCACAGGGTAGTGGTCGGAAATATAGGTGTTGACCCGCTTGTAGGAGAGAGCCTCCATCTGGGGCGAATGCAACACATAGTCGATACGATAGGCGGGATAGGGGCCATGATAAGTAGTGCCGAAACCCCTGCCCTGCTCCACATAAGGGTCTAGGAGCAGCCGCCTCGCCTTCTGGTAGATATAGGAGGCAGGGGTATCGTTGAAATCGCCTGCCAGCACCAGTGGCACCTCGGCAGCCTCGACCATGGGTAGCAGCTCGGACAGCCATTCCTGCTCGTGGCGCAGGGTGGTTTCCTTAAACTTTCTGAGCAGCTTGTGCGTGTTACTGTCGGGCTTGGCATGCGACAGGCTCTCTAGGCCCTCCATGTCGGCCTCGGTCAGCTGGTATGAGTCGAGATGCACACAGCATATGCGCAGCACGCTGCCCCCCTTTTCAATATCTACGGCAAACTTCGACTGGTGATCCATATCGTGTACCTCCACAATCTTGCAGCGAGTGAAGAGTATAAGGGGCGACGACACGCTCCTCTGTCTCACACCATAGTAATATTTGTAGCCCATGGCCTGCAAACTGTCGGCCACAGCCACATGCCGCGGGCGGAAGAACTCTTGAAGGCACAACACATCGGGTTGCTCATTATCCACAATTCGCAAAAACTCCATGGCGCCTGAATCGCTAGTCATTGCAGTGTCGGTGTCTAAGCCTGCAAAAGCGTGTGTGTTGAATGTCATTATTTTAATATTGTCGTCGGCAGGCTCGGCCTTCATGCTTCCCCCCACTTGGAAAAACAGGGGCACAAAAGAGATCCTTGCCACCACCGCCACCACCGACAGGAGAAACTCCCACCGCGAAAGGCATAGCCACATAATCACGAACGCCACATTGCATATCAACAGGACCACATATCCATAACTCAGTATAGATATAGGCACAAAACGGCTGGGCGGCACACTGCCCGACAGGGTCGACAACAGCAAGGCCACAGCAAAAAGCAGATTGACAATTAGCAGTATAGCACGAAAGAACCGTTTCATAGTTGATAGATAATAGAAATTGCAAAAGTACGAAAAAAAAATGATATTCCAACTATTATTCGTACTTTTGCACCATGAAACGATACGGCCTCATTGGAAAAAAATTGTCGCACTCGTGGTCGCAACGCTGGTTTGAAGCCATGTTTGAGCGCGAAGGCATTTTGGATACGGAATACAAGGCATACGAACTGCCCACCACCAACAACCTACGCAGATGGGTATCGGACTATCATATCGACGGTTTTAACGTCACTATCCCCTACAAAGAGGCCGTTATTCCCCACCTCGATAGGTTAGACGACGAAGCAACCGCCATCGGTGCGGTCAACTGTGTCGAGGTGCACAACGGACTACTGATAGGCCACAACACAGACTCCCCAGCCTTTCTTACCACCCTAGAGTCCAAATTGTCCAGCCGGCACAAAGCTGCCCTTGTGCTAGGCACGGGCGGTGCCTCGAAGGCGGTGGGTTATGCGCTTCAGCGGGCGGGCATCGAATACCAGTTGGTGTCGCGCACCCCGAGCGTCCACCCTGGGGCCATTGGCTACGGCCAGGCAGGCTTGCTGGCAAAAAGTTATCAGATTATTATAAATGCCACCCCCATAGGCATGTATCCCAATGTAGACGACACCCCATGGCCTTATGTCCATCTGCTTGACGAGAACCACCTCTGCTACGACCTGATATACAACCCCTCCCCTACTCGATTCCTCCGCGAGGCGGCTGCCCGAGGGGCTATTGCCATCGGCGGCTTGGCCATGCTGGAGCGTCAGGCCGAGCTCAGTTGGACTATTTGGGCAAAAAGATGACCATCCCCACCGTAAGAATCCTTTTTTAGGAAAAAAACAGGCTTGCATTCCGAGTCGTTTTTAGCCATACGTATTTGTTTCTCTTTTCACAGTCATCGGTCGGATTGTTTAGTGTTGGAGGCTGCCTGCCTTGTTCCTGCCTTCGCCATTTTTTCGTCACTGGAAACGAAGGCACGACGAAGGCATGACGAAGGCACGAGGTCTGATTGAGGTGAGTGACGAAGTCCGTTTGATACAATTATGCCGAAGAAGGCAAAAAAAAGGGTGCCACTTTTCGAAAAAAAAAGCGGCACATAATAAACCTTTGAATTAAAGGGTTTTCTATTTATCAAGAATCTGAGAATTAGAGAATTTGTAAATTAAACATCTTGAATTAAATACGAAAGTAGTCCAGCGGACTTATGATAGCGCAGTGGAGAACTAACAAAGTCTTTAATTGTAGGCAATTAAATAGAAGTCCTCTTAAATTCAAACAGCTTCTTACTTCAACTTGAGGCAAAAAGGCTATGTGTCACGCCAACAAATTATTGGACGACGATTGTGTGGCACTCGGTACGACTGTGCGAGGTGACGAAAAACAGATAGATGCCAGCATATAGTGGCGACAGGTCGACATAGAGTGTATCGGCTTGGCCATGAAACGACATGTCCTGACGCAAACGCCCGGCAGTGTCGTAAATGGCCATATGGACATCATCGTTGGGATAATGGCACGCCACCTCGATGTAGTGTGAGGCCGGATTGGGCGAGAGGGAAAAGAGACTATGGCCACTATGGTATGGGGCGTTGGTGGCAGCTAGCGAGGTATCGGGATAGAGATAGGTGTATAGATAGTCGGTAAGGTCGAGACTGAGCAGCTGTGCGGGCTGGCTGAAAGAGTAGCGCGAGAAACGCTCGTTGGTGAGATAGTAGTGCAGCCCGTCGGCCGAAGCAATTGCCTCAATCTGCGTACCTATGGCATTGGAGAGGGGCAGGCGGAGCTGCTCACCGCCGAAAAAGTCGGTACCCCGAAAATCGTAAAGCAGATGTACAAAAGGTTGACATAGCACCGAATAGCACGAAAAGACCAACAAGCGTTGCTCAGGGAGGTAGCAGGCCCCAGTGACTAGCTCCGACACATCGGCCGTGCCCCGTTGCGTGGCGGTGAAGCGGCCGGGCTGATTAGGCAGGGCATAGCAGGTGGTCTGAAGCGAAGTCCACTGCTTGGTGAAGAGGAAGAGGCTGTCGGAGGCGGCTATCATAGCCTCGCAGTCGTAGTCGGTAACCGGCAGCCCGTCGCGCCCCGGGAGGGAAGGGTCGTAGCCCGGATAGGTGAAGAATATTGTGTCGAAGCGAAAGCAGCCCCTCAGCAGGTCGCTCTTGGCAAGTCGGAGTATTCGGAGGTCGCTACGAAGATGCTCGTGGTTGTTGCCAAAGTCGCCAAAATAAAAATAGCTGTCGTCCTGTGTCGTTGCCTCCATATCGGAAAAGGGAGGAAGAGTGTCGTCGTCGGGCAATCGACTGAGCACATCGGCCGTGAGGGTGTCGATTTGGTAAAGTACCAGCCCCCCATGGTCATTGATTGTCCACAGACCATCCTGCCAGTAGAAGAGCGAGGAAGTGTTGCCTAGCACCGAAGGCAGGCTGTCAACAACCATAGCCGTAGGAATAGGCTTTGACCCTCCGACGTATTGCGCCGCAACACGAAACTCGCACGGCAACAATAAGATAATTACAATTATCCATCTCCTTATCATATTGCAAAAATACGAAAAAAAAGAGAAATCTGCTTTCTCATTTTTTTTATGTATCTTTGCAATCTGATATTGATTGAGCTATGGACGAATACTCCACTAGTACACAACAGTTTAGAGCTACAATGCAAACATTTGTCGAGCATGAGATGTTCGACATGCTTGCCTCGCAACTCTATCCCAACCTTCCAAAAGAAGAACTGAAGCAGCGCCTGCTGGCACTGGAGGGGGTCGACCAGTTCCAATCGATGTTCATGTATCGCGGCTGCCAGTGGGTCATCGAGCACACTATGAGCCGTTTCACCTACAGCGGCACGGAATATCTCGACCACACCCCCCGCCTCTTTGTTTCCAACCATCGCGACATCGTGCTGGACGCCATGATGCTGCAATACATACTGGTAGACAAAGGGCTGCCCACCACCCATGTTATTATCGGGGCCAACCTGTTCGAAATACCCATCATGCCCGTGCTGGCGCAACTCAACAAGATGTACAGCATAGGGCGCGGAGGCAACAGACGCGAATATTACCGCTGCCTTACGGAGATGTCGCACCACCTCCGCCACTGGGTGGTGGAACGAGGCGAGAGTGCCTGGATAGCCCAGCGCAACGGCCGCACCAAGGACGGCATAGACCACACCGACCCCTCATTAGTGAAGATGATAGCCTCAAGCGGCAACACCGACAACCCCCTGCGCACTCTGGCCGAGATGAACATCACACCCGTGAGCGTATCCTACGAATGGGAACCCTGCGCCGCCCTGAAGGCTCGCGAACTATGTCTCAGAAGTCGTGCCAACGCCCTCGGACAAGCGTATGCCAAGGTACCCGGCGAGGATATGCAGAGCGTGCTGAGCGGCATCACCGACTTCAAGGGGCATGTGCATTTCACCATCTGCCAGCCCATCGGCTATGACGAGTTGGCACAATCTATCCCCACACCCCATTCCAAAGCCGAAGAGAAAGCCTGCTACCAGGCAGTTGCGGCATTGATAGACCGCCGCATTACCAACGGCTACCACACCACCCCCAACAATCATATAGCCACACAGATGTTGAATGGCACCGCCTCCGACCACACCCCCGAGAGGCAAGCCTTTGAGGCCTATGTCGACCAGGCCTGTAGGCAGTACCCCCTCGGCGACGACTTCCGCCGCCGCCTCCTGGCCATCTACTCCTCCAGCGACCATTAGCGGCGACGAGTGCAACAGCGGACGGCATTTGTTGAATCATTGTTGATTGTTTCAGCGTCAACGATTCAACAATCAAATCCTCAACAATTCAACACCCCAACCCCTACAATAAATCAACAGTTAAACCATCAAACTTCAACATAAAAAGATGTTAGACAAACTAGAAGCCATCTACGCCCGCTACCAGGAGGTAGAGCAGCAGATGAACGACCCGCAGGTGACGAGCGACATGAAACGCTACGTCAAACTCAGCAAGGACTACAAGGACATGCAGCCCGTGGTAAAAGCCTATCACGACTATAAGAACCTCCTCGACACCATAGCCGAGTGCAAAGAGCTGCTCAGCACCGAAAAGGATGACGAGCTTCGCGAAATGGCCAAGACCGAGCTGGCCGAATGCAACGAGCGGCGCGACAAGATGGAGGAGGAAATACGCATCATGCTCATCCCGGCCGACCCCACCGACAGCAAGAATGCCGTTGTCGAAATCCGTGGCGGCACGGGTGGCGACGAGGCCTGCATCTTTGCCGGCGACCTCTTCCGCATGTACAGCCGCTACTGCGAGAAAAAACACTGGAAAATCGAAGTCGTCAACTTCAACGAAGGCACCGCCGGAGGCTATAAGGACATCACCTTCAACGTTTCGGGCGAGAAGGTGTACGGCATGCTCAAGTACGAGAGCGGCGTGCACCGCGTGCAGCGGGTGCCTGCCACCGAGACTCAGGGCCGTGTGCACACCTCGGCGGCGGGAGTGGTGGTGCTGCCCGAGGCTGAGGAATTTGACGTGGAGCTGAACATGTCGGATGTGAAAAAGGAGACATTCTGCGCCTCGGGACCTGGCGGACAGTGCGTCAACACCACCTACTCGGCCGTGCGCCTTACCCATATCCCCACCGGCATCGTGGTGTCGATGCAGGACCAGAAGTCGCAAATCAAGAATATGGAAAAGGCTGTTGCCATCCTGCGCACCCGCCTCTACGAACGTGAATACAACAAACGTATGGAGGAGCTCTCCAGCCGACGCAAGACCCTTGTGGCCACAGGCGACCGCAGCGAGAAAGTGCGCACCTACAACTATCCCCAAAGCCGCGTCACCGACCACCGCATAGGCTACACCATGTACAATCTGCCCGCCTTCATGGACGGCGACATCGAAGACCTTATCGACGCCCTACAGCTAGCCGAAAACGCCGAGAAACTCAAAGAATCGCTGGGATAATTGCAAAGTAAGAATAATAAACTAAGAAGGTGGGGTGGAGGCCTTTTAGTATACTGGCCGCCGCCCCTAAAAAACAAACAATTAGAATGAGGCGCAGAGCACGTTATAGATACATCTTGGTTGCCTACGCGGTGGGCATAGTGGTGTTCACCTTGTTTCGCCTGCTGAACACATGGGTATACTGCCACAACGCGGCAACAGTGCCCGACTTTGAAGGGCAGTACCTGCAAGCCTTGTGGATGGGCTGGCGTTTCGACACGGTGGTCAGCTGCTACCTGCTGTCGCTGCCCCTGCTGATGATGATTGTGGGCGAGCTGGCTCACATCAAGACCAGAGGCTACTACCTCACAGCACATATCATATTGGTAACACTATATATTGTCGCCTTCTTCGCATGCGCCGTCGATGTGCCTTTTTTCAGCTACTTCTTCACCCGTCTCAATGCCGTGGCAGCCAACGAGATTGACTCGTTCGGGCTGATAGCCGACATGATACTGAGCGAGCCCACATACCTGCTAGGGTTGTTGGCATTCGTGCTGCTGGCGGTGGGCTACGCCCTACTGATGCGATGGATATTCCGATGGTTGTTTCCTAAGTGCCAGAATTCTCAATTCCCAATTCTTAATTCTCAATTCCTGTCCACAGGTTGGGCCATCGTGCTGGCACTGGTGCTAATATTTGGTACCTTCGTAGGGATGCGGGGTCGGTTGAGCAAAAAAAGTCCCATCCGCGTGGGAACAGCCTATTTCTGTGGCAATGCCTTCCTCAACCAGTTGGGGCTGAACCCAGTGTTCACCTTCATCAAGAGCATCGAGGAGATGAACAAGAGTGCCAACCGTCCTTTGGCACTTGCCACGCCCGAGGAGGCTTTGGAGGAGTATCTGGCCGAACACTCCATCATGCCCGACAGCACGCTGGCGGCTGAAGCTATAGCCCTGCCCGAGGGAATGAACGTGGTGCTGATAATCATGGAGTCGATGACGGTGGACAAGACCGGACTCTTTCACCCCGAAGAGTCGCGCACACCACATCTCGACAGCCTGATGCGCGGAGGCTTAGTGTTCACCCAATGCTACTCGGCAGGCATACACACCTACAACGGCATCTACTCCACCCTCTACTCCCATCCCGGACTACTGGCGCGCCACACCATGAAGCACACCTTTATCCCCTCGATGTGTGGGCTGCCCCACCAATTGCAGGCCAACGGCTACCAGACCACCTATATGATGACCCACGACGAGGACTACGACAACATGCGGGGCTTCCTCCACGCCAACGGCTTCGACAGCGTGATAGGCCAGCACAGCTATCCCGCCAACGAGAGCGTCGGCACATGGGGGCTGCCCGACCACCGGCTGTTTGAACACGCCGTGGAGCACTGCACCCAAGTGTCGCAACAAGGGCCTTTCTTCACCACCATCATGACCTGTAGCGACCATGTGCCCTACATCCTGCCCGACGGAATCCCCTTCACCCCTCATAGCAAAGCCATGCCCGACCGCATGACCGAATACGCCGATTGGAGCATCGGCCACTTTATGCAGATGGCGGCAGCCCAGCCGTGGTTTGACAGCACCCTCTTCGTCTTTATTGCCGACCACGGTGCCGCAGGGCAAAGCCTCTACGACATAGCCCTCTCCTACCACCATGTGCCTATGCTCTTCTACTGCCCCTCGCACATCGTACCTCGAAGGTGCGACCGGCTGGCCCTGCAGACCGACCTCTATCCTACCCTCATGGGCATGCTGCCCTACAGCTATCACAACAACACATTCGGCCTCGACTTGCTGCGCTATCGCCGACAATACGCCTACTTCAGCAGCGACGACAAGATCAGCATCCTCGACACCGCCCACCTATACGTCTGCCAGGTGCAGGAAAACATAGAACACCTCTTCCACTACTGCGACACCACTCCCGGCGACCAGCTCGCCCTCTACCCCCACAAGTCCGACAGCATGCGCCGCCATGCCTTCCGGCTCATACAGCACTCATACAATATGATTGAATCCAACACCACACATTGCGATGCACCTCTTCATCTCTAACGACACCACAGCCCCCTATGCCACCCTGCTGCCCGACGACTCGCGCCACTGCGTGCGTGTGCTGCGCATGACCGTGGGCGACGAGCTGTGGGTCACCTCGGGCGACGGCACACTATGCCGTGCCCGGCTTGCCAACCCCCACCCCGACAGCTGCGAAGTGGAGATTGTCGAAAGACTGACCGACTACCAACCGCGCCCCTTTCACCTGCACATTGCCGTGGCCCCCACCAAGAACAACGCCCGCCTTGAATGGTTTGTCGAAAAAGCCGTCGAAATAGGCGTCGACCGCATCACCCCTGTCATCTGCGACCACTCCGAACGCACCACCCTCAAGACCGAGAGGCTCGACAAGCTGGCACTGAGCGCCATGAAACAGTCGCTCAAAGCCACTCGTCCCATCATCGACCAGCCAATGAAGCTTCTCGACTTCCTGAAAACCCTCAATCCTCAATCCTCAATCCTCAATCCTCAAAGATTCGTGTGCTACTGTTCTGGCCACGAACGCAACACCTTGCGCCAGCTCTACACCCCCGGCACTGACGCCCTCGTGCTTATCGGCCCCGAAGGCGACTTCAGCGACCGCGAAATCGCTACAGCCATCCAGAGCGGCTTCCAACCCGTCACCCTTGGCAACAGCCGCCTGCGCACCGAAACCGCCGCCCTCTACGCCACCACAGTACTCAACTTTATGAATATATAAATGAAAAAGTACATAATTATCTTCTTAATTCTCATTTCTCAAGTCTCAAATCTCAATTCCCAGACCCCTATCGCCCTGCTCAAATACGGCGGTGGCGGCGACTGGTATGCCAACCCCACCTCGCTCACCAACCTCATAGCCTTCTGCAATGCCGACGCACAGATGAACCTGGCACCCGCCTACTCCGTCGTCGACGTAGGCAGTGCCGAACTGTTCAACTACCCCTTCGTCCACATGACAGGCCACGGCAACGTAGTCTTCACCGCCCAAGAGGCACAAAACCTCCGCAACTACCTCGCCGGTGGAGGCTTCCTACACATCGACGACAACTACGGCCTACGCCAGTTCATCATCCCGGCAATGAAACAAGTCTTTCCCGAACTCGACTTCGTCGAACTCCCCTTCACCCACCCCATCTACCACCAACGCTACCACTTCCCGGGTGGCCTGCCCAAGATACACGAACACGACAACTTGCCGCCACGCGGCTACGGCCTCATCTGGCAAGGCCGCCTGGTCTGCTTCTTCAGCTGGGAGTGCGACCTCGGCGACGGCTGGGAAGACCCCGACGTGCACAACGACAGCCAATCCACACGCCAAAAAGCCCTCCGTATGGGCGAAAACATACTCCAATATGCCTTCACCCACTAGCCTCCTCATCCTCGACTTCGACGGCACCCTGGCCGACACCCGCCGCAACATTGTCATGACCCTGCAGCAGGTGATGCGCCAGCTGGGCTATCCTGTGGCAGACGACGATGCCTGTGCTGCCACCATCGGCATACCCCTTCGTGATGCCTTCCTGCGCCTCATTCCCCAAGCCACTAAAGCCGATGCAGACCTCTGCACCTCCACTTACCGACAATTCTTTGAAGCCAACCGCCGACAACTCGTCCCACAGCTCTTCCCCCACGTCCGCGAAACCCTCGAGCTCCTACGCCTTCGTGGCATACAAATGGCCATAGCCTCCTCGCGCACCTCCACCTCGCTATCTGCCTTCTTGGACGACATGGACATAGCCCCCTACTTCCAACTGGTGGTCGGCGCACAAGAAGTCAGCCAGCCCAAGCCCTCGCCCATGCCCGTCCTCCACATCCTCCACAAGCTACACCTCACCCCCGGCCAAGCCTTGGTCGTAGGCGACATGCCCGTCGACATCCTCATGGGCGCAGGTGCCGGCACCCGCACCTGCGGCGTCACCTACGGCAACGGCATCCCCGCCGACCTCCTCGCCGCTGGTGCCGACTGTCTTATCGACGACTTCGCCGACCTCCTCCCCCTGATTGTAAGCTAAAAAGCAGCTCACAACAATCCC
Source organism: Bacteroidales bacterium (assembly GCA_017428115.1). Classification (GTDB taxonomy): domain Bacteria; phylum Bacteroidota; class Bacteroidia; order Bacteroidales; family P3; genus Colimorpha. Next base: position 40,680 of record JAFRRK010000014.1, on the reverse strand, counting down.
CCACCCCTGAGTTTAAACATCTTAGGGGGCCATTCCTAGTTCTTCCTTCTATTACACACCACCCAATCCCCCAACCAGTAGAGGAAGAAAACACCCCTTACCAACCCCGATGATAATTAGGTCTATAGATTATTTTGCAGGATAAAATCTTTCGGAACGCTTGAATTCAGTAGAGAATTCGGCAGTCAAGGAGCTTGTTGGACATTTTAACAAATAAAAAGCGTCAATAGGACAAAAAGCAGGATAAAATCATCCGAAAAGAAGAGAAACATTACCTTTGCAGGTGTTCAAGACACACAAAAAAGGTAGCAAAAGTACAAGAAGAAAAGACCAGCGTGAGGGGAAACACACACGGTAAAAAACGGAAAACGGAAAGGAATCCAGACATAAGTCAGCAGAGAAAGCGGCAACCAGTTCCGAAACAATGAAAAGTACTCGCAAGACGGCATATGGAGAAGATACCAGAATGGGAAACAGACAGAGTCGGAAATGGCAGCCACCTATGGGGAAAGCGACACGACAATCAAGCGACGGCTGCGAGGGGTGGCGATGAAGAGGGAGCAGCCGCAACTATCTTGAGGGGGGGGGTCGTCCATATAGATGCCACCTACTGGGGACACAACTGGGGAGAGAAGCTTGCCCAGGACGAGGAATCCGTCAAGCCATTATAACAGGAAATCATTGCACACGAAAAGTAACAGGACAAAGTGTAAGCCGTACGCAGCATAGAGGGGCGCAACTATGACATAAAGGGAAAAGAGAAAGACGGGAAGAAAAGCCAGTTCGACGAGTTCGGGAAAAACAATATCCAGAAGAGTCCGAACCACAAGAAACAGATATTAAGACGAAACCATACCCAGCACCCTAGACAGATTGCGGGCAGAGAACAGAAAGACATGGTCTGAGGCATAACGACCAAACGGGGAGCGGACATAGAGAAAGAAAACAGGGGATGGAAGACCAAGAGGAACGAGTAGTTAAACAGGCGCACAACATTGAAGACCGGGAAGAATCAGAACAGCCACAAACGGCAGCGCACGTCCAAGCACAGGGTCTACAACAACCTGCCATACCTTATTACCAATCAGCAGCCCGTAAGCGAGGGAAAGCGCAACACCAACAACAAAAAAGAGGGGACAAAAACAGACCAGAAAAAGAACCACAACAACCAAAGAGGGAAGTGAAAGGATAACCGCAAGCGTTACATCAGTGGGAAAAACATGTCATAGAGAGAAAACAAACATGACATAACACAGGAACAGCCACCACATCGGGCAGCCGCTCCACATAAGACAAGACGTCATACACAGCAGAACAAAACCACACGGAGATGCTGCCCAGCCGAGGTCCGCAAAACTTCAAACAGCGGGGCAAAAGAACTAAACTAATTTGAAATGTCCATCCAGCAAATAGACCTATTGACAACAAGTACAAAAAATCATCCTGCAAAATGACCTATACGCCACAAATTGCAATATCGCCGACTATTCTAAACCCATATCTCATGCTGAATTGGTAAAGCTATATATAGAAGGTAAATATCCAATAATTGAGAAAAGTGCTGAATATGAGGTATTGAATTAATGACGCAACAGGAACAAAGGCAGATTACAGCCATCATACAGATGATTGTGCCGCAGGTGATAGACCGTATAGTAAAGGAGTATGGCATAGAGGCTGGCGATGCCATAAAGGAGCTGTATACCTCACAGCTATATGCCGACTTGGAGCGTGAGAGCAGCAAGCTGTGGCATCTCAGCCCGCTGGCATTGGCAGAGCTGTGGCATAGCGAGAAAACTACTGGACATATCCCCTACCCCGAAGAGGCATGAGCATAGAACTGGAATATCTAATCTATTGTATTGAAGAATACAAACATCGGCATAGCATAAGTGGCAAGGTGACCTTCCGGCTGTTTGAACAGTCGGGTGCGAGCCAATAAATCATAGACCATTATGATGCCCTGCACACGGCAGGCATTGAGTACACCCTTGACGATATTGAGGGGATGCTGCAGACTATTGGGTAAGAACTAAGAAAGTACATCCTCCCCAACATTTTACAGAGGCTGATCTCCGGAGAGAGCAAGAAAAGGCAATATTTGCTCTTTCGGGAGAGCGATAATTACTGCGTTTTTGACGGTAATGCTGTAAATCAGATGCAGACACCGCAATTTAAACACCGAATAACGGGTATCTCGTTAGAATTGGTTGGGAGCATGCATTAGCGATTGCTTGAATGTGTAAATGCTTGAACGTGTGAATGTGTTAGTCCTTTAGTTAACGAATTAACACATTCACGAATTAACACATTCAAGCATTCGAGCAATAAAACTATCCTATCTGCCCGGTGGCGACGACGAGGTGGGCGTCGTTGTCGTAGATGGTGGCGTACTGACCGGGGGCGATGCCTTGGATGCGCTGGTCGGAGAGGATAGAGACTCCTTGCTCTGTGCGGATTAGATGGCCCTGGGCAAATTCGGGGGTGTGGCGGATTTTGAATTTTACATCGACGGGGGAGCCAGCGTTCAACTGTTCCTCCCAAATGGGGCTGCTGAGGTAGTGGAAGTCGAGCAGGTCAACACGGTTGCCATACTGGGCATCGGGGTCGTAGCCTTGGGAGACGTAAAGCACATTCTCGGCAATATCTTTTTTCACCACAAACCAGGGGCCTCCGCTGAGGTAAAGCCCCTTGCGCTGCCCGATGGTGTGGAACCAGTAGCCGCGGTGGGTGCCTAGCACACGGCCTGTTTCCAACTCGACTATCTTGCCCTCGCGCTCGCCGAGGTAGCGACGCAGGAAATCGTTGTAGTTAATCTTGCCTAGGAAGCAGATGCCCTGCGAGTCCTTGCGGTCGGCAGAGGGGAGATGGGCGGCGTGGGCAATGTCGCGCACCTCGCTCTTCATCATGCCGCCGATGGGGAACATGAGCTTGCTGATTTGTGCGTAGGAGAGCTGCGAGAGGAAATCGGTCTGGTCTTTGACGGGGTCTTTGGCTGTGGCGAGGAATGTGGTGCCGTCTATCACTTCGGTGGTGGCGTAGTGCCCCGTAGCAATGCGGTCGAAATCCTTGCCGCAACGCTGTTCGAAAGCACCGAACTTGATGAGTTTGTTGCACATCACGTCGGGGTTGGGGGTGAGACCTTTGCGAACCGACTCGATGGTATAGCTGACCACGTTGTCCCAATACTCTTTGTGGAGATTGACCTCCTCGAAACGGCAACCATACTTTTTTGCAATGAAAGAGGTTATTTCGATGTCTTCCTCGGCAGGGCAGTCGATATAGCCTTCCTCATCTTCCATGCCTATGCGGATATAGAAGATTGTGGGGTCGTATCCTTGCTCCTTGAGCAAATGCACCACCACAGAGCTGTCGACTCCGCCCGACACCAGCGCGGCTACAGAACTATGATTTGGGTTGTTCATCTTTCAATGTTTTAAGACAATGATGCATACAGCCGAGAGGATAAGGGCTATGCCTATGGCAAGGGTGAGGGTGAAATGCTCGTCAAACACAAAGACACCTATCAGCACGGCTGTGAGAGGTTCGAGAGCACCCAATATGGCCGTGGTGGTGGAGCCCACCCACTTGGCGGCATAGACCATCAGCACCAACGCCATGATGGCGGGCACAATGGCCAGCCAACCCACATAGAACCACCCCTCGGCACCTTGTGGCAGGGTGAACGGCTGGCCCGACAACAACGAGTAGACAATCATGCCCAACGCACAATAGAGGAGAACGTAGAAGTTGATCTTGAACGACGACATGGGTAGCTGGCTGCGATTAACTACTACGATATAGAGGGCGTAGGACAATGCGGAAAGCAACACCAACACAACGCCGCCTATGGGCAAAGGTGCAGTGCCGTCGCCCCAATAGAGCAATGCCACACCCACCAGCGATAGGAGGATGGCGGCAAGGGTGCTCCATGTGGTGCGCTCGTGAAAGAACAGCGCCATGATGACAGCTGTCATCACCGGATAGGTGAAAAGGATGGTAGAGGCCACGCCAGCATCCATCACCTTGAAACTGAGATAGAGGGTGAGCGACGAGACAACGAATAGCAGTCCCAGTGCTGTGAGGATAAGAAATTGGTGGGAGGAGACGCGCAGGGATTCGCGGCGGCTGCCTCGCTGAGGGAGTGAGCGCACCATTGTAACGACGGCGATGATAAGCCAAGCCAGCCCAAAACGATAGAAGAGAACACTGCCCGTAGGCATACCCTGGGCATAGAGTTTTAGAGCCCCCAACGGATTGGTGCCATAGCACACTGCCGCCAATATGCCACAAAGCATACCCACGGCAGTGCGCCTATGCCTACTATTGTCAACACGCAGATTCCGCACCAAATTCTAAACTCAAAACTAAACCACTCGCCTGCAGACAGGCACTAGTCAACTATATTAAAGAGGTAATCGTTGGGTTTGACTTTGCCATCGGCTGTGACGCTGCGGTTCTTGGCGTTAGACTCAGATGAGTGGGCAGCCTCGTACAGCCGTTCTCCGGTCAGCTTCATGGGGTTCATTGCCTCGACCTTTGCAGCACCGCCGGCATCGTTGCGCAGCAGTTCGTGAAGCATCTTAATACGCTCAGCACGGCTCATGGTTACCGCCTCGAGGTCATCGACCTTGGGCGATTCGATAGAAGATTGATAGGCGGCCATAGGCTGCCCGGCAGGAGAGGACTTGGGACGTTCCTCAAGAGGTTTGACAAACGGGGTGTCGCGAACGGTGTCCGTAGGGGCGTTGACGGTTGTCGGTTGTCGTTTCACGATGCGGATGTCGTCGTCGACCGGATGGGCGGGCTCTTGGCGAGGCATTGCCTGTTGCTCCTCTTTTTCGTCTTGGAGTACGATTATGTTGGGTTCCGAACTTGTTTCTTTCTTGATGTCAGAAGTGCCTTGCCCTATAGTGTGTGTGGAATCCTGAACATCGGTCGGAGCCGAAGTTGGTTTGGCCGGGGTTGGATTCTGGACTATGTATGGTTCGCCGTCAGTAGGGGGAGGGGCTACGGTGTCGGGAGGGGTCTGCTCGTCGACATGCAGTTCGTAGCGTTGGGGGTTGGTGGTATCGAAACCGGTGGCGATAAGGGTTATCTTCACTTTCTCGCCCAGGGTGTCGTCAACGCCTGTACCCCATATCACATTGGTGTCGGTGCTGCCAGTCTTGGCGCAGAGATAGTCGGTGATGTTACCCATCTCTTCCATGGTTACCTCGTGGTCGGGGCCGTAAGAGAAGTAGAGCAGCACGTGCTTAGCCCCAGCTATGTCGTTGTCGTCGAGCAACACGGAGGTTGTGGCCTGTTCGACGGCTTGGAGGGCACGATTCTCGCCTTCGCCTTCGCCGATGCCCATCAGTGCGGTGCCGCTATTCTCCATTACGGTATATACATCACGGAAATCGATATTGACTGAAGCATTGAGGGTGATAATCTCGGCAATGCCCTTAACGGCAGTGAGCAACACGTCGTTGGCCATAGCAAAGGCGTTGCTGAGCACCAGCTTGGTGAAGCTACAAAGCTTTTCGTTGTTGATGACCAGTATGGCGTCGACATGCTTGCGTAGTTCCTCGACGCCCTCCATGGCCTGGGTGAGGCGGGTACGCCCCTCGAACTTGAAGGGGGTGGTTACCACAGCCACAACTAGGATACGGCCCTCTTCGTCCATATCGTCGTCTTGAATTTTTATCTCCTTGGCGATGCGGGCTATGACAGGGGCAGCACCCGTGCCGGTGCCACCACCCATTCCGGCGGTGATGAAGACCATCTTGGTGTTGTGTTCGAACAGCTCTTTTATCTCCTGCTCTCTTCCTTCGGCAGCACGGCGGCCCTTGGCCGGGTTGTTGCCTGCACCCATACCCGAAGTGCCCAAGGGGAGTTTGTTGGCCACAGGACTACTGTTCAACGCCTTCATATCGGTGTTGCATACAATAAAGTCAACGCCGTTTATTCCTTTGCGAAACATGTGGTTCACCGCATTGTTGCCACCGCCGCCCACACCCACGACCTTAATATATGACGACTGATTCAGCGGAGAATCAAATGCCAAAAATTGCGAATTGTTATTGTCGTCCATCGTTAAATATGATATTTATATTATTGATAACTATATGATTAAAGCACACCCACTATATCATTTTCATTTTGTAAAAATACTACTTTATTTTCAAACAGTTGCAGTTAAGCCCAATTGTTTATCAACATGTTATGAACACCGCCCCTGGAGCCTTGCCGAAAAGGGGTGTTCCCTTTCGTGGGGGGACAGGACTATTCACCAAGGTCTTCCTCGAAGAAGGTCTTTGACAGCCAATCGGTAATGGCGGGTCCTATGGCAGGCTTTTTGCGGTCGCCCTTGGACTTGCCTCCTTTCTTTTGGGGCTGGACTTCTTCGACAGGTTGCGGAGCGGGCTCGTCTGGCAGCTGAGCAGACTGTTCTGCGGCGGCGGCCGCCTTGCGTTCTGATTGTTCTTCAGCTTCGATACCATAGATGACAAGACCGATGCCGGTGGCATACATGGGATGCGAGAGATTTTCGAAGGTGATGCTGGTGCCTTTGTCGAGATGGCTGTCGGGAGTGCCGATACGGGTGTCGATACCAATGATGAGTTCGGATAGTTCTTTGATGTTGTTGAGCATGGCTCCGCCACCTGTGAGGGTCACCCCGGAGATGAGGTGCTGTTGGAGTCCGGACAGCTCAATCTCATAGCCCACCTGCTCAAGGAGGATCTGCATGCGCGACTTGATGATGCCGGCAAGTGTGCGCACACTGATTTCGCGCGACTGCTGGTTGTGGAGTCCGGGGATGGAGATGATGTCGTCTTGGTTGACACTGGTGGGAAGGCATGAGCCAAACCTGATTTTGAGGCTCTCGGCCTGATGTTTGAGAATCTGGCAGTTTTCGCGGATGTCGTTGGTGATGACGTTGCCTGCCAGTGGGAGCACGGAAGTGTGGCGAATTATGCCCTCTTGGAAGATGGCTATGTCGGTGGTGCCGCCGCCGATGTCTACCAGGGCCACACCCGCACCTTTGTCGCGGTCGTCGAGTGTGGATAGGGCGGAGGCGATTGGTTCGAGAACTACGTTTTTGATTTTGAGCCCCGCCTCATGGACGGCATCGCGGATGTTGTGGAGGTTGGTGGTGTTGCCAGTGACGATATGGAAGTTGGCCACCAGGCATTTGCCCGCCACGCCGACAGGGTCGATGTCGGGTTCGAGCGGGTCGTTGTCGACGATGTAGTTTTGGGGAAAGACATGGATTATCTCTTCGCCCGGTTCGAGAAGGATGTGATACTGGTCGTCGATAAGGTGCTGCACGTCTTCTTCCTCAATGAGGCGGTGGGTGGAGGGTATCATTATCGACCCTTGGTTGGTCTGACTTTTGATGTGCTGCCCTGCTATGCCCACATAGACTTCTTTGACTTCGAATTTTGCCATATCGGAGGCATCTGCCACGGCACGGCGGATGGAGTCGGCAGTGCTACGGATGTTGATGACCGCTCCGCGCGAGACACCGATAGAGTCGGTCTTACCAAAGCCGACAATGCTGATTTTGCCATTCTCGGCCCGCTGGCCTATGAAACAGGCAATCTTGGTGGTTCCAATGTCTAGTCCTACTATATACTTGTCCATGATATAATGTGTGTTTTTGTTGATTGCTTATATATTTCTCAATTCAGAAAGGGGATGCTGCTTATGCTTGAAAACTAAAAGAGGAGAGCCGATAACTTATATTCTTTTTGGATTTATTCATAATGATTCGCGTTTAGAGGATGATGGTATAATAATCTCCGCTTATATATCTTAGTTTAATCTAAAGGGTTTATCTAAAGTTTTTGAGTTACTAACGTCGTGTGCAAACCACCTGGCCTCGATATTTAACGCTGACCTGGCTATATTTTTTCCATCCCACTCGGGGCATGCCGCGAGTGTAGAACGCCATGAGGTTGTGGAATTTATAATCAAGGTCGTCAACGCTGCCCACCTGCACCACATGGTTTCCCAGCTTGGGGGTAAGGTAGAGGTCGCCACGGGCATCTCGATAAATCTGGTCGAAGAGTGGTGAAAGTGTGGGATGCTGGTGAAGATAGGAGGCGAGGGTCCATACTTGTCTGAGTCCGGCACCAGAGGCAGGTATATTGCCACTGGCCACGATGACATCGCACGATCCTGTGGCACTGGTGGGGATACGATGGCAGGCGGCATCAAGATAATACTCCTCGTGGGTGCAGATGCGCACAATGGGGCGGCGCTGGGTGGCAAAGAGTACCACGCCTGCACCTATTGTGGTGCCCGCCTTGCAGTGGGCGAGGTAGGGCGAGGACGCAGCGGTACGCTCGACGGCCTCAAGGTCGACATGGCGCAGCATGGTGGAGGTGAGGCGGGGGTTGGCATCTAGGATAAGCTGAGACACTTGCTGGGGAGTGATGAGCGTGTCACCGCCCTGGTAGTCGATGTCGGCACGCACGCCGCGCACCAACGACCGGCTGCGCCACACATTGGCGGCCACCACCAACAGGAGCAATAGCAGGCAGGCAGAGAGTGGGATTATCTTAGGTTTCTTTTTCATGGCACTATGGAGGGGGTGAGTGGTTTAGCTGTCAAGAAGAACCTGCTGGAGGCGTGGCACGAGGCGGTCGATGTCGCCAGCACCCATGGTGACCACCACTTCGGGGCAGAGGGCGGGCACGAGTTGGAGTACTTGGTCGGGGGTGCAAAGGTATTTGGATAGACTGTCGATTTTGCGCAGTATCATAGAGGAGGTTACCCCCAGGATAGGTTTTTCACGGGCTGGATAGATGGGGAGCATGATGAGCTCGTCGAGGGTGGAGAGCACCTGAGCGAACTGGTCGGCAAAATCGCGTGTGCGACTATAAAGATGGGGCTGGAAGATGCCTACGACCCGCTTGCCGGGGTATAGATAGCGGATGCTTTGAAGGCAGGCGGCAATCTCTTGTGGATGGTGGGCATAGTCGTCGATCATGACCAGTTGGGGGGTCTTGATGCGATAGTCGAAACGGCGGCGGACGCCCTGATAAGTTCTGAGGCCATAGCGCAGCTGATGCTCGTCGACACCCAACGACATGACAACGGCAGCAGCGGCAACAGCGTTTTCGACGTTGTAGAGGCTGCTGTTAGGCAGTTCGAGGTCGTATATGACCCCATGGGGTGTGCGGAGGTCGAAATAGATGTTGCCATTGTAGTTACGGACATTCCAGGGGTAGTAGTCGGCCTCGATGCCTTGAGCCGTATAGGTATATACTCTGTCCGTGGGGAGGTGATGGGAGTGTGTGGAATGAGAGTGGTGATGGTGGTGCTCCTCCTCTTCGGCATCATCGTCGCTTATCAGGGGCAGCCCCTGTTTAACAACGAGGAAACCCTCAGGGTCGGTCTGCGAGGCGAACTGCTCGAAGGCTTCGAGGAGGTTCTGGCGTGTGCCATAGATGTCAAGATGGTCGGAATCGGTGGCAGAGACGACGCTACAAAAGGGATGGAGCTGAAGGAAGGAGCGGTCGTACTCGTCGGCCTCAACAACCATGTATTGGCTGCTGTTGTCGACCAAGATGTTGGAATTGAAATTTTTGGATATGCCGCCTAAAAAGGCACTGCATCCCATATCGGTATGGTGCAGGATGTGGGCAATAAGACTGGAGATAGAGGTTTTGCCATGGGTGCCAGCCACAGCGACAGACTTCTTACCGGCAGTAAGCTCACCCAACACCTGAGAACGTTTGCGCATGGGCAAACCTTTCTGTTGAAGATACTGATATTCGAGGGTTTCTTGTGGCACTGCGGGGGTGTAGACTACAAGGTCGACACCATCTGGTATCTGCGAGGGGTCGTCGGAGTAGTGCACAGGAATGCCCTCCGAGACCAACTGGCGTGTCAATTCCGACTCGGTGCGGTCGTAACCGGCCACTGTGTCGCCCCGCTGCTTAAAGTAGCGTGCTATAGCACTCATTCCAATGCCTCCTATGCCTAGAAAGTAGTAGTTCATATTAATGATTGGCGTTTTTTAGTTTTACCTTTTAAGTTATACAAGAACAAGCTTATCGATCTGGTCCACAATCTTGTCGGCAGCATGGCGAACTGCAAGGGCGCCGATGGCCTGACTCATAGAGTGACACTGCTGAGGGTTGCGCAACAACTGGAGTGCCAAGGGCAGCCCACGCTCGGCACACTGGGTATCGGGCACCAGTAAGGCCGCCCCTTTGTCGACTAGGGCCATGGCATTCTTAGTCTGGTGGTCTTCTGCCACATTAGGTGAGGGAATGAGGATGGTGGGTTTGGCAACAAGGCACAATTCAGAAATGGCAATGGCACCGGCACGCGACACGACAACGTCAGCAGCAGCATAAGCAAGGTCCATGCGGCTGATGAACTGGTGCACCTTAACCCACTGCTCAAGGTGGGCGGCTGCCACAGCCTCACATGCTTGGTCGTACATCCAGCGACCCGTCTGCCAGAGTATCTGGATATCATTCTCCTTGAAGAAAGATAAGTTTTGGAGCACCATTAGGTTGATACTGCGGGCACCAAGGCTGCCACCGACAGTGAGCATCACTGGCTTTGAGGCATCAAGGTCAAAGGCCTGACATCCCTCGGGATGCGTGGCGGAGGCCTGCTCGATGTCAGCCCTCACAGGGTTGCCGGTGAGGACTATCTTATTAGCTGGAAAAAAACGTTCCATGCCCTGATAGGCAACACATATGGTGGCAGCAGAGCGGGCAAGGGTTCTATTTGTGAGGCCGGCATAAGAGTTCTGCTCTTGCAAGAGGGTAGTGTAGCCCATGCGTGCCGCCATAGCCAAAGTGGGTTCGCTTGCAAAACCGCCTACACCGACAACAATGTCGGGTTCGAATCGACGGATGATGCCGGCCACCTTGCGGCGGCTGAGCCACACCTTGTAGGGTAGCTGAAGGTTTTTGAAGATGTTGGCAAGGGTAAGCTGCCGCTGAAGTCCGGCGATAGGCAGCCCCACAATAGTGTAGCCTGCAGCAGGCACTTTCTCCATCTCCATGCGCCCCTCTGCACCAACAAAGAGTATCTGCGCATCGGGATGGCGATGCATAATGGCGTTAGCTATAGCCAACGCGGGAAAGATGTGGCCGCCACTGCCGCCACCGCTGATTATTACTTTCATAGTGATTGGGGGTTTATAGGGTTGGAATCTGATGTTTGTTGCGTATCGGAAGATGCTGGGAGGGGATTGTCGGCTGCCGACTCTTGCATTGCCAGACGTTGCTGACGTTTGTTGTCGGCTGCCACAGACTGTATCACCCCTATGCCCACACCCATAAAGAGGTAGGCTGTGCCACCATAGCTGATAAAGGGGAGGGTCTGTCCGGTGACAGGCATGACACCCAGTGCCACACACATATGAGTAACTGCCTGCAGGAAAATCATGGTACCAATGCCGGCCACGGCCAAACTGCCAAAAAGCACCTTGCAGCGGGTGGCAATGCGGATGCACCGGAAATAAAACCAAGCGTAGAGGGCAAAGATGAAAGCCCCCACCAATGAGCCGGTCTCTTCGATGATGATGGCATAGATAAAGTCGTTGTGAGCCTGCGTCATCAGGCGACCATGGATTGTAGTGCCAATGCCGGTGTGGAAGAAACCTCCACGAGCCACCGCCATGCGTGCCATATTCTCCTGAGTAAGTTCGTTGGGATTAGGATGCAGCCAGCTTTGCAGACGATGTCCCCACGTGGACGTGCGGAATAGGTCGATTTTGTCCCCAAGAAAATAGAAAAGAACGAATGCCAAGCCCGCCAGCAGAGCGAGCAGGGCAAAACCGCGCCACCATAAACGCCGGTTGATGCCGCCAAAATAGAGCAACAGGTAACATGAGAGGAAGATAAGTATGCCGGTTGAGAGGTTGCTGGGTGCCACCAGCACGGTGACAATGACAATGGGAATGAGCAGATAGTAGAAAGTGGCATTGTCGTCGAGCCGTTGGCGATTGAGTGCTATGTTACGGGCTGTGAAGACCAGCAACACAACCTTGGCTATTTCCGATGGTTGAAAAGAGGGTAACAGGGGGAGGTCGAGCCAACGCTTCTCATCGTCAAGAAAGATAACCAGTATCAACAGCACCACCGAGATAATATACAGCCAAAGCGAGGGACGCGAGAAACGCTTGAAACTGATATGCGACATCACGATGATAACCAAATAGGTTAAGGCAACGAAGCCCACATGGCGGAAAAAAGCGTGCATTGGGGTGGACGACATCTTGGTAATGGCTGAGAGACCTATGGTGCTATACACCGCAATAAGCGATATTCCACTTAGGAGGATGAAGATGACCCAGAGCGCGGTGTCGCCCGCCAGTATGTTTGTTTTTCGCTTCATTGGGTAGATGTTTTTATATATAATGGCCTGCCTGCCGGCAGGGTATTATGTATTAGCTTCGTCTATCTCGGGTATTATCCATTATTACTTTCGATTACAATTCATTGACCTCGCGATTGAATATAATGCCGGCCGTCTCGTCCGAAAGACCCTGCGGGGTGGCTGGCGAGAACAGCACCTTGGCATTGGTAAAACCGCTATAGCAGGCAGCATGCACAGCGGTGCCAATACTCTCGACATCGACAATAGAGGGCACAATGGTATCAAAGGCCTCGTGAAGTCGGCGGCTGTCGCTACCCACACAGATAAGCATGCGCACCTTACGCAAGGCAAGGGACTCCAAACGACGATAGTCGGCCTGGCTGTCGCCACCAAAAGCTATCCACACTATGCTGCCCTCTACCCGCTGAAGAGCATACCATGTGGCATTGACACTGCGAGCAGCAGCATCGTTAATAAACTCAATACCATGTATATTTGCCACATGCTCCATACGAAATCGGCTTTCGTCAAAGCGTGAGAAACAGGAGCGCAGCGTGGCATCACGCATCTGACGAAGACGGTCAGAGTCGATGGCGGCTAGTCCGCCATATACGCGGCCGCGGCCTTGTGTTGCTAATAGTTCTATACTCATAGGGCTTTTTTGAATTGATAATTGAGAATTGAGTTTTTAAAACCACCCACTTTAACTCTCTCTTTAACTTCCTTTTTCATTACAGGTTTATCTCAGTTTAAGTGTCACAATGCTCACAATGGCTAGCAGTATCCCAATGATAGCGAAACGCTGCACTATCTTTGGTTCAGGGATGCCCTGCTTTTGATAGTGATGGTGTATGGGGGTCATCAGAAAAGGACGCTTCTCCACCGGCACAGGAAGCTCGGGAGGGAGCTTGTGTCGGCGACGGTAGAGTTTGCAGCCCCATGTCTGGAAGATGACAGAGCAATCCTCCACCAGGTAGATGCCGCACAATATGGGCAACAGCAACTCCTTACGGATGAGCAGGGCAAACACGGCTATGATGCCGCCCAATGCCAGCGACCCAGTGTCGCCCATAAAAACCTCGGCAGGGTAAGTGTTGAACCATAGGAAACCCAGGGTGGCACCCACAAAGGCCGTGATGAAGACGGTGAGCTCGCCAATATTATTCAGGTAGACAATGTTCAAGTAGTTTGCCATGATGATGTTGCCCGACAACCATGCCAGAATGGCCAAAGCCCCACCAATGATAGAGGCTGTGGAGGTGGCAAGTCCATCAATGCCATCGGTGAGGTTGGAGGCATTCGACACCGCCGTCACCACCAATATGGCCACCAAGACATACACTACCCACACCCAGTTTTGTGCCCAATCGCCCATCCAGCTTATCAGCCAGGCATAGTCAAACTCATTGCCCTTGACAAAGGGTATGGTGGTCTTAGTAGAGGCAATGTCGGGATGGAACGATAGCATCAACCCCACACCAAGGCCCAGCATCACCTGTCCGAATACCTTAAACCGACCCGGCATGCCCTTCTTATCTTTTCGGAACACCTTGATATAATCGTCGATAAACCCAATAATCCCCAGCCAAACCGTAGTGACCAACATAGTCAGCACATAAACATTATCCAGCTTGGCAAAGAGGAGCGTGGGCATGATAATTGCCGCCAGAATGAGCAGGCCGCCCATCGTGGGGGTCCCCTCCTTCTCCTTCTGACCCTCGAGACCTAGGTTGCGCACAGTCTCTCCTATAGACTTGCGACGGATATAACGAATAAAAGGCTTGCCACAAAACAACATGATGAGCAGCGATGTAATCGACGCCATCGAGGCACGAAAGGTGATATACTGAAATACCCCTGCCCCAGGGAAGTCGTAGGCACGATCCAACCAGTCAAAAAGATAGTACAACATACTTATGATTAGTATTTAAAGTTGATATGTTGATTTTATTTATTATTCATTTAGCAGTTTTTGCAATTCTTCCACATCGTCGAAGTGGTGTTTCACCCCCATCACCTCCTGATACTTTTCGTGTCCCTTGCCAGCGACAAGTATGATATCATCCTCGCGTGCCATCATCACCGCTGTCTTAATTGCCGAGCGGCGGTCGGTGATGCGCAACACGGTGCCACGCTGCTCGTCAGAGAGACCCGCCTCCATATCGTCCAAAATACTCTCAGGGTTTTCGGTGCGCGGATTGTCGGAAGTAAGTATCAGGCGGTCGCTCATACGGCATGCTATCTGAGCCATTTCGGGTCGCTTGCTCTTGTCACGGTCGCCGCCGCACCCCACCACTGTGCACAGTTGCTGCCCCTGCCGACGAATGGCGTTGATGGTTGAAAGAACATTCTGCAGCGCATCGGGAGTGTGGGCATAGTCGACAATGGCAGTAACACCCCTGCCCGCCACATACTGAAAGCGTCCGTCGGCGGCAGTGAGTGTACTCAGCTGCCGCAACACCTCCTCCTCGCCCATACCACACAGCACCGCCGTGCCGTAAATAGCCGTCAGGTTGTAGGCATTAAAACGGCCCACCAAGCGCGTACACACCTGCCTGCCATTAATCTCCAGATGCAATCCCATAAACGAGTCTTCCACCACTCTGCAACGGAAGTCGGCCATGCGCTCCAGACTGTAGGTATACACCTTCGCACACGTATTCTGCACCATCACCATACCGTTGCGATCGTCGCAGTTGGTCAAGGCAAAAGCCTGCGACGGCAGCATGTCAAAGAAACTCTTCTTGGCAGCTATATAATTGGCAAAGGTCTTGTGAAAATCGAGGTGGTCGTGGGTGATATTTGAAAAAATAGCTCCCGCAAAGCACAACCCTGCCACACGGTGCTGCACTAGGGCATGGCTGCTCACCTCCATAAAGGCATATTGGCAGCCCGCATCCACCATCTGGCGCAGCAGTTGGTTGAGTTCCAAAGCATCGGGGGTGGTATGGGTGGCGGGAATCTCCCTCTCGTCAATCTTGTTTACAATGGTCGAAATCAGCCCAGCATGCACTCCCTGTTGGCGAAACAGACGCTGCAGCAAGGTGACAGTGGTGGTCTTGCCATTAGTGCCGGTGATGCCTATCAGCTGCAATTGCTGCGAGGGATGCCCATAGTAGTTGTCGGCCATGATGCCCAGGGCCACGCTGCTATTATCAACCAGCAGATAGGCCACTCCCTCGGCAGTATCTTTGGGCAGATGCTCACACACCACTGCCACCGCTCCCTGCTCCACTGCTTTTTGGATATAGTCGTGCCCATCCACCCGCACACCCACCTGCGCAACAAAACAGCATCCCGCCTCTACCGTGCGCGAATCGAAGCAGACACGGCTCACCTCAGGGTCCATACCCACTGCATTCCTAACAGCAATTCCCTCTATTATCTTTGATAACTTCATACTTTAAAAATCTTGCATTTTTTTAAAACCAATATCATTAGCCACCATTTTACATCACCTCAGTTCCAACACCACTGTCGCCCCTTTCTTGGCGGCTGTTCTTGCCTTGGGCGACTGTCCCACCACCTTGCCCTGCCCACTGAAACGTACCTTATAACCGGTGCTGCGCAGCAGTTGCATCGCATCGCGGATGGTCATACCCTTACAGTCTGGCACCACGTCTGTCGGCAGATGGTAGTTGCAATATCCTCCACGCTCCGAGTCATAAACAGCCCACCCAGTTGCGGCACTGCTGTCAACCACCACAAAGGGCAGGCCCAACAACTGGTGAATCTCTTCCAGCTGACCCCTTCTACACTTTGCCGCCACGGGGCGCTCCACCCTGTCCGAATCCTGTAGGCGTATACTGCCCAGGTCCTTGTCAAAAGCCACTATGCAGTCGGCTATCTTCTTAAACACCGGGGCCGCAGCCTCTGCTCCCACCTGGCTAGTACCCTCCACCATCACCATACAAGTGTAGCGGGGATTGTCGGCCGGGAAGAACCCCACAAACGACGAGTTCCTCAGCCCCTTGTCTTTCACTGGCAGCGCTGTCCCGGTCTTGCCGCCAATGCCATACACAGTGTTCCTTATCTTCTTGCCTGTGCCTCCTTCTACCACGCCCACCAACATCTCACGCATCTGCTTGGCAGTCTCCTCGCTACACACATGCTCTTTAATCACCACCGGCTTCACCTCTCTACGTCTGCCCCCATCCAGCACCTCACGGCAGAACAACGGTTTCACCATCCGCCCGCCGCCCGCTATGGCGTTATAGAAAGTCACCATCTGCAACGGGGTCACTGTGCAAGAATAGCCATAACTCAGATTCAAAAAGTCGCGGTCCGACCGCAACGGCACCACCCCCGTAGGGGTCTCCTGCACCGCAAGGTCGGGATGCATCATGCCGTATGGGAAAATATCCTCTATCCCCTTCTTAAAGTCTCCGCGACGGTTGCGATAATACTGCCATGCCAGCTCGCTCATTCCCACATTCGACGACCGCTGCAACACACCTGCTAAATTGGCCGAGTCAGTAATATAGCCGTGATCGTCTCTTATCACCTGTTTCGAGGCTCCAAACTCCTTCTGTCCTCCCGCACACACCCTCTTGGAGGTATCCAGGGCAATACTCTTATCGTTCAACATCGATGTCATAGCCACAGTCTTAAACGTCGACCCAGGCTCATAATGGCCGCTACACACCATGTTGCTCCACAGCTGCTCAGCTATGCGGCCCGACGTGTCGCGCGTCAGGTTGCTACACACCAGCACATAGCCCGTTGCCACCTCCATCAATATGGCGCAGCCGCGTTTGCCGCCATATTGGTTCATCGACGCCCGCAGGGCGCTCTCGGCTATATCCTGATATCGGGTGTCGATAGTGGCTATAATGCTCTTGCCGTCAACCCTGCGGTGCAGCAGGGTTGAATCCTCGTCTGGCACATTCTCGCCCTCCACAGGCAGCCATGTGCCCAGAGTCAGGCGGCGGCAGCGGTACACACCGTCCTGCCCACGCAGCACACTGTCGTAATATCCCTCCAGACCAGTATAACCCTCTGCCGACCGAGTGCGGTAGTGCAACCCCACCACATTCTCACCCAGATTACCATAGATATGGGCCCGCACATATCCGCTCACGCTGCCCTCCGCCGTCTTTGTCACCACACAACGCTCCCAACCCTTCAGCCGCCTTATCGCCTCCCATTGCGAATAGGGCACCTTACGCTCCACATACAGGCAGCGGCTGGGGCTAGTCTTGCCATACTCATTCATTATGCGGTCGTGATAATACTGCTTCGACTTATGAGGAAACTGGGTATGCAGAATGCTGCACACACGGTCCAGATTGGCAAGAAAGGCACTATCGTTAGTGATACAGCTCTCCATCACCGTCACGCCGTCCTTCTTCACCACCGCGCCCTTGCTGTCCTTCTTAGGCCAACGACCCAAATCCAAACAGAGGTCGCATACAGGCACCGTGGTGGCAAGCACCTTGCCGTCCGACGAAAAAATAGTACCCCTCCTGGCAGGCTCCACACGGTCTATCCACTCGCGTTTCGAGGCTATCTCGCGCCACATGTCGCCTTCCACCACCTGCGTCTTGATAGTTGCCCACAACATTGCCCCACCTGCCGCGACAACTAGCAGCAGATAAAGTACCAACATCTTGGTAAACAGAGGCTTCGTATATTCTTTCTTTTCCAAAAGTATTATATTTTTTGAAAGGTTGATGACATTAAAAGAGCAATAGATACGTTCAAATTTCAAACGGAGGACCCGCCGTGATACCCACCCCAGTGCTGTCGAGCAGCTCGGCTATCTGCGAAATCTTCACCGTCTCCTGATACCTTTTTTGCAGTTCGATGCGGCTTTCTCGCAGGAAGTTGATGCGCTCCTGAGCCTCCAACTTCGCTTTCGTCAAATCCTCTACCTTATAGCGGTTATACACCAACAACAAAGCATAAAAACAACACAGCAGCACCACCGGCATCTGCCTCACCACTGCCTTGCTCTGCAACACATCGCCACCCATTATCTTGGCCAGCCAGCCATGCTGCTTCTTTTCCTCCGAGGGTTGCCCCGTCGGGTTCGTTTTCTGCTGTTCTTTCTGTTCCATAGTTCGTTACACCTTTCATTTCATTTCGGCCACCCTTAGCTTCGCACTCCTAGCCCTGCTGTTACGCTCCACCTCGTCGTCGCTTGCCGTCACAGCCTTACGCGTCACCATTTTCAGCGGGACCAAAGGGTTGCCATAGAAATCCTTCTCCAACACACCCTCAAAGTTGCCTGTCTTAAAAAAGTTTTTCACCAGCCTGTCCTCCAGCGAGTGGTACGACATCACCACAATCCTTCCGCCCGGCTGCAACAGTTCCACAGCCTGCTTCAACAAAGCCTGCAGGGCATCCAGCTCGCCGTTCACCTCCACCCTCAGGGCCTGGAACAGCATTGCCAGATACTTGTTCTCCAGCCCTCTGGGCAGCTGGCGGCGCACAGCCTCGCACAAGTCGGTCGTGGTCTCTATTGCCCTATTGGCGCGTGCCGCCACCACCGCCTTAGCCATCTGATAGGCATTAGGCAGCTCGCCATACAGGCGGAATAGGCGGCACAGCTCCTTCTCATCGGCACTATTCACAATATCGCGCGCCGTCAACTCCTGCCGCTGGTCCATACGCAAATCCAACGCCCCCTCATAGCGGGTAGAAAAACCGCGTTCAGCCACATCAAGCTGGTGCGACGAAACACCCAGGTCGGCCAAAATACCATCCACCTTTCTCACGCCATTCAAGCGCAAGAAAGCCTTCATGTGGCGAAAATTCTCATGAACAAACGTAAACCTTGGGTCGTCTATCGCGTTGGCGGCAGCATCGGCATCCTGGTCAAACGCCAGCAGCCTGCCCCCCACGCCCAACCGAGACATGATAGCACGCGAATGGCCGCCACCCCCATAAGTGGCGTCCACATACGTCCCATCAGGACGCAGGTTCAATCCCTCGATGCATTCATTCAGCATCACTGGCCGATGATAGTCCATGCAGTTCTCCCAGTCGTTTGTCGACCACCGACGCAAAGTCGGCAATCTCGTTGTTCATCTTGTCGTAAGCCTGACGCTCCCAGATTTCGATGCACTTACCGGTGCTCTGCAGCACTATCTCCTTGGCATCACCTATCAGCGACTTCTGCTCGGGCGGCAACAACAGGCGGTCGTTACTGTCCAGCTCAACCAAGTTGGCATGCGTCAGCCGACGCATGATTTTCTGGTCATGCACACTGTAGGGGTTTAGCATTTTTTGTAGTACTTCCACCTCTGCAAGAAAACTGGCATACGTCCACAGCTCCAAACACTCGGAAGTGAAACCGCGGCGCACCACAAAACGGCAATCTTCAGTCTCCAACTGCCTTTTCAGCGCAATTGGGAACTTAAATCTGCCGTTCGAATCCAGCTTACAGTATTCAGTTCCAAGTATTAGAGCCATTTTTATATATTATCTTTCAAAGTGTAAAAGTACAACTAATTTTCCAATAAATGCCAAAAATGTCCAAAAAAAGTTATTAACCTCCAAATTTCGATAACCTATTGTACGGAATAACAGAAAAAAGGTTTCATTTTTAGCGATATTTCCACCAATCATTGTTGAAAACCCATTTTTCAATTCACCGCCCATTGTCGAAAACTCCGACTCCTAATCCACCGCCTTCTGTTGAAATCCCACCCCTCTCCTACCTTATATATAATGTATATAGCCTGCCACGCAAAGCCTCCCCCGCCACACCACTCCACGGCATGATATAGCCACCACCCTCCGGCCTGCCTCCCCTTGTCCTTCGTTTCAGGAAGCGGACGCAGAGCGAAGGCACGACGAAGGCATGTCGAAGACTGAGAAACACAAGAGCAGGGCAAGGTGAGTGACCGATATGGAAATATCGTTCCCCAGCCATAATTGTTCCGAAAAATGGGGAAAAAAGGTGCCACTTGTCTGACATAGAAGACAAGGCCACGAGGCTCAGCAATCTCTTCACACGTTACCTGTTTGTACACTATTTGTTCACCGACCTAATAACGCAGAACAACGATATGCAAACCACCCAGCCCCTGCCATTCGAAGAAGTCTTGTGGGAAAGATAAAGGGGTGATAAAGTGTTCTTTTTAAAGGCAGCGACTTGTCAAACTATTGCAGAATATTATTTATTAAAAAAAAAGTCGTATCTTTGCATCCTCAATTATGTATTTTATTATTTAGTATCATCTTATTATTTAACAGCATGAAAAAAATCATCTTCTCTCTAGCACTGGCATTGCTAGTGGTAGCACCCAGTGCCAGCCGTGCCGACGAGGGTATGTGGCTCCTCTCATTGATTGGCAAGAATTACGCCGACATGCAGAAGGCAGGCTTTAAGCTCACCCCCGAAGACATCTACTCTATCAACCAAAATTGCATCAAGGATGCTATTGTGGGCCTCGGCAACGAGGGTCGCCCTTTCTGGCATTTCTGCACAGGCGAGATTATTTCTAACAAGGGCCTTATCAGCACCAACCACCACTGCGGCTACGGCAAGCTGCAGGAGCATTCGACGGTGGAGCACGACTATCTGCGCGACGGTTTCTGGGCCTACAATATGGCGCAGGAGCTACCCAATCCGGGGCTGACTGCCTCGATACTGGTGCGCATGGAGGATGTCACAGGCCGTGTGCTGGAATGCCTCAGCGACGATATGAGCGAGGCCGACCGCGCCAAGGCTGTGCGCAACGTCACCCAGCGCATCGCACAGGAGGCCGTGGCAGGCACCGACTACGAGGCCACGGTGAAGCCCATGTTCAACGGCAACCAGTATTTCCTTTTTGTGCACATCATCTATAAGGATGTGCGCCTGGTGGGGGCTCCCCCCTCGTCGATGGGCAAGTTTGGCGGCGACACTGACAACTGGTCGTGGCCCCGCCACACCTGCGACTTCTCGATGTTCCGCATCTACACCGCCCCCGACGGCAAGCCCGCAGCCTATGCCAAGGAGAACATCCCCCTGAAGCCCAAGCACCACCTGCCCGTTAGCGCCCGAGAGCTGAACGATGGCGATTTTGCCATGGTGCTCGGCTTCCCCGGCACGACCGACCGTTTCCTTACCAGCTACGGCCTAGAGGAAACCATGGGGGTTAGCAACGACTTGCGCTACAAGCTCCGCACCGTGAAAATCAACATCCTGCGCGAGATGATGAACGCCGACCAAGCAGTGAAGATTAAGTACGCCTCAAAGTATGCCAGCTGCTCGAACTATTGGAAGTACAGCAACGAGCAGAACATTGCCCTTAAGAAGCTTAACACCATGAAGGTGAAGAAAGATGTGGAGCAGGAGTACTACGACTGGGCACTGGACAAAGACCCCAAGTACCGCGCCGCTCTGAAACGTATTGAACAGAGTTATGCCGACCGCCGTGAGCTTCAGGCAGCACTGACCTATCTGGACGAGGGTCTGCTTGAAGGGCCCGAACTGCTCTACCAATCGGTGCTGATGGGCCGCAGCATCAAGGCAATGCTCGCCGAAACCAACCCCGACCAGCGCGATGCCATGCTGGAGGAAATCCGTAAGGATGCCGCCAAATTCTACAAGGACTACGACCAACAGGTGGAGGAACGCGTGATGGCCGCCATGATGGAATATACCTACGGCCACATTGATCTTAAGTACGCACCCGACTGCCTGAAGAACGCCGACCGCAAATACAAGGGCGACTTTGTGGCCCTGGTGAACCGTCTGATGTCGCGCAGCATCTTTGCCAACGAGGAGGCTTTCAACGCCTATTTGAAGAACCCCAGCCTGAAGACCCTTGAGCGCGACGAGGTGTATGTCTACGGCTCAGAGATACTTGCCAAGTACCGCGACCTGTATCAGGCCATTCCCACCGAGAGCCGCGACAACCTCACCCGCGGCCAACGCGACTTTGTCGACGGTATATTGCAGATTAACGCCGGCCGCAAACTGATGTGCCCCGACGCTAACAGCACCATCCGCCTTACCTATGGCAATGTGAAGGCTTACGAGCCCCGCGACGGTGTTACCTACCACTACTACACCACCTTGGAGGGCGTGATGCAGAAGGAGAATCCCAACAGCACCGAATTTATTGTCCCCCAACGCCTCAAAGACCTCTATAATGCCAAGGACTTTGGCCCCTATACCAACAGCCGCGGAGAGCTGCCCACATGTTTTATCACCAACAACGATATTACTGGCGGCAACAGCGGCTCGCCCGTGTTGGATGCCTACGGCAATCTTATCGGCCTTGCCTTCGACGGTAACGGAGAGGCTATGAGTGGCGATATTGACTTTGAGGAGAACCTGCAACGCTGCATCTGCCTTGACAGCCGATATATGCTGTTTGTTATCGACAAATATGCCAACGCACAGAACTTGATTGCCGAAATGGACATTGTTCGATAAATGTAAAAATACTCTCTGTGGAGAGTGAGAAGGGACGGGCTCCTTGTGTGAGGAGCCCGTCCTTTTTTTTGAGGTCTGCCCTCATGGGTGGGCGTGAAAGAAGTGATTGTTTTTTTTATTGGAACGATTTTTTTGTGTATCTTTGCACTCGGAAACATAGAGCACATTTTTGTGCGAAAGGTCTTGTTCTCCTGATTGGTAGATCATATCACTCCACTACTTTTATTAACAAAAAAACTTCGTATCTATCATGAAGAAGAACAGTATGCGTGGCCTTACGTGGGCCATTCTATCCATCAGCTTGCTCACGGTTATGGCAGGCGCAGCAGTGGCACCTGCCTTGGGTGCAGTACGCGAACATTTTGCACGGTACAGTCCGATGACAGTGCAACTTGTGGTAAGCCTTCCAGCTCTGTTTATCATTATTACTACCTTCCTGTTTAGGCCATTGTGCCGACTGATGAAAACTAGGACATTGGCATTGACCGGACTTGTACTTTATGTGGCAGCAGGTACGGGGGCTTTTTTTGCAGACAACATGGTGCTGCTGTTGGTACTGCGCTCGCTACTGGGCATAAGTGTGGGTTTGATAATGCCATTGTCGACTGGACTGCTGAGCTACTATTTTCCACCTAGAATGCAGAGCCGCCTGATGGGTTTGTCGGCAGCGATGAACCAGATGGGCGGAGTGGTGGCGACGCTGTTGGCAGGTGTGCTGGCCACAGTGGGATGGAATTATGCCTTCTTGGTGTATCTGGCAGGGATAGTGGCAATGATATTGGTAGCCACGCAACTGCCCAACGAGAGGATAGCCGCTAAGGGTAGCAGCATCAGGGCGAGCACTTTATTGCGGTTTCACCCGTCGGTGACTGCAATGCTTTTTATCATGGTACTCTTCTTTGTCTACCCTACTAACTTTGCCCTTACGGCACATGACGCCGGCATCGAGCCTATGTCCACAACGCTGATAATGGTGGGGCTGGACATGGTGGCATTAGTCATAGGGCTGCTGTTTGGGTGGCTGATGACGCACATGCGGAGGGGGATGAAGTATGTGGCACCGCTGTTTTTTATCGCAGGCTATGCCACGTTGGCACAAGTGGGCGGCTGGATGGGGATGATAGCTGGGTCGGCACTGATAGGCATCGCCAATGGGGCAGGAGTACCGTATGTGAACACCATTGCCAGCATCAAGGGGGGAAGAGAGGCGGCCGTGACGGTGATGCCGCTCATTTCTGCATCGCTCTACTTAGGGCAGTTTCTGTCGCCACTAATAGTCACCCCTCTGGCTGAGAGGTTGGGCTGCACGCCCTATTGGGTGGCGGTAGGTATTGGTGGACTGTTCTTGTGCCAAGTGTTTATGACACGTAAACATCATGCCCTACCCCCTAAAAATAGCGAGGAGGATGCCCCTGCGGCATCCTCCTCGCTGTGAGTTCTAACTGGTGGGGAGAAGGGAACTAGATGAGTCCCTTGCCAGCCTTGAACTTGGCACTCCGCTTGGCGGCAATCTTGATAGTTTTGCCCGTGCGAGGGTTGCGCCCTGTGCGTGCGGGACGGTCTACTACTCCAAAGGTGCCAAAGCCAATGAGTGAGACTTTCTCACCCTTGGCAAGCTGTTCCTTGACAACGTCGATATAGGCGTTGAGTGCTTTGCCTGCATCTACTTTGCTCAGCCCGGCTTTTTCAGCCATTGCGGCAACTAATTCGGTTTTGTTCATAGTGTTATTTTTATAAGGTTTATAACTGTGTGTTTGCGGCTGCAAATATACTGATTTTTTATTTTATGCCAACATATTTGTTGAAAAATATTTTGTTAAAAAAACAAGCACACTCGCTACATTACTACTTTCCAATTGGTTAGATCGTAACCACGAAGGAATTCAGTCACTGAGATTCGCTTTTTGCCGCTGAGCTGAAGGCTTAAAATGTGGATATAGCCGTCGGATACGCCGACTTTTTGATAGGTTTTGCCATCGGTGAGGAGCTCGCTCACACGACTGTGTGGAGCGGGCTGAAATGCCACTTGGTAGATTTTGAGTTGCTGGAGGGTACCTTTGTTGTCGAGCATCTGCATGGTGGCGGCGGGATAGGGCGAGAGGCCCCGCACGAAATTGACAATGGCTTGGCCGTCCAGCTGCCAGGGAATGGCGCAGTGGGGTTTGAAAATCTTTGGTGCCGGACGGAGTTGGCTACAGGAGGGCTGCGGACGGGGTGTGAGGGAGGCGTCGGCAAGGCCTTGGATGGTACGCACTACAAGGCGACTGCCCATGTCGGCCAGGCGGTCGTGAAGAGTGGCTGCATCGTCGTCGGGGGTGATGGGGGTTGACTCTTGAAGCAGGATGGAGCCTTGGTCGATATGTTGGTTGAGGAGGAAGGTGGTGACGCCGGTTTGTTGCTCGCCATTGATGATGGCCCAGTTGATGGGTGCGGCACCACGGTATTGCGGCAGCAGCGAGGCATGGAGGTTGAAGGTGCCTAAGGGTGGCATGGACCACACGCACTCGGGCAGCATACGGAAGGCCACAACAACAAAGAGGTCGGCCTGCCACGACTGGAGGGCAACAAGGAATTGGGGGTCGCGGAGTCGCTCAGGCTGTAGAAGGGGCAGCTGATGGTCGAGAGCATACTGCTTGACAGGGGAATAGGTGATTTTAAGCCCACGGCCAGTGGGTCGGTCGGGAACGGTGACAACGCCTACAACATGATGGCCTGCATCGCAGATGGCTTGGAGAGAGGCGACTGCAAAGTGGGGTGTACCCATGAAGACTATTTTCATTTCTTTATTCTTTACACTAGGAAAGTACTAACCATTCGTTTTTTTCTTGAACACGATTATCAATTTGTCAGATTATTAGTGAGATTCGTGTTTATAATCTATGCCTCTGGAAGTTGCCGACAATCATCTCACACGGAGGCGGGTGCCGGATTTGGGTTTCTTCATGTCAGGATTAAGCTGGCGCACTTTGTCGGCAGTGGTGTAGTTGCGCTTGGCAAAGGATTCGATGGTTTCGCCTTTTTTGAGGCTTGCATATACGGGTTTGCCGGAAGCGGACCTTGTGGCTGCCTGTTCCTCGGGGATGATGCTCTTATCGGCCTTGTAGGCAAGGGCTTCGCCACTGCGAGGCTTGCGAATGCCGAAGTAGGTCTTGTCGAGATATAGGCGGCGTGTGCGAAGAGTATAGTTGGTGAAATCAAGTATCCACTCGGGGTCGAAGGGTTCGTATTGGAAGCGCACCTCAAAGTGAAGGTGGGGACCGGTGGAGCGGCCCGTGCTGCCGCCCAGACCGAGAGTCTGACCGGCTGCCACAACCTGCATCGGCTTGACATTGATTTTAGAGAGGTGACCATATACGGTCTCAAGTCCGTTGTAGTGGCGCACCACCACAAGGTTGCCGTAGGCACCCATCGGACGGGCAATGCGCACCACCCCATTGAAGGCTGAACGCACAGGTTCGCCCGTTTTGAGACGGATGTCTACTCCACGGTGGGGACGGTTCCAACGCCATCCATAAGGGGAGGTGATGACGTTCTTGACGGGGAAACAGAATTTCTCATCAGCCTTGAGCAGGTTGATGGATATCTCATCGGGCAGCGAGTCCATAGAGAGGTTGACCAACCTCACATGCGACCCAGAAAGGTTACGTCCATACCAGAGGGCGGAGGGAGGGGGCAGGGTGGCGTTGTACATGATGTCTATCAGCTCGTCGCCACTGGCAAGGGCTGTATCAATAATGTTGGGGTCGGGTTCTTGCTCATGTATTTCGAGCGCACCCTCATTGCGTGCATTCTGACTGCCCTGTTTTTTCCCTTTGGCGGCTGGCTGCACACGCGATTTGGCCTGCCCCTCACGTATGCGGGCGTTGACCACAGAGTCGAAATAGCTCTCTTTGGGTTGTTGGGCATGGGTTCCTGTTCCTAAACCCAGCAACGCCAGCCACACAATAAGCTTAAGTGCACGTCGCAACCGGCAGACAGGAATGCCCAACATGTCGCGATATTTGGCCACCGTGCGACGCGCCACAGGATAGCCTTTTTCGTTAAGGACACGTGCTAGAGCCTCGTCGCTAAGCGGGTTGCGCTTATCCTCGGCATCAACTGTGTCTTGCAGTATCCTACGTATGGTCTCTGTAGCCACCTCCTCGCCTTCTTCGTTGACGATGGAGTGGGAGAAGCACTCTTTGAGGAGGAATGTGCCGAATTCGGTTTGGACATATTTGCTGTTCACCACGCGCGAAATGGTCGAGAGTTCGTAGCCGGTATCCTCAGCTATGTCGCGCTGCAATAGGGGGTTGAGATTTGCATTGTCGCCAGTGAGGAAGAAACGTTTCTGCCGACGGAGGATGGCAGTCATCACACGCAACATGGTCACATGGCGTTGGCGCAGTGTGTCTATCAGGAGGTTTGCGTTCTCGGTCTTTTCGCGCAGAAAGTCCACCGTTTCCTTCTCTCCTTTTGAGGGATGGCTGATGGAGGAATAGTGCTGCAGCATGTCCTGATAATAGACATCCAACTGCAGTTGCGGCAAGTGTCCGTCGTTGAGCATGAGCTGCAACTCGTCGTCGTGACGAGTGACGATAAAGTCGGGTACTATATAGTGTGAACGGGCTGTATCATTTTGCCCTGACCCCGGCTTGGGATTGAGGCTACGGATGCGCTCGGTGGCGGCATGCAACTGTTCTTCGTCAAAGTGCAAAACCTCCATGACGCGATTGTAGTTGTGGTTGACAAAGGGGTCGAAACAGCGATCTATCACCAGTATTGCCCATCGGGTGGCATCGTCTTGCTGTTCGCTACGATGCAGTTGTATCGAGAGACACTCTTGGAGGTTGCGGGCCGCAATGCCAGGGGGATCGAGCTGTTGCACAATGGCAAGCACATCCTTCACCTCTTGTGGCGACACCTCTATACCTTGAGTAAAGGCAAGGTCGTTGGCAATAAGGTCGGTGCTGCGGCTCACATAGCCGGCATCGTCGAGGCTTCCAACGATTTCCTGCGCAATGGCACGCTGCCTATCGGTAAGGTCTTTCATCTCCAATTGTTCAAACAGTGTCTCGAAGAAAGAGACCTCCGACACCAACACCGTCTCATATGGGTCGGCATTTTTATCACGTTCCACGCGCTCGCGATAGCTGTAGTCGTCGTCGTCTGTGTCCATACTGATGAGGTCGTCACGGTCGTCCTGCTCAAACTCGTCATCGGGCAACGGCTCGGGTGTGTCAGACGGGGTAGGCGATTCCTCCAACACTGGATTCTTCTCAACCTCCTCCTTGATACGCTGTTCCAACGTGGTTACAGGCAGCTGCACCAGCTGCATCAGCAGTATCTGCTGGGGCGACAGCTTCTGCTGAAGTTTCATGGTCTGACGTTGGGTACTCTTCATAATTAACGGGGAGTTTTTGTTTCAATAACTGCAATTAACATTATTTATTATTTATCCCCCTCAAAAAATTTGTCTTCGAAATTAAGCAGGTATACCTTATTCCTCGCACGTGTGACAGCCGTATAGAGCCACCTCAGATATTCCCTATCCAGCATGTCATCGGTCAGATAACCTTGGTCAATGATTACCGTATCCCACTGCCCGCCCTGTGTCTTATGGCATGTAAGGGCGTATGAGAACTTCACTTGCAAGGCATTATAGTAGGGGTTTTGCCTGATAGCCCTGAGCCGGTCGGCCTTCAAGGGCATATCGGCATAATCTTCAGCCACAGAATCGAACAGTCGGTGCGACTCCTCTGCGGTGAGCGAGGGCGACTGGCTGTGCAATGTCTCCAGCACCATCTTGCAGTCCACAGAATCCATTTGGGGATAATCCACAAAGCGCAAGGTGGCATCTACAAAGTGAAAACCATACAGCTCCTGGCGGTTGCGAACACTGAGCACCTCCACTATATCACCATTGGCAATAAAGCCTATCTCGCTGTCGGCATCTAGCCAATAGTAATTGTTTTTCACCACCATCAGATAATCGCCGGCGTTCACCTCCTCCTCGCGATAGAGCACCCTGTTGCGTATTTCTTGATTAAAAAGATTGGCACGTTTGTTGCTACGCGTTATGACAGCCACCTGTTCCAAACGACCGTCGCCATACTCCTGATTTAGCACCTCTTGCAAATCGGCTCCCGACAGCCTCACACAGTCATCATATCCCTCCAAGTCAAACAATGGCAGGTGTAGTTCGTCACCCTCAGCCAATGTAACAAACTTACTACGCAGCAAGGTGGCGTTATAGAGGATGCCTGACAGATGCTGCTGCCTCACCACTTCGGTGAGACGGTAATGGTGCACCTTGAGGTGGAAGAATCCCCTAAGATAATCAATGCTTAGCGCAGGACTCTCAGTAGCTCCCACAGGAGGAAGCTGAGCCTCGTCGCCGATGAACATCAACCGGCAATGACTCCCCTCTGCAACATAGTCGACCAAGTCTTCCAGCAAATTGCGGCGCTCCACCCCACCATCCGAAACACCTATCATCGAAGCCTCATCTACAATAAATAGGGTGTAAGTATGCTTATTCTGCCCCCGCCCCATGCGCACCATGCCGTCCGGCATCATATAGGTCTGGTAGATTCGCTTATGAATAGTGTATGCGGGCTGTCCCGAATAGCCTGCCAACACCTTAGCGGCCCTGCCCGTAGGGGCAAGAAGCAGTGTCTTGATATGCAATGCAGGGGCCGACTGGATTAGTGCGCTGACCAACGACGTCTTTCCCGTACCGGCATAGCCTGTCAGCACAAACGCAGCCAACGGGTCGGCATCATAGAGAAACTCCACCATTGCCTCACAAGCCGCCTGCTGACCGGCAGTAGGCTGGTGTGGAAAATGCGAAAGTATATGTCTTACAACGTGGTTCAAGTGGGTGGATTAAATGGTTCGACTTTATCAGTCGTTTTCTCGCCTCGGCATACAAGCAAGCTTGTCTGAGCTCGGCTTAACGAAAACGTTCAATTATAGCTCATTCACCGCCTTTGCATCTGACCCGTGCCAGAAAGCAGGGCACACCAAGATATTACAAAAAAGGAGGTTCGCCCACCGAGGCGAATCTCCTTATATCAGCTCGACTTAACGATTACTCAGCCTCAGGAGCCGGAGCCACGTCAGTAGCCATCGGGGCGGTAGTGGCGGCGGCAGGAGCGGGAGCAACACTTTTCGCGGCATTGACATCCACCTCTGTCGAAATCTCAGTCTCCACAGTGTGGCGCGGAATTGCGATAGTGGCGGCCAGCGAAAGCACTGCCAACGCAATTGCCAAACCCCAGGTGATTTTCTCGATAGTCTCGGTAGTCTTACGGACACCCATTATCTGGTTGGGGGCACTGAAGTTGGCAGCCAATCCGCCACCCTTTGAATTCTGAACCAGCACCGCGACAGCCAAGAAAAGGCATACAAGCAAGATAAGGATAACAATAACTGTGTACATGTGTAGTATTTATTTTATTATTAATTCTTTTTATTATTCTCTGAAATCAGCGTTCTCAATGCAGCAATTCGAACTGCAAAAGTACTACTTTTTTCGGGATTATTAAGCATTAATTTTTCGAACATGGCCATTGCTTGGGCGTATTTACCTTGCTTTTCAAGCACAATAGCCAGAGTTTCAGACTCTAACAAATCGTTCGTAGCAATACTTTTTTTACCCAATTCTTGTACCGACACCTCTTCAAAACCGCTGTCAGAAAGCGTTATTCCGCCATCTTTTTCCAAAAAATTGGACAAAATCACACTCTTTGGAGCCGTCTTAAACGACACCTCCTGATAGGAATTGATTGCCTGCAATATATCAAACGATTCATCTGCCGGCTCGCCCACTGCCGCCTGTGTCGGCGCAGCAGCAAGCTCATCCTCCTTCGGCGCAGGCCTCTCAGCCTTCGCGTCCTCCCTCACCACCTCTGCCCTACTCCCTAGGGCGTCCATCTGCTCATACAGCCGGCCCGCATCCTGCACATACAGCATCACGCGAGGCAGCGTCTGCTGCTCCCACAGCGCCGCGTTGTTGGCCTTGTCCGCCAGCAACGACAACACCTGCAAGGGCGCCGAATAGGGATACCTGCCGCTCTCGCGACGCAACTCGCCCCATTCTTCGGGAGTGAGGCTCTCCAGATGATCCATACATCTGTCGAAAGCACTTTTATCCATTACATTGCGACTTTTCATTCAAAAGAATACAACTGCAAAAGTACATATTTTTTTTCAAACCAGAAAAAAATATGGCTATTCCCGCTGATACATAGTCAACCACACCCATCCTCTTTTTGCCGAAAAACAACTCGAAAATCCTCGAAATAAAGCCTATTCCACCCCCCTCCTACAGGTGTGACGCACACATCTCTATTGTCATTGACATCAAGGCCGTTTATATTCATCTTGGAAACGTGACTCAGAGCTTTCACCCCCCTTTTTCGGCACAACTATGATACCACAGCCCACGTCATCCCTTCGTCGTGCCTTCGCTTCCTGAGACGAACAAAAAAGGGAGGCAACTCGGGAGGAAGTAGGAAGTAAGAGCAAAGAACCATGAAGTGACAATGGGGTCGGCTGCCAATTATACCGATTCTCAATTGAAACAACAGCCAGTAGAAAAGCAAAATAAAACAAAGAAATGCTATTTTTTTTTGCCAATTGAAAAAAAGTTCGTACTTTTGCAACTCCAAAAATGAGTAAAAAATGAAGAGAACATTTCAACCATCACGCAGAAAAAGAGTCAATAAGCACGGTTTTCGCCAGAGAATGTCCACCCACAACGGAAGGAAAATTTTGGCTGCACGCCGCAGAAAAGGCAGAAAAAAACTGAGCGTATCCGACGAGCGATAACCATTACTCCGCAATGTTCCCTCACATAGGCGCAAAGCATGTCTTTACGCATCCAGCAAAGTGGGGGCATCATTCATCGGATTGCCGCATAGACTCTTTGCAAAGAGAGAAAGAAGTATTGAATATCAGTACTTCTTTTTTTTCGCCCCAACAAACACGCCGGCGGCAACCTACACAATAACCCTATGAGCAGAAAGAAAGAACAACCCATTGTAGAGAATGTCACCATCACTGACATCGGTGCCGAAGGCAAGGCCATAGCACACATCGACGGCATGGTGGTTTTTGTTCCATTCGTGGTGCCAGGCGATGTGGCCGTCATCAAGATAATAAAAAAGAAGAAACGCTATGCCGATGGGCGCGCCGTGGCTATTAGGCAGTATAGCGACAAACGAGCCGAACCACAATGCCCCCATTTTGGCACCTGCGGGGGCTGCCGCTGGCAGAACCTCATCTATTCCGAACAGTTGGCTGCAAAACAGCAACAAGTGCGCGACAACCTAGAACGGCTGGGACACGTAGACTGCCAAGGCATGCTACCCATCTGCGGCTCAGAGGAAATATTCTATTATCGCAACAAGTTGGAATACACCTTCTCGACAAGGGCTTGGCACGAACTCCCCCCTCAGAACACCGCCACCCCAGACGAAGAGGCTGAGAAAGACCCCAACCGCGACGGCGCACTCGGATTCCACATCCCTACACTATTCGACAAAGTGCTGAATATCGACCACTGCGCCCTCCAGCCCAACCTGAGCAACCAGATACGCCTGGCCGTGCGCGACTATGCCCTAGCCCACCGACTGCCCTTCTACGATATTCGCAACCATACAGGCTGCCTTCGCAATCTGATAATCCGCAACTCTAGCACCGGCCAATGGATGGTGGTGCTAGTGGTGGCAGAACGCCACCCCGGCTGGGAGGGGCTGCTAGAACACCTGCGCGACAAGTTCCCCCAGATAACCTCATTGCAATACATCATCAACGACAAGATGAACGATGCCTACGCCGACCTGCCTTCCACCACCTTTGCGGGTAGCAACCACATCACCGAAATGATGGACGGCTACAACGGCGCGGCACCCCTTCGCTTCACAATCCGCCCACAAACATTTTATCAGACCAATTCACGACAGGCGCAACGACTATACAGCTTCGTGGCCCAATTTGCCGAACTAACTGGCACCGAACTAGTCTACGACCTCTATACAGGCACCGGCACCATAGCCCTGTTCTTGTCACACATGTGCCGCCATGTGGTAGGGATAGAGTATGTGGAGGACTCAATTGTTGCCGCACGCGAAAACGCCCAACAGAATGGGATAGCCAACACCGAATTCTATGCCGGCGACATGGCTCAGGTACTTACTGCCGACTTTGTGGCAGCCCACGGGCGGCCCGACGTGGTAGTGACCGACCCTCCTAGGGCAGGCATGCACGAGAAGGTGGTAGACCAACTGCTCTCCATGATGCCCCGAAAAATAGTGTACGTCAGCTGCAATCCCGCCACACAGGCCCGCGACCTTGCCCTGCTGGCCAGCCGATATAGGGTGGCACGCATACAGCCTGTAGACATGTTTCCGCATACACAACACGTCGAAAACATAGCCGAACTGATTCTTTTTTAAAAAAAAGTATTCTATTTCAAAAAAAAATACTATCTTTGCATGTTGTAGCGTAATAAAGTAGGCTACGGTAAACAACTATTAATATATTGATAATAAATAAATAAAAGATAAACAAATTAATTTTCAGAATGATGAAAAAAACATTATTAAGTTTATTGATGGTGGCATTGTTCATGCCTTTCACCATGGCACAGCACAACGACCCCGTTGAAGTTGTTAATGTCAACGTCGCCGCTTGCGCGACCTACACTTGGAGCATAAACGGTCAGACCTACACAAGCAGCACCGTCGACACCTACATCGATGCTACCAACAACACTGTGTATGTGCTTAACCTTACTGTGAACCAGCCCTACAGCAGTAACGAAAACATAATCAGCAACGCCTGTTCCTACTCATGGAGAGGACAAACCTACTACCATTCAGGCAACTATTCCGACACTGTGTTGGCCGACACATCTATGGGCACCTGCGACAGCATTTTCTCCGCCACTATTCTCATCCCTTCCAATGAGATAGTAACCCAGCAAGTCAACGCCTGCGGCAGTTTCACTTGGCACGAAAGAACCCTTGCTGAGTCCGGCACCTATAACGACACCTCCACCCTTGTCAACCCCGACATGAGCACCTGTGGCCACATCGAACAGCTGATTCTTACTATCGTTGACACCATTTACGTCGACGAGAGTGTTGAACACTGCGGCAACTATGAATGGTATGGCAACACCTATCAAACCACAGGCACCTATACAAATGTCATAAGCGACACCGTCATCGGATGCGACACCATCCACACCCTCAATCTGACTATCGTTGTTGACACTGCCCGTACAATAGTCGACTCGGCTTGTGCCTACTATGTGTGGCGTGGCGACACCATCACCGCCTCGGGCATCTACGGTGTAGACGATGTCAACAGCACTACAGGCTGCGTGACCTACCGCACCATCGACCTTAAAATCAAACCTCTCCGCACCCCCGTTACCGATACCGCTCTAGTGGGCTGCAATGGTATCATCTTCAACATCAGCTCGATTTCTGGTAGTGTCACCAAACTATTCTCTGTCGACACCACTTTCGATACCAACCTCATCGACCGTCGTTGGAGCCGCTGCTACGACAGCACCATCCACCTGAATGTCACCATACATAAATCAGG
Organism: Bacteroidales bacterium; assembly: GCA_017428115.1. Classification (GTDB taxonomy): domain Bacteria; phylum Bacteroidota; class Bacteroidia; order Bacteroidales; family P3; genus Colimorpha. Next base: position 6,368 of record JAFRRK010000014.1, on the reverse strand, counting down.
CTACGACACCACCTATGCCAATGCCTGCGACAGCTTCTACTGGAACCTCAACAAAAGAACCTACTACAAGACTCCCACCACTAACCCCACCTATGCTTTCACCACCGACAGCTTCAATTGCGACAGCATCATGGTACTTTTCCTCAACATCAGTCAGTCGCCCGTCATCACCGCAATCAATGGCGAATGGAATCTTAACGCTGGCGACACCGCCGTACTCTATCCCACCTGCACCCAAGGAGCCACCTACAAATGGACCTATGGCAGCAACACCTACACGGGCGACACCCTGCGCATCCCCAATGTAACCGGCAACATTGATGTGGAACTCCAAGCCGCCATCAGATACCCTGCCAACAACATCACATGCTATGACACCAGCTGGATTACCCTCGTCACCTATGTCGGCATCGACCAAGTGAACGGCACCAACGTAAGCCTCTACCCCAATCCCACCGTTGGACAACTAAATATCGAAAGTGCTGAAAACATTCGCCAGATAGCCATCTTCAACACCTTGGGCCAGCAAGTCCTCACCAACTACAACCTAGGCACCAAGAGCCTAATCAACCTCTCCTCCCTCAACAAGGGAACCTACACCATGCGTATCGTCCTCCAGAACGGCGAAACCGTGGTACGCAAATTCGTCATCACAAAATAATGTGTCTTCATGATATGCAAAAAGCGTTCGGCATTCACTGTCGAACGCTTTTTCTTCATAAACCGACCACAGCGCAGATGAAAACACACCTCCTACTCCTCCTAGCCCTAGTGTTGGCAACAGCATGTGTGAGCCCCAACCAGCCCATACGCCTACAAGGCACGGCACAAGGCACCTACTACAGCATAGCCTACCTCGACCCTCAGAATCGCGACCTACAGCCCCAGATAGACTCGCTGCTCAACGACTTCGACCTCACCGCATCGCTATGGGTAGAAAACTCCCTCATACGCCGAGTCAACAGACAAGAAAAAGTCTGCCCCAATGCCATATTCGAAAAGCTCCTCAGCCAGTCACTCCTAATAGAAGAATACACCCAAGGTGCATTCAACTGCAAGATAGGCTCGCTAGTAAACCTATACGGCTTTGGCTTTAAAAATCGCGAAGACATCACCCCGCAACAAATAGACAGTCTACTCAATCTAATACACCATGGCGAATGCACAATCAGCGGCACACCCCCTACTGTCATACTATCTGAAGGTATAGAACTAGACTTCAATGCCATCGCCCAGGGATATGCAGTCGACCTCCTGGCAGCAATGCTCGAATCCTATGGCATCAACAACTACCTCATCGACGTAGGAGGCGAAGTGATAGCCAAAGGCACAAAAAACGACGGCAACAGCTGGACCGTGGGCATCGAACGGCCTGCCGAAAACAAATACAGCAGTCCTGAGATAGAGACAGCCATCATGCTCTCCAACCAGGCTATCGTCACCTCCGGCAACTACCGAAAATACTACGAAAAAGACGGCGTGCGATATTCCCACACCATCGACCCCAATACCGGACGCCCCGTAAACCATTCTCTTCTCAGCGTCTCCGTAGTGAGCAGCACCGCCACCTACGCCGACGCCATGGCCACAGCATTCATGGTCATGGGACTCGAAAAAAGCCTACAATTCATCCACGACCATCCCGAAAACCCCGACATACAAGCCGTATTCTTCATCTACGACAATCATGGCAACTATAAAACCCATGCCACACCGGAATTCAAGAAACTAATAAAATAAACAATACCATCATGAAATCAATGACAGGCTTCGCCAAACAACAATGCGAAGCGAACGAAAGAAAATACACCATCGAAATCAAGACCCTCAATAGCAAAACCCTTGACATCAACGTAAAACTGCCCGCAATCCTCCGCTCAAAAGAGCTAATCCTACGCAGCATGCTAGGACCACTAGAAAGAGGCAAAATAGACGTCATCATCACCGAAGAACACAGCGATACCTACACCTCTACACTCAACACAGAGCTACTCACATCACGCTACCAGCAAGTGCACACCGTAGCCCAACAACTAGGCTGCACAGACCAACACCTGCTACAAACACTCCTAACCATGCCCGACATCTGGGATACCACCTCCGACAACGAAATCGGCGAAGAAGAATGGCTTCTACTGTCGCAATCATTTGCAACAGCCATAGACGAAGTGCAACAATTCCGCCAACACGAAGGCGACATACTGGCCAAAGATTTCATCAAACATGTCGACCTAATAGACCAAAAACTGAACAAGATACCACAATACGAAAGCGAACGCATCGAAACAGCCAAAGAACGAATCAGACGCTACTTGGCTGAAAGCACCGTCAAAGAAGTCGACGAAAACCGATTCGAACAAGAACTCATCTACTATCTAGAGAAACTCGACATAACCGAAGAAAAAATACGCCTTGCCAAACACATCGACTACTTCCGCAACACGATGAACACCGAAGAAGGCAGCGGCAAAAAACTAGGCTTTATAGCCCAAGAAATGGGACGCGAAATAAACACCACAGGATCTAAAGCCAACCACGTTGAGATTCAAAAACTAGTGGTTGAGATGAAAGACGAACTAGAAAAGATAAAAGAGCAGCTAGGAAACATCCTTTAGCATACCCGCTACAACAACTCTGATATCACACAAAAAAACGAAGAGCCCTCACCAAAAAAGCAAGGGCTCTTTTATTAGATTCAATACAAATCGGGCGTTAAAGCCGAAGAGACTAAGAAACCGACAGCTCTTGCCATTTACATATCAAATGGCATCACATTCGTAATCATGCAAACATAACCATCTCGCCGCAGTCTTGTTCTCAGCTTCGCTAATTATAGCAACCACAAAAAGCTTTCGACACACCCTCGCTAGTTTCGCCAACAATCTTATCGAAACAAACACCACACTAACATGATACCTGAAGACTGATTTTGAGTCAAAAAAGAAAGGGGCACTCATATAAGAGCGCCCCTTAAATTATCTAATCGAACAAGTCAATTAGCGAACAATCAGCTTCTCAACCTTGCTGAACTTGTCGTTGGTGATGCGCACAAAGTAGGCACCCTTGGCAAGATTGCTGAGGTTGATGGTCTGAGTCACCTCGGCGTTGATATTCTGGTTGTAAACCACGCGACCGCTCATGTCGATGAGCATGCAGTTCACCATACCGGCAACACCCTCGATGTTCAGGTTGACCTGAGAAGTGGCGGGGTTGGGCTGGAGGTTCATGTGAACGTTGGCAGCAACAGGATCAATACCCTGCTGACCCTGGGCAAACTCAAACTGAATAGTGTGGTTTTCCTGGATGTTGGCGAAAGAATACTGATAAGCATAGCTATTATCCTCCTCATTATAGGTCACTCTCAGATAGTAATCACCAGTCTCTTCATCCTCGTTCCAGGGCTGAACCTCGGTACCGTCGACGATCACCTTAGAGACAACGCAGTCTCTGTAAGACACACCAGTGATAGTAGCGGTAGAACCGTGCACGGGGTGAATAGTCTCACCGCAGGCACCCACACCAGCGTAGACAACCTCACCATACTCTTCGGCCTCGCAAGAGACTTCGATGTCGTGACGCTCAACTTCCTGACGAGGACCAACAATCATACGAATCATGGGGTTGTAGTCCACATACCAGCTACCGAAAGTACTGCGATAGATAGGATCCATGACATAGGTCTGGTACTGGTTGACGGTATATCTAGTAGCATACTTGGCAGTGGCGGGATCGTTGGCGAAATAGATGATAGTATCCATAGTTGTGGGGTTAGAAGGAAGCGCCATGCGATAGCTACCCAGAGCCTCAGCTGCGAGAGCGAAATAACCCTCTTCCTCCATAGCATAACCAATACGATAGCTCATGTTGGGCTCCAAAGCGGGCTGCTCGGGGAACTCGATGAAGATAGTGTTGTAGTTGCCGCTGGTGAGGTAGCCTGCAGTGTTACGACCGATAATGTTGCTGTCGTTCACATCGCTGCTGGTAATCTCCTTCACGTTAGCACCAGTGTTCATAGTACGGAAGTTGACCTCTCCACCATCATAGTCATCATAATACAGCACACCGGAGATTCTGCTACCAGTGTTGTAGTAGCCACTAACGGGAGAGGCAACCAGCTCGACACCCTGGATAACCCAATCCGAAGGAACGTTGGCATCAGTGGTGAAGCGCGAAGTGACAGTGTAGCCAGGATTGTAGTACTGAACTTCTTCGGGGTCTTCGGTGACAAACCAGTAAGGAGCTTCATAGACATAACCAAACAGCCAGTAGTTGTAGGGGCTATAGGTTAGCACACCATTGTCGTGAGCCCAACGGTAACGGATACCGTTAGCATCGTGGGGAGTGGTAACCTGATAGTAGTGAGTATCGTAGGTGATAGTCAGACTGTCGGTCTGGAGAGCAGCGTAGATGTAGTTGTCGCCAGCAGTCTCAGTAGGCAGGGCGACGCCAGAGCCGTGAGGCGTGTGGTCGATGTAGCCATACCAGCCACGATATTCGAGGGAGTCAAGCAGAATCCAGCCGGAACGGTCAGACACCATAGGCTTCGTCTGGTCGACAGCGATATTGCCATTGTTGTATGATCCGATCTCAGTAGCGACATCCATGGTGGCGGGCAGGTGGTAAAGCTTAGCATTGGCGTTGTTCTGCGAGAAAGTACCAATGTTGCGGATGTTGGAATACCAGGCAGGGTTAATCTCCATGCCCTGGGGAATCATACCGTAGTTACCCTCGACATACTCCTCAGAGAACTTGAGCAGACGGTTGTCGGCACCAGCGATAAAGGACACATCGTCGATGCACCAGAAATAGCCATAAGCCAAGCGGTCGGCATCAAGGCTCTTGTAGCGGACACGGACGCTGAGGTTAGAGGCGTAGCCGGTAGCAGTGGGGAGATAGTAGGTAATGAAGCCGCGCAAGGTACCATTGACGCTGATGTCAACACCAGTGGTATTGATTTCCATCTCGTTCCAGTTGGTACCGTCGGTGCTATAGTCGAGATAGCAGTTATCGTAATATTTACGATAGTACTGGTAGAAGTTCACATCCACACGGGGAGCGTTGGAGGCGTCGATATTCTGGAAAAGAATATAGGCATTGAAGTTGCCCGAATTAGGGGTGCGCTGGTCGTAGAGCGACATCATCATAAAGCCGTTTTCGGACGAGGAGACAGTGCTGTCAACATACCTCGGCATGTAAGAGGCAAAATATTGAACACCGCCAAAATAGTTCTGTGCCAAAGCGGCATAAGTAGTGGCGATCTGAACGAAAGTTAAAGAGTCTGAATTAGCGATACGCTGCCAGGTGGCATAGTCGTAGTTTTCGGCATGACCTTCGAGACCTCCCAGAACAATGCCAGTCGAGTAGCCCTCGTCAGCGGCATGGAAATCGCAGGTGTAGAGTGTAACATCCTTCGTGAAGACCGAGCTGCGGTAATCATTCTGGACTTGGGCAGCCTTGGCAGGAGCCTTGTACTCACCCCTCATGCGAGGAGTAGCGTTCTGTGCGAAAACAAATGTGGCGCACAGGGCAAAAGTGAGAACCATTAATGTTTTTTTCATTGTTGTTTGTGATTTTGATGAATAAATTAGTTTCTATTTTATGACGCTCAAAACTCTCATTCATAATTCCTTTCGGCACTATTCAGAGGGTCTGTTGGGTTCAACAAATTTGATGCAAATATAAACCATTTTTTTGACATGGTGAGTTTTTTTTTCCTTTTTAATGATTTTTCACCATATTTCACCACGCTCCTATCCTGCTCGACCTATCCGCCAAGGTTGGTGCCACCCATTGGCAACGCTCGCAAGCCGCTTTTTAGCTCGTCTGTTTCCATCCGTTCGCCCTTTCGGAGAACGGATGCCAGACGCAGAAGAGGGACCAATCGGTAGGAAATGGTACAAATCAGCCATATTACGAAAGCCACGGCACTATGCGGTAGATATAGGCAAGCAACACCAACAGAGATGGTTTAGGCCATTCGGTATATTGCTCAGCAAACCGTAAATCATAGTATTTAAAGTCTGACAAGCCTTTTCCCCCTCAAAAAAGAGACACGTGCATCCATCCCTATTGTCATTGTCATCGTCATCATGTCCCACCTTTTACTTCGTGACGTCGCTTTGGCTTGGCAAGAATGCTCACTTTCATTGCTCTCGCCTAGTACAACGTTGTGCCACTTTTTATTTTTAAAAGTGGCACCCTAATTTTTTGCATTTTTCGGTATAATTAGAAGCTGTTTAAATTTGATTGATGAAGTTTATTATGGACATGAACGAGCAGGTTTTTCTTCTTTTCGATTGCGCAATGGGGTTCCATTGTAATTGAGAAAAGAAGAAAAAGATGCCGTTCAGGTGCTTTAAGAAAATCAT
>JAFRRK010000013.1 GCA_017428115.1 Bacteroidales bacterium | reverse complement strand
CCATGGGGGAAAGGGGGTGGTGTATGGATAATTGTCTGTTTGTTTGAAAAATACTGAGACATAAACCTTCTGTTTCGGTCGGACTCACTCTCGAAGACGCATCGGTCGGGTCGTGTGGCAGATTTGCGGAATTGAGGTTAATTATGATTATGAAAGTATCAAACAGAGCCTTGCCGACTATTTCAAAGGATGGGCTTCATTCTTTGCCTTGGCTGGTATGGATACAACTCCGCTTCAGATTATATATAACCAAGAAATAGAGACGGTGAATGGATGGATGAACAACAAAAATACAATAAATACAATAACAGATAATAACTAAAGACATGAAATTACGCAGACAACCCATTATTATTACAGCCGCAGCAATCTTTGTGATTGGTATTGTTGTGGCCATTGTCAGTGCTTCAAAAAAGGATAAAGTCGAAGCAGAAGCACAAAAGACTATTCCGGAAGAAATGCCCATGAACATTTCCATCATGTTGGATCTATCGGATAGGCTTATAACAAATGGACCGAATGATAATATGCCTCAGATGGAAAAGGATACCACTATCATTGGCTATGTTAGTCGGTGGTTCGTCAACCGTCAGGTACAAAAAAAGTTTATGTCGGGAGATATAATGCATGTGTTTTGCTATCCAAACCCCAACATTCCTAATATTTCCCAACTTCAGGACAGTCTATCGGTTGACTTAACCTTAGGGTCTGGAAAGAAATTAGCGGCCATCAATCGTAATAAACAGACCTTGATTGCAATGCCAGATGTATGGCATCGTTCAGTTGAGTCAATCTATTCCTCTGCGTTAAAAACAGGACCTGCATATGGTTGGCCTGGGTCAGATGTTTGGGGGTTCTTTGAGCGATCAGTTAAATCACAATGTGTTAAAAATGGCTATCGCAACATCCTTATTATTATGACTGACGGTTACTTGTGGCATAAAACAACGTGGACGCAAACAGCAACTGGTGAATACACTGGCATATTACCCAAGACCATTAACCAACAGAAGGCTATTACGAAAATTGATGCCAATTTGAACAACTTGGAGGTGTTGTTCCTTGAAATTAATCCCAGTAAACCCACAGATTTTGGCAAGATTAAATCGCTTCTCACTAATTGGTGCAATGGAATGGGAATAAAACACATTGATGTGATTTGCACAGATTTGCCAAGAAACAATAACAATTCAATAATAGAATTTCTAGAAAAATAACAGTTTTTGACTTATAGAAAGAGATGATCGGAAAGTTCACCTCTTTTTTGATTGGATAGAGGGAATAGATATGATAGATGGATAGTTGTTATACTTCGGTCCTTCTTTTGAGTTCGGATAGTTGTTGGTGGTGGAGGGCGTTTTCTTGCTCTAGCTATTGGAGGCGGGTACGAAGGGTGTTTATTTCGTGTCGGGCGGCTTTTAGTTCTTCTTTTCGGTCGGAGCGGTAGCCAAGGCGTGCGGCGGTCATGCGCTCTTTGATGCCACCTTCGGTGACAAACTCATTTTCTTTCTTCTTCTGGTAGGTCTGCATCATGGTGTCTACCATGCAACAGAGCGTCACCGCAGCATTGCTCATCTCTTCATCCTGTCAAAGAAGGGTTCATAATCCTCAATTTTGTTGTGTTTTTGGCAGAACTGCTGCATTGCTGTATAGCGGGGATGGGACTCGTCCCATAGCGTGAGCTTGTGGCTGCGGAAATAGTCAAGATAATCCTCTTTCAACTCCTTAATGCTGGCTCGCGCCACATTCAGCAGCTTCGCCTCCATCTCGGTGGAGGTGACCCCGTCGGCTGAACCTTCTACTATGTTCTGTTTGCCACTACGGGCAGCCTGCACCATTTGGTCGACTGTGCGGTCGCCGTAGGTTGGAAGAAACCGGCGACAGAATACCACTGTCATATCGTAGAGCGTCACCGTTTTTTGGTAGAACCAGAGGTTCTCGTAGTGGGCTTGCTTGCGGAGGTAGTGGTGATTGTTTTCTTTTTGCATAGGTGTTTCTGGGTTTTGTTTCTCTAGAGGGGATAGATTGGATAGAAATTATAGATATTATAGATATTATAGAGGGGATAGTTTATTTTTCTATTATTTCTATCATATCTATTATTTCTATCATATCTATCAGTTCTATTTCACGGTTATTCTTTGGCCGCGGCTGGTGGCGCGAAACTCGGGGGCGTAGAGGCATTGCAGCACCGAGGGGGCAAGGGTAAAGGCGCCAGGGTTGGTGACGTAGTAGTCGGCGTCGATGGTGTATTTGCCTTTCTCAAGGCGGTCGATGTAGATGGCCTCGTGGCTGTTGTTTACTGCCACATAATAGTGTGGCAAGCCCCACACCCAGCCCGAGGCGGTGCTTACAGGCTCGAGGCAGGCTGCACGGAAGGCCTTCAGCTCTACGTACTCAAGGTTGCGGTCGCAGCTGACAAACAGACGTATTCTAAAGCGGTCGCCGACATGCAGTGGATGTTGGTCATCGACGGGGGTAAGGCTCTCGTCGGGGTTGACGCGGTAGAGTTCGCGGCGCAGGGTGATGCCCGTTTCGGAGGCGGGCACTCGGTCCATCTGCTCAGTGTATTGGTAGTAGAGCGCACCCCACGAGATGCCCTTATTGGACCGCACTATGGTGGCGGACACGTTGCGCCCTTTGCTCAGCGCGGCAAGGCTGTCGGCACGGTAGGTGTGGCGCATATAGCCAGAATTGGCAACGGGCGTTGTGAGTGTGTCCATGAGGGCACTGCCGCGGACTACCACTTGGTCTGCCAAGGGAGTTGAGGATGGTTTGGCAGACAGGGACGTGTTTGGCATCAGCGACTGTATGGCACGGAGGGTGGCGATGTCGGAACTCCAACGGGTGGTCTGCTTCTGCTTGAGTAGCCATTGCTGCATCTGCGCCACGGAGAGGGTGTCGGCGGGCAGCACTTCACGGAAAGTCTCGATGAGCAGTGCCTGCGTCTCCACAGGGCGTTGGTAGTAGAAATAGCCCGCACGGTTGTCGCGCCAGTACATGCCCATTTCGTCGCTGTAGAGGGCTTTCTGCTTGATGCGGGTGACCATCTCGCGAGCCAGCTTGGTATCGCCGTTGCGGTGGAATACGAGGGCAAGCAGGGCTTGGTCGTAGAGCGAGGTGTAGTCGGAGTAACGTTGCTTGGCATTGCCATAATAATAGTCGAAAGCCTGCTTTGTGTTGCCGGCAAAGGAATGCCCCACATAATAGCTGCGGGTGTAGAGGTAGTCGAGCATGATGGGCTTGCACTTGCTGTTGGGGTGCTTCTTGAGGTACTCCATCCACTCGAGGTAATTGCGATAGGCCTCCTTGTCGACATAGCCCAAGGCACGCTTTATGAGTTGAGAGTTGAGAGTTGAGAATTGAGAATTGAGAATTCCTAGACCTTTAAGGATGTATTGAGTCACATAGGTGCTGCCGTAGCGTCCTTCGGGCATCCACGACCAGCTGCCGTCGGCGCGCTGTGCCTTCTGCAACTTGGCGGTGGCGTCGCCGGTCTGTCGCTTCAGGGCATCGGCATCGTAGTAATTGGCCATACACTTCAGCCGCTCCACCTCGCTAGTGCCGGCACTAAGCCAAGGTGTTTCGCTGAGGAGGGTCTGCTTGATGTCGCTGTTGCGGAAAAGGGGACTCTCCTGCTCGGTGGCATTGTCGGCACAGTGTTTCAGCTCGGGGTACCAGTCGGCGATCTTCTTACCAAGCGTGTTGACGTAAAGGCTGTTGAAGAGGTATATATAGGAGGGGTTGGCACAGTCGGACATATAGGGCAGCGACTGTATGGCCAGCCAAATGGGGTTGGCGGTATACTCCACGGTGAAGCTAACGGGCTGCGCAGTAGTCGAAGTGGGGAGGCTCATGGTGTATTGCTTGCTGCCCCTGCCGTTCATATACATCGACACCGACTGCGTGACCGCCTGTCGGTTGGTGAGCAGCGGCAGGGGGCCTTGTTCGCCGTCGCTGTGGTTGGTAGCCTTTGCCACGAACTTGTAGGTTGCCACAGTGCCACCCACAGGTACGGTGACGGGGAACGACACCGATGCGCTGCCTTGGGCGGGAACTTTTATTAATTGAGAATTGAGAATTGCCGGCGTGTCGCCGGCGACATTCAATGTATTCGGAATTTCAAAAGAGAAGTCAACCGTGACGGTGAGGTCGCTGTCGGTGAGGTTCATCACCTTGGCCAGCAGGGTGGCGGTGTCGCCCTCGCGGAGGAAGCGGGGCATATTGGGTTGAACCATCAGCTGTTTTTGTGTCACCAGATTGCGTTCCAACGTACCGACGGCAAGGTCTTGTGTCCATGCCATGCCCTTGACGTTCCACAGTGTGAGCAGGTCGGGGACGGTGAAGCTGTAGCTCACCGTGCCATCCTTGTCGGTACGCAGGGTAGGCTCGAAGAATGCCAGCGTGCTGAGGTTAGAGCGGATGTAGGGCTCCTCCTGCTCCTTGCCCGGTGACATATCTATATCTCCGCTTCCAACTTCAAACACCATTGTTCCCATTTGTTCTATCTCAGCATCATTCTCCACAACAACCATGTCGGTGTTCACTTCCATAGGTTCTTCGGCCTCGAATGAATCAGCAACTTCATAGCTTTTTGCCCTTTTTGCTGAGGCAAGACGGGTCTTACTCATCGATGATTCGCCACGTGCGGTAGCAACACTGTTCATATACCCATAGGCATTATTTCCCCAGCGCCACCAGTTGCGGTGATTGAGGCCCATGAACGTCCACTTACGGAAAAAATTCCCTTGAGAGTACATGCGCTTCGAGACATCGACAAGCAGGTTACGTGAAAGGAGCATGTTATAATCTGTACAGAATTCCACTTCGCGTGGCGACTCCGAGAATGTCCCCCACCAAGGCCACCAACTGTAGTCGAGCGCACCATAGCTATCCAGCGCGGCATCGTACATCGACAGCAACACAGCCGCCCCGTCGCCCACCGACACCGGCTCCCTACCCAAAGGGCTGTCGGCGTTGCGCTTCACCTTCAGTGTCCAAGTCTCTTTGTCACCAGGGGTGAGCTTGTCGCGGAAGGTGAGAAACTCCATCTCCAGTTGTTTGTGTACAAAGGGCACATCGACAGCGTATTTGAGCACCGAGCAGCGTCCCTCTTTGACGACATAGAGGCAGATGTCGAATCCACCCAACATCGCCTCGGTGACAGGGATGCGGAAGGTGGTGATATTATCGTCGATGCGCACGAGTTGGCGGTCAATCTCGTGGTTGGCGTGCAACAACTGGTACACTGCCGTCACGTCGCTATGGCGCGAGCCGATGCGCAGTGTCACCGTGTCGCCCACCTGTGCCTTCGTGGTACTCAAGTCGTGCCACAGCAGCTGCACCCCTTGCACCTTGCGGCTAGTGGGCGGATTGTATACCACAATCGCCTCGTTCTTCACCTCGCCACAGGCCATGCGGATGCGGTAGACACCCGCCTCAAGCCTTGGCATGGGCACACGGTTGCTGTTCAATCCTTTGCACACCAATCTTGTGTCGAACACTAGTTTCTCCGCCTGCCAATTCACCATCTCGGTCTCTTCGTAAGTATATGGCATGAGGGGGTACCGTTTCTTAAACTCACTCTCCGACAGCGTATGGCGCACCCCCTCCTGAATCATCTCGTGGGTGAGCCACGGCGTCTGGGGCTGACGCAGACGCTCCACGGTCATTGTCAGCTCACCCTCTAAGGGCGTGCCGTTAAGGTCGCAATACTGGTACTCCACCGCATCAAATGCCGACTTATCGCCCTCAGTGGTAATATTGATAAAGCTGTTCTCATACCCCAACCGCAGCACAATCATCTGGTTGTGGGTCTCGCCATTGATGTCGGTCACGTCCGTACTCACCTCATAGATGAAGCAAGGCTTTTGCGACAGCTCAATGTTGCTGTCGGGCGTTGCCACAAAGGAGATGCGGAAATGCCCTTCGGCATCCGTCATGGTCGAATCCGAACAGATAATGTCTTTATTCAAATAAGAGCCAGACCAATAGCGCCGCCACCACGGACGCAGGAACGAGCGTTTGACCACATACTTCACCTTTGCCCCGCTTACTGGCACCTGCGTATACGATGCCGCCAGTCCTTCCACCGTCAGGCTGTCGCCCATCTGCGGCTGAACGGAATGGCCTTCGGCATCCTTGCGGTCTTTCCGATTCAATGTCACGGTGAACTTGGGCTGCTTGTATGCCTCCACTTTCACCCCATAGTTAATTATAGCCTTAGTCCAATCCGTCTTTTCCACCATACTCTTCTGCCCGTTCCTGACTCCGCTGACGGTCAGCTTCTCCGGCCTATACACTGTCAGGTTCCATTCCCCCGGCAACCCATTCGCCGGTACTACCAGCCTGCCACTAAGACTGCCATACGCATCGGTTACGCCATATAGCGAGTCCGTCGCCGTGTAATTCACATCGGCCAGCACAATCTTTAGGCTGTCGCCCACCGACACGTTGCCCTCACGGTTATGGCGCACCTCACCATTCACAAAGAGGAACTGCACCGTATCGCCCGGACGGTAGACTGGGCGGTCCAAGAAGAACTCGCGATGGGACACCACGCTGTCATTCCTATCTGAAAATCGGGAACAGACTGCCATCACCTCTGCCCCCTTGTATTTCGTGCGCAGGCGGTATTCATAGTTCCAGCCGTTCTTAATCTTTTTGTCGAAATAGTAATAGCCCTTCCGGTCGGTCTGCACGGTGGCAAAGGTGTTATACTTAGAACCATAGCTATGGTTCTCCAGCAGCTCTACCTTCTGATTGGCGATAGGCTTGCCTGTGGTGTAGTCGACCAGATAGCCAGCCACATGTTCTTGTGGATAAGAGGTCTGCACAAAGGCGGCAGCATGCACCACAAAACTCTCCGCATAAAACCCCCTGCCGCTGAAATCCTCCGACGGCGATGCCAGCAACGTATAGTTTCCGGCAGGCAAGGAAGGCACATACACATAATGCTTGTAGAATCCGTGGTCGGCTGGCACATCGATAGGTTGGCTCCAACTCTTCAACACCTTGCAGCCGAGCAACTGCGCACGCACTTTCTCTGTTCTGTACTCATACTGCTTCGTTTCAGGGGTTACAACCAGTCGGTAATATAGCTTCGACACATTGCGCGTCTTCACGTAGCACAGCACATCGCGGTCGGCAGGGTTGTCCTTGCGGGAATACAGGGTGATAGACGGAGCCAAAATCTCCGAACGCAGGTTGGCGCATTCCACCCCACCCACGCTCTTAGGATAGCGGCCTATCGCGCTGTCGCAGTAGGCTAGGGCCGTGAGGTAGTCGTTGTCGGCATTATACAGCCTCGCCAACTCGTCATATAGTTCTGCCACCTGCTCGTTGCCTGTGTGGCGGTAGCGGTTGAGGGCCGCCTGATACAGGTGTTTCTTCTCCACCTTCGATGTGTTAGGTCTGCTAGTCCTTAGTCGAAGGTAATTCAACTCGTTATAAAGCAGCAAATTCTCATTCTCTTTATTATCTGGCTGTCGGCGGTAGTACTCCACCAGCTGCCATGCCAGCTCGATGCCCTTCTCCAGCGATACCCGTTCCAATGCCATGTGCATCAGCAAGTCGTACATCGTGGGGGTCATGTTCACATAGTCCTTACCCCGTGGCTCATCGCAAAAGGCGGCAATCTGCCTGTTGGGCACCCCCTGCAGCCGCGGAGCAAAAGCCAATGCCGAGTCCATCTGCTCCAGAAACAGATAGCACACACAGCTGTCCACCATTGTCAGATAAGGCATCACCGCACGGAAACGAGCCAACGACGAGTCCTTGACATCCTCCTGATAGTTCAGCGCGGCGCGTTCCATATACCAGGTGGATGTGAGCAACACGCGCGACACAGCCGTATCACCTTTCTTGGCACGTACAAAAGCCTCTTTGCGAAGACTGTCGGCCGCCGCGTATGCGTCCGTATAGTGCTGTTTGTCCAACAACATTTGAATACGAAGAAACCGGCCTTCTACATTATTCGCCGTCCGTTGGGCTTGCAACGGCAACATTGCCAGCACGGAAGTGACCAAAAGAATGACTAAACGTTTCATACATTATATTTTTTGACTAAAGTTTGACAAAACATTGACTTAAAATAAAACAAAAACCTCTCCCCTATTCTACCATTACACTTCGTTGAGTGTCAATCGTTTCAAAGCTAATCCACCTCTTGTTCTGCGATATTAAAACGGAGTGCAAATGGGGAATATACGAACAACAAGTGTACAATGAACATAGTTTTTAACGGAGTATCATGGTTTATCTTACTTGTCAAAATAGTTTTATCTTACTTGTTTAATAAGTTTTTGATATATAATTAACGTCAAATCATGGAAAAAATTGCTATCGGCCATAGCCAAAAACAAAAAAAACGAGGAGGCAATTGCTTGCATCCTCTTTTGGGTGTGACTCCTGCAGGATTCAAACCTGCAACCTTCTGATCCGTAGTCAGATGCTCTATTCAGTTGAGCTAAGGAGCCTTCATTGCTGTGTGACTCCTACAGGATTCAAACCTGTAACCTTCTGATCCGTAGTCAGATGCTCTATTCAGTTGAGCTAAGGAGCCTTTTTGAAAGCCGTTTTCTCATCTCTCAAAAACGGCTGCAAAGGTACACTTTTTTTTCGGTACTAAAAAATTTTTTTTATAAAAAAAGCAGCCCCACTCTCATATTTTACTGGAAATAGGACTGTTAAAAAAATATTTTTTTTAAGCTACCTCATGTTTGACGGCTTGCATTTGTACACTTCGCGATACAAAATTTCGCGAATTTCGTCAAACTCGTCGTCGTCTAACTCATATTTTGACATAATAATCATGGGAACAGTCACTTGGTCGCCATGATAGGAGGGTTGCAAATAATCTTGTGGGTTGATGAACAGACCCATACTAGAATAAAATTCAATGCGGTGGTCCGACACCTCGTCGTGTGGATGTTCTACCTCCAGCACCACCTGCTCGGTCTGTTGCGACAGGAAATTCAGAAACACGGCTTTGCCCAGGCCCTGATTGCGCAGGTCCTCGTCAATGGCAAAGTGCTCTACATACACCAAGTCGTCGAAAGTCCAATAGGTAAGGATTCCGACGGGTTCGTCGCCCTCGTCGCTGACGTTGGTGGCGACCATAAAATGAAATTTGTCTTTGTTACGATGCTTCAACTCCCCGAAAGGAGGTCGCTCTTCATCGGGGAAGGCCGACTCGAATAGATCTTTGGCGAAATGCGGATGATCGGATTGCGAAAGGTCTGTGAATTGTATCATTTAATGATGAATGATTTGTGAATGTGAAAATGGTTCGTTTTTTTATCAGGGGTTTCCTCGCCTAGGCATTCATGCGATGACGAATGCGCTCGGCTTGGCCTGCCAGTTGTTACTTCTTCTTAAAAAATGAAAATTTATTGATGTTGAATCTAAAGAAAATAGTGTGTTGGGGGGCGTAGCAGTCGCTCTCGTTGTAGTCGTGAAACTTGGTCTGCATATAATAGTAGGTATAGCCAAAATCTATCGCCCCCACCGGCACCTTGTAGCTCAGTGCCACTGTGCCGAAACCGCCAATGCCTATGGCTCCCTGGTTGATATACTCATAGGTGCCTATGCCTGAATAGGGCATCTGTCCGCCCCACACGTCCAATATGCTATAGGTCTTGCCCTGACGGTCGGGCACCCGAATGGCATTGCTCTGCACATTGGTGTTGTTCAGGTCAAAGCCCAAGTCCAGTTCCAAGTCTATCAACTTGGTGAGCGGAATGCGCTTGGCGATGCCAAGGTCGATCAGCACCCGTCTCTCACGGCCGTATATGCCGCACACCACGTAGTTGTTGCTGCCCAATATGCCGGTGCCATTGTTGCTTGACAACAGGAACTGCCCTGCCGCCGTCACCTCGCTGAAGTCGAAGCGCAGCAGCCAGCCCCAACCATTGTCGTACACATAGCGAAAGCCCATGCCCAGCTGGAACGACAGGCGATAATACATGTCGGCATATTCATCCACACGAAACTCGCTGTAATCGTGTATGGCGCTGGGCGATATCAGCTGGCGGCTTACTAGGTCGTCCCATATCTGTGTGCCATACAGCTCGCTCTTCAACACCCGTTCGAGCCTGTTGGGCGAATGGCTGTCGCCGTTGTAGAAGTTGGCCTGTTTGTCGCTGGGTATCAGCAGCCCGGCCTCAACAGTCACATACAGTCCCGACAGGGGCTCTGGAGCCTGAACAGATTTTTTCTTCTGAGCCTGCAAAGGCGTTGCGGCCAGCAACAAGGCTAATATGATAAAGGATAATCGTTGGGTCATAGGCTGTTTTTGTGTGACTTCAATATCTCGGCAAGGAGCATCCTAGCCCGGCGCAGCTGTATCTTGACGGTGCCTAGTGGGATGTTGAGGCGCTGGGCAATCTCGTCGTACGAAAGCTCCTCAAAATATCTCATCCTCACAATGGTGCGGTAGCGTGGCTTGAGCTGGCCCACCACTTCGCGCAACAACTCGCTCCGCTGGGTGGCCATGAGGGCCTCTTCGGGGTTGGCGTCGTCGGAAGGCATGGGATACTCGTAAGCCTCGTCCGAGCCTATCACCGACATGCTGCTCAGCGACACCGTCGCAAGCCGCCTGCGGCGGATATAGTCGATGCCGCTATTGCTGGCGATGGCAAAAAGCCATGTGGCGAAGGTGTTGCTGGGCGTATAGGTGTGCAGCTGGCAGAAGGCTTTGCCAAAAGTCTCAATCGTAAGGTCGTCGGCCTCGGTGGGATTATGTGTCATGCGCAACAGCATCATATATATCGGCTCACGATAGTAGCGCATCAAATCAGCATAGGCGCGCTGGTCGCCCTTGTCGCGGGCAGCCAGTACAAGCTGATAGTCGCGTTGCGCCTTCTCGTTCTGTATGATTGCTTCCATTGCCATAACAAAGTGTATATCTTTTTCATCACCCACCTCTCAGCTCTCACTTTTTGCTTGATAACGGAATAATACGTGAAATAGTATTTGCAATGAGAAAATAAATTTCGAACAGAGGCGCGAGCCAATATACCGCCGGCCTGATGTCGAGCCGTTCGGCCACCTGCGCCGTGGCCACAATCTGCCAGGCCAGTTTGGCCACCACCACGCAGGCCAACACCTGCCATGGGAAATTGCCCCCGGCCAGCAACAGCGCAGCCGAAAGATAAAACAGCAGCACCGACAGCGGGCGCATCAGGCGGTTGAATCGCAGGCGGGTGCCATAGTAGCGGCGGGTGGCGGCACGGTGGCGGCGATAGCTGTGCCACTCGCTCAGAGAGCGCTTAGGCTCCACCACGGTGAACGACTCGTCGGCAAGCACCACCGACGTGTTGCGGCGGGTAGCATTCTGATTAACAAACATGTCGTCGGCGCCATCGGGTATATGATAGTGATATATAAAGCCTCCACTTTTCATAAACAGGCTGCGCCTATAGCTCATATTGCGGCCGCAACCGGTGTAAGTCCTATGGCGTATGGCCGCACCAAGGTATTCGGCACTATAGTCCAGATTGTCGTATTGCTGCAGCCAGTTGAAAGGCGAGCGCCGGGGCTGTATGCCGCAATAGCCCAACACCACCTCGGTGCCGCTGCCCACATAGCCCTTCACCATCTCGCGAATCCAGCAGAAATTGGTCACATCCTTGGGCATGCACTCAGGCTCGGTAAGCAACAGCAGATCGTACTGGGCCGACTTGATACCAATCGAGAAAGGATACTTCATGCCCTGGTAGCCGTTGGCGTCGGCCCCCAGGCGCACCACCTTCAAATGGCCATAGGTCTGCGACAGCATCTGAAGCACAAACTTACTGTCGTCCGACGAGTGATAGTCGACCACCACCACCTCAAACTTTGGATAGTCCTGCTCCAACACATACAGCAGGTTGGCCCTCAACGCGTCAGCATCGTTTTGCGCAGTCATCACCACCGACACTGGGGGCAACTGCCCCTCCTTGGCCTCATCCTTTTTTTTCGCCTTGGGCCCCTTGTAGCGCGCCACGCCCATATAGAAAATGGCATAATAAACGCACACCACAAGCATACTGCACGCCAACACACAGGTAAGCGTCAGCGTGTAAGAATCTGTTAGAATATGAGAAAAATCCATCTTAGGTAACGATAAATAATTTGCAAATGTACACAAAAAAATCAACATGTGTATTTTTATCACAAAAAATAAAAAAGACTCTTACACCCGCTCCCCCTCCATTCACCCACCGCGCCTTGGCACCCGCCGCCACCCCTACCCCTCCGCCTTGCTCATGCCTTCTATTGTTATACTTTATTTATTCTTTATTTATACTATATTTATACTATTACATATAGTATAAATATAGTATATCTAAAGTATAACTATAGTATAAGTGATAAAGGCACAGGAACCGCACCCAATTAGCAGCCACGCAATCGATACACTAAATACCAGT
>JAFRRK010000012.1 GCA_017428115.1 Bacteroidales bacterium | reverse complement strand
TACGAACTATATGGTGCGGGTGCGGGGCAAGTGTTCGTGGGACACGGAGTTTGGCGAGTGGAGCGAGTGGCTGGACCTGTTTACGGGAGCGCATCGTAACGACCCGCCGCAGTCGGTGAGCAACTTGGAGCGTTTCACGCAGATGATGCCCAATCCGTCGCGGGGGATGGTGACGGTGCTGTCGAGCTACAGGCTGAGCCGTGTGGTGGTGTACGACCTGCAGGGCCATGCAGTGCTGGAGCAGGAGGACGACGGACTGGCGACCACCTTCGACGTGAGCGGCCTGGCGAAGGGAGTGTACGTGGTGGCAATCCACACGCCCGCGGGCATCGCCACCAAGCGGCTGGTGGTGGGAGAGTGAAAAGTGATACATGCATCCATCCCTATTGTCATTGTCATCGTCATCATGTCCCACATTATCTCTTGACGTTGCTTTGTTTGGCTTGTCAAAGAGAGCTGACTTTCTTTGCTTTGGCTTTGTTCAACGTTGTGCCACTTTTTTATTTCAAAAAGTGGCACCCTATTTTTTGCATTTTTCGGTATAATTATGGTGTGTTCTATTAATTCTGTATTCATGTCGTTGTGTTCTCCGTTTCGCTTTTGCTCCACTATCGCAAGTCCGCCGGACTTGCTTCATCCTCGTGACGCATTTTCGCTGCGTTTTGACAATCACCGCACTACGCCTTACGGCTTGTACGGTGTTTCTCTGAGACGTTGCTGCATCTCGGCAAAACAAGCCAGCTTGCTTCGCTCTCGACTTCCGCAACATTATTAATGGTCACACCTCTTCGAGGTGATTTATAGATGTCCCCTTATATTAGACGACCGACAGCACTCACTTCAACCACACAATAAGCCTTCGTTGTGTCTTCGTAGTGCCTTCGTTTCCGGCGACGAGGAAGACCGAAAGGAGGTAAGAGGCAAGAGCTGATAACTACGAAGTAACGGGGCAGTTGCCACTTCTCACTTCTCAATTCTCAATTAAATAGTCACAGCCCCACCACTAGAAAACAACCCGTCTAAAGAACGTGAAAAGGGAGACAAAAGCGTATGGCTAAAAAATCTGATTGGGAAGCAGGCCTGTTTTTACTTGGCAATGTTTGGCTGTTTATTTTTGTGGAATGGAATTATTTTAGTATTTTTGTACTTTTAATTTAGTAAATCAGTATGTGGCTAAATATCACTAAACGAGTCTCTTTGTTGATGATGCTTTTGATGCTTTTGCCTGCGGAGGCTCAGAAGCTGATTACGTATGAGGCGGGGATGGGCACACGCGACCCGAATGATGCCGACACTTGGATATTGTATCAGCGGGTGCGTGCCGAGCATGACGGGATGGTGCTGTATGCCGACTCGGCATTGCTGAATCAGGTGCGCAACGACCTCACTGCTTTTGGCAATGTGAAGATTGTGGTCACAGACACCACGACTATATATGGCGATCAGCTGTTTTATGATGGTGAGAGCAGGGTGTTGGATATTTGGGACGATACGGTGCGACTGGTGGATGGTAAGACGGTGCTGAAAAGCGACCATCTGACATACGACCGTTTTGCATCGATAGCTTCCTATGACACATGGGGTATTACGGTGAACCAGGACAAGCGGCTGGTAAGTGAGATAGGCTATTACAATTCGGAGACCAAGGTGTTTGACATATATCAAGGAGTGGTGCTCACAGATTCGAATATGCGTTTGGAGACAGACACGCTGGTCTACTGTACTGAGACGCATCTGGCCGAGTTTTGGAGTCCGACGCATGTGTTTACCGACTCGACGACGATGTATAGTGAACGTGGCACTTATGACACCGAGCAGCGTTATGCCCATTCGATGAAGGCGTCGGAGGTGCATAACGGCGAGAAGCATTTGACCTGCGATACGCTGCACTATTATGAGGAGAAGGAGTTTGGCATTGCTATAGGGAATGTGGTGTTGACCGATACGGTAAACGAGATTGTCAGCACCAGTCGCTATGCCGAGACAAGGCAGCAGGAGCATACTTCGCTGGTGACCGACAGCGCGTTGGTGCGTATGGTGACACGCGACGAGGATGACACGTTGTCGGTGCCGGACACGGTGTATCTTCATGCCGACAGTATTTGGGTGGTGAACGATTCGTCGCGCCAGTTTCAGTGGCTCAAGGCCCACAGCCACGTGAAGATATATCGAACCGACGCGCAGGCCATGTGCGACTCGGCATACTATTCTGCGCCCGACTCGTTGTTGCAACTGTATAAAGAGCCTGTGCTGTGGTACGAGCACTATCAGAGCTCGGCCGATACGATAGTGGTGAAGTTCGACTCGGCTGGGGCCAAGCAGGCCTTTTTGAAGGGTGCTCCCTTCTGCATAGAGCAGGTGGACCCTGACAAGTTCAACCAGGTGAAAGGAAGGGACATGGTGGTGTATTTCGTAGGTGGGGAGCCTGACTATGCCGACATATTGGGCAATGCTGAGATGGTGTACTATATAATCGATGAGGACATGGCAGGGATGAAAAGTTTGGTAGGGGTGAATGTGGGGGTAGGGTCGGATATGCGGATCTATTTTCAAGACCGTGCGCCTGACAGGGTGGTGACGTATGGCAATCCCGATATGAGCACCTACCCGTATGACAAGCTGGAGGCTGAGAAACGCACACTTGCCAACTTCAGATGGATTGACGACAGGCGTCCTAAAAAGCCCTTGGACGTGTTTGTATGGTGACAAAATGACATATTGCCGTTGTTTGGCACACGGTGTGCTTTGCCAATGACGGTTAAAAAAATATAGTAAAAGATATGAGTCAACAAGAAGAGAAAAAAATAGAACAAGAAGAGAAGATGGTGGAAAATCAGAGTTCTGAGGCTGCCACAGAGCAGGAAGCTGCCAAGAACCACCACAAACGAGAACATAAAAGACGTGGTGACAAGCATGATGACAGCACCGAGAAGCTTCAGGAGATGGGCGAGAAACTGGCCGAGGCTCAGGACAAGTATGTCAGGCTTTACTCGGAATACGAAAACTATCGCAAGCGTACCAATATGGAGAAGGCCGACTTGATAATTAACGGAGGCAAGGAGATGATTAAGGCCGTGCTGCCCGTGGTAGACGATATGGAACGAGCTTTGTCGGCCATGTCGGACGAGGAGGCTGCTAAGGAGGGCGTTCAGTTGATATTCAATAAATTGATGAATATTCTTGCCCAAAAAGGCTTGAAACCTATTGAGGCTAAAGGGCAGAAGTTTGACGAGAACCTACATGAGGCTGTCACCCAGTTTCCAGCGTCGGAAGAGGGGCAGAAGGGCACTGTGGTAGATGTTGTTGAAAAGGGCTACTACCTGAACGACAAGGTGCTGAGATATGCCAAGGTAGTGGTAGCAGTATAGATAAATAATATTCAGTGAAAAGGAGAGATTAGGCTATGGCAAAGAGAGACTATTATGAAGTGTTGGGGGTTGGCAAGAATGCCACTCCAGAGGAGTTGAAGAAGGCTTACCGCAAGTTGGCACTGCAGTACCATCCCGACCGCAACCCAGGCGACAAGGAGGCCGAGGAGAAGTTTAAGGAGGCGGCTGAGGCATACGATGTGCTGAGCAATCCTGATAAGAAGGCCCGCTATGACCAGTTTGGCCATGCTGCTTTTGAGGGTGGTGCCGGCGGCTATGAAGGTGGCATGAACATCAACGATATCTTCTCACAATTTGGCGATATATTTGGTGACCTATTTGGGGGAAGCCGTTTCGGCGGTTTTAGCGGTTTTGGCGGTGGCCAGCAGGGCAGACGTGCCGCGACGAGGGGCACCAACCTGCGTATCAAGGTGAAGCTGACCTTGGAGGAGATAGAGAAAGGATGTGAGAAGAAGATAAAGGTACAGAAATATGTTCCCTGTAAGACATGCGGAGGAACAGGCTCGCGCAATGGCAGCTACGAGACATGCCCCCATTGCCACGGCAGTGGTGTCGTCACCGAGGTGAGGCGTACTATACTAGGGCAGATGCAGACGCAGAGTGTGTGCCCACACTGTGGTGGCGAGGGGCGCATTATTAAAGATAAGTGTCGCGACTGCAACGGCGACGGCATTGTGCGTTCGGAAGAGATCATCACTATCAATATTCCGGCAGGAGTGTACGACGGAATGCAGCTGTCGATGTCGGGCAAAGGCAATGCCGCTCCGAGAGGTGGGGTGCCAGGAGACCTTATCATCCTAGTTGAGGAGGTGCCGCACGACCTATTTGAACGTCAGGAGAACAATCTGTACTATAATGCCTTTATCACCTTTGCCCAGGCGGCTATGGGTGCCAGTATAGAGATACCCACCCTGTCGGGCAAAGTGAAAGTGAAGATAGATGCCGGCACTCCATCAGGCAAGGTGTTGAGACTGAAAGGTAAAGGTCTGCCCCAGGTGAATAGCTATGGACGCGGCGACCTGTTGGTGAGTGTGAATGTGTGGGTGCCTAAGAATCTATCGCGCGAGGAGAAGGAAATACTTGCCAAGTTGGACAAGTCGCCCAACTTCCAGCCTACACCGTCTAAGCAGGAACGGGGTTTCTTCGACAAGATGAAAGATTTGTTCAACTAACTGGTATGAACAGTTAATAATACAGCCTTCCGGCCCTTTGATGTGAAATGAAGATGAGAGAAGCCTTCCTACAGTATGTGTGGCAGCACCAGCTGCTGGAGGAGGGCTTGCTCACTACCGATGGCAAGCCGATAGTGGTTGAGAAGGCCGGTATGCCAAATAGCGATGCCGGACCCGATTTCTTCGACGCGCATGTGAGAATAGGGGATACCTTATGGGTGGGCAATGTGGAGGTTCACATCAAGTCGTCGGACTGGAATCTCCACCATCATAGTAACAACCGGGCCTACGACAATGTGGTTCTGCATGTTGTGTATGAGAACGATACTGCTATCACATTGCAGAATTGCCACACCCTCGCCACTTTGGAGCTGTCGCGTTATATACCCGATGCCGTGTGGGCAAACTATCATGCGTTGCTAGATCCTCCAAAACCGCGTGCCATTCCCTGTATGGACCATTTAGAAGAGTTGCCAAAGCCGCTGGTGAGTGCCTATATGGAGCGTCTTGTTATGGAACGTCTCGAGCAGAAGTGCATCACGGTACGCCAGATGTTGGAGGAATGCCGTGGCAACTGGGAGCAGTGCTGCTATTGGTTGTTGGCACACTATTTCGGGGGAAAGGCAAACAGCTTCCCCTTTGAGCTGCTGGCAAAGACTACCGACCCTACCTTCTTGGCCCGCTGGCTCGACCGTCCTCAGCGTGTAGAGGCTATACTGATGGGGCAGGCCGGGTTGTTGCAAGGCTATTTTGCTGACGAATATCCCCGTTTGTTGCAAGCCGACTACGAGGCATTGCGGCAGGGAGCCTCGCTGACCCCTATTGCCGGACATATTTGGAAATTCTTCCGTATGCGCCCTTATGGCTATCCTACCGTCCGCATCAGCCAGTTTGCCCAGCTCCTCTGCAAGTCGCGCAACCTGTTCAGCCATCTGCTAGATACACCTGATGCCGCTGAAATCCAAAACCTATTTGATGTTTCGGCCTCCGCTTATTGGGACAACCACTTCCAGTTTGACAAGCCTTCGCCAGGCAAGCCCAAGCGGGTGGGACGTCATTTTGTCGACCGGCTTATCATTAATGCCTGGGTGCCGCTACTGTTTGAGTATGGTAGCCGACATGCTATGCAGCACTACAAGGACCAAGCATTGGAAATACTGCAGCAGTTGCCTGCCGAAGACAACCAGATATTGCGCCAGTGGCGTGATGTGGGCATCGAGGCGGACAGCGCAGGTCAAAGTCAGGCACTCATACAACTGTATAACAACTATTGCAGTCGTCGCGACTGTCTTCATTGCCAGATAGGCTATAAGATAATCACCCTTTAAAACTATAATCGCATCATTGCGCACTCAACAAATCAACATTTTTTGTATATTTCGTAACTAATAATCCTTCTGTGAAACCAGCTGAAATAACCCAGATATTGGGAGGGGCCACCCCCTGTGTCTACGACACTGACTGCGATGTTACCGACCTCCTCACCGATAGTCGCCACCTTGCCAATGTGTCGCATTCACTCTTCTTCGCTATTCCCACCAAGCGGAATACAGGCAGCCGTTTTGTCTATGATGTCTATCAGCAAGGAGGCCGCAATTTTGTGGTTCCCAACGATGCCTCCGACCTCCATATGCAGCAATTCCGTCTTTGCCGCAATGCCAATTTCTGGTATGTCAAGGATGTTGTGCTGGCGCTTCAGCAGATTGCTGCCTGGCATCGCCACCAATACAATATTCCTGTGGTGGGCATCACTGGTAGTAATGGCAAGACCATTGTCAAGGACTGGATAGTGCAGATGCTCCACGACAGTTGCTCAGTGGTTTCCTCGCCCCGTAGCTACAATTCTCAGATAGGGGTTCCCCTGTCGGTGTGGCAGATGAGCGACGAGGACGAGTTTGCCGTCTTCGAGGCCGGCATCTCGCAAGTGGGGGAGATGGACCGCCTAAGGCGTGTCATCGACCCTACTATAGGCATTTTTACCAACATCGGGCAGGCCCATGACGAGAATTTCCTCACCCGCAGCCAGAAAATTGCCGAAAAATTACAGCTCTTCACCCATTGTGAGGTCCTCATCTACTGTGCCGACCACCGCGAGGTCCATTCAGCCATTCTTGCACAAGAATGCTTTAGGAATGTACGTCGCTATACCTGGGGAACTTCCGAAGAAAACCCAGTGCAATTCCTTGAGGCACATATTGAGGGCGGCAGCACCCTTATAAAACTCCGTACCGAAGGTGTCGAAGCCTCATATAGCATCCCCTTTGTAGATAGGGCCTCTCTCCAAAACGCCATGCACTGCATCACCCTGCTCAGCTTCTTGGGTTACGACCACCACGAAATAGCCGCCCGCTGCCGACATCTCACTCCGGTCAGCATGCGCATGGAGATGAACGAGGCTCTCAACAATAGCCTTCTCATCAACGACAGCTACAGCCTCGACCTCAACTCGCTCACCATTGCTCTCGACTATCTGCAGCAAGAGCCGCAACATCCCACCAAAGCACTTATTATGAGTGATATCTTGCAATCTGGCATTCCCGAGCCCGAGCTCTATGCACAGGCTGCAAAACTTATTCTGCAACATGGTATCAACCATTTTGTAGGCATAGGCGAGGCCCTCTGTCGCCATCGCAATTTGTTTGCCTCCATACCATCTGCTTTCTATGCTACCACCGAAGAGTGCCTCTGCCAGCATCCTTTCGACCACTATCTCAATGCCACTATCTTACTTAAAGGGGCGCGACGTTTCCATTTCGAGGTCCTTGCCAAGGCACTTCAGCGTAAGTCGCACCAAACTGTCATGGAGGTCAATCTCGACAATCTCATCTCAAACCTCAACTACTACCGTTCGCTGCTAAAGCCTGCCACCAAGCTCATGGCCATGGTCAAAGCTGCCTCCTATGGAGCTGGTACAACCGAGGTTGCCAACGCTTTGCAATATCATCATGCCGACTATCTCACCGTGGCCTACTGCGACGAAGGCGTAGAGCTACGGCGCAACGGCATTACGCTGCCCATCATGGTCATGAATCCCGAAGAAGAGAGCTTTGCCGATATCATCCGCTACCATCTTGAGCCCGATATTTACAGTTTCCGCATTCTCGAGGCTTTTTCGCAGGCAGTTCGCCTGCACGGTGGCAACGAGCGGGTTCCCGTACATATTGAATACGACACTGGAATGCACCGTCTGGGTTTCGACGGTGCCGACACCCCTAGGCTGATAGCTGCCCTCACCTCCCCTGACAGTCCGTTGATGGTACGTTCCATCTTCTCACACCTTGCCTGCAGCGAGGACCCCTCGAGCGACCACTTTACCAACATGCAAATTGCCCGTTTCACCCAGTGGTGCACCCTTCTCCGACAATCACTTGCCACTAAACATCCCGACCCCATCCTCTGCCACATACTCAACTCTTCGGGTATCACCCGCTTCCCCCAAGCCCAGATGGACATGGTGCGTTTGGGCATAGGACTCTACGGCATTTCTCCCGAGCCCGACGTCCAGCAACACCTCAAACCCGTCAGCCGTCTCAAAACCAAGATATCGCAGATCAAAAACATCCCTGTGGGCGATTCGGTGGGCTACAATCGTCGGTGGATTGCCCAACGCCCTTCACGTATAGCCATTATCTCTATTGGCTACGCCGACGGTCTTAACCGCCATTTGGGATATGGCAACGGGCGCGTAACCATCAATGGCTGTCAGGCACCCATCATTGGGAGTATCTGTATGGATATGTGCTTCCTCGATGTTACCGACATCAATTGTGATGAGGGCGACGAGGTGACAATCTTCGGCGATGCCGACCTCCTACAACAGATAGCCTCCTCAGCCGATACCATACCATACGAAATACTCACCTCCGTCTCACCCCGTGTGCGACGTATATATTATCAAGAATGAACAAGAATACACCCTTTACTCCACACATGAAGATGGCCGACATTATTGCGGCCAACCATTCTTTGCTGCTTGTTCTGCCCCGCTTGGGCATACGCCTTGGCTTTGGCGAACAAAGCGTTAAGGAAGTCTGCGACCATTACCAACTCAATGTCGACTTTGTCCTAATGATTTTCAATATATACACATTCGCAGGCTATCTACCTTCACCCCACACCCTCGCCACTACCGACCTCCATCCCTTGGTACCCTATCTCCAATCGTGCCACCGCTACTACCTCACCGAGCGCCTGCCCCATATCAAACGCCACCTGCTCAACATTGCCGCCCACGCCGGCGACCGCTATGGCACCATCCTTCGCAATTTCTTTGCCGACTACGAGCACGAGGTGCAAGACCATTTCGCCTTTGAGGAACAGCACATCTTCCCTTTGCTCCCACCGCCCGACTCCTCTTCGCCAGTCTCACAGGCTGGTGCGCACCTGCCCGTACCACCATCTTCGCATCTGGCTCACAACCATTCCGACCTTGTCGACCGGCTCTCGGACCTCTCCGGCATCGTGCTCAAATACATCCCGGGCGACATCCTCACCGAAGAACTCAACGAGCTGGTCTTTGGTATTATGCAGCTCTCTTCCGATCTTGAGAAACATGCCCTCCTCGAAGAGAAACTGCTCATCCCCTACATCAAGCAGACACTAAAGCACCCCCTGCCATGAAGCCCCAGCCCGTCCTACTCATCCTCGAGCCGTCCGACATCATTCGGGCAGGCTTGGAAACTTTGCTCGACCGTCAGTTCACCCTCTTAGCCCCCTTGCGCGACTATCCTCCTGACCTGCCCGGGCGACTCTCACGCCTGCAGCCCGACATCCTGCTGCTCAACCCCACCCTCATACCTGCTCCCACCCGCATGCAGCTGGCCGCCCTTGCTCAAGCGCGACCCTCAATGGCCATAGTCGCCCTAGTCTATCAGTATGTCGAGCCTCAGCTGCTTGAAACCTTTCGTGCCGTGCTTGACATTCGCGAACAAGGCAGCCATGTGGCGCAACGTCTGCGCGAGTGCTGTCGCACCGAACCCGACACCTCCCCAGAGAGCTACGAACTCAGTGAGCGTGAAACCGAAGTACTCCTCCTCGTGGCACAAGGCTGCAGCAGCAAAGAGATAGCCGACCGCCTACACATCTCCATCCACACTGTCAACACCCATCGCAAAAACATCACACACAAAACAGGCATCAAGTCTGTTGCCGGTCTTGCCGTCTACGCTATGCTCCACAACCTCATCAACTAATGGCAATCACTAAAAAAAACTCAATTATCAGAGTCCCATTCTGTACGGCTCCCTTTAGATTTTACTTATGCGTTTAAAAAATGTAATATACCCTCAAAATGTCTAACTCCTCACCGCAAGAAAAACTCTGGAATGCTGACTACACCAAGGTATGGGTGGCTAATTTTATGATATTCTTTTCCTTCATGCTGCTCACACCATTGCTGCCTATCTACCTTAGCGAACACTTTGGCGCCGACAAGGACACAATTGGAATAGTACTGTTTGGCTATGCCATCATGGCACTGGTGGCGCGTCTATTCAGTGGCTATATCGTAGACAGTTTCCCTCGTAAGATGGTACTCCTCATCAGCTTCACACTCTTCACCCTTTTTTTTGTGGGCTATGTGGCGGCAGGGTCATTGATGCTATTTGCCATCGTGCGCACCACGCATGGCCTGCCTTTTGGTTTCACTACCGTTGCCAACAGCACAGTGGCCATCGATGTACTACCCTCCTCGCGTCGCACTGAAGGCATAGGCCTGTATGGCCTGAGCAACAACCTTGCCTCTGCCATCAGCCCTACCGTTGCCATATGGATTTATACCAGTACGCACAATTTTGATATCATCTTTTGGTTGGCAATGGCAGTGGCGACAATAGGACTAGCCATCGACACCACCGTACAGACCAAGCCCCGCCCCCTAGTCGGCGACAAGCAAAAAATATCGCTTGACCGTTTCTTTCTCCTCAAAGGGTGGAGCGAGGCTCTTACCATGGTCTGCTTTGCCTTTTCATATGGCGTTATGTCCACCTATGTGGCCATCTATGGCAAAGAGCGACTCGGCATTGAAGGAGGCTCGGGCACATTCTTCCTCCTCCTTTCATTGGGACTGATTCTTTCACGCCTGCAGGGCAACAAGGCATTGCGGCAAGGGCGCATTGCCTACAATGCCTCAATAGGCGTCTGTGTGTCGCTATGTGGCTACCTGCTGTTCGCTGCGTTACCCAATGCCGTAGGATATTATAGTGCCGCACTCATCATTGGTCTTGGCAATGGTCATATGTATCCTGCCTATCAAAACATGTTTGTAAACCTGGCCCCGCACAACCAGCGCGGCACCGCCAATAGCTCCATACTGGTGGCGTGGGACGTAGGTGTCGGTCTTGGCATCCTCTTGGGCGGCCTGCTCACTGAGCATTACGGCTACACTGCAGCCTTCTGGGCTGCTTGGGCAGTCAACCTTGCCGGATTCCTCGGCTTCTGGCTCTACGTCAAGAGCCATTATCTCCGCAATAAATTGCGTTAGAGCCGATACCAAACCCCTCAAAATAGAAAGATAATATACAACTAAAGTTTGACAAGTAAGATAAAATCATGAAACTTCGCTATTTCTTTGATTGATATCAGTTTATTCTCTGTTGGGTCTCCGTCTTATTAACGCAGAATAAATGATAGTCTGGCAGATAAGCTATTGCCACTCAGCGAAGTATGGTGATAAGTTTAAAGGCGTAATTATGTTTTTTATCAAGACAATGACTTGTCAAGCTTTAGTATTAACTAAGGCTTGGCAAGTCATTGTTTCTTCAAAAAGTGATACATGTATGCATCCCTATTGTCATTGTCATCGTCATCATGTCCCACTTTTATACTTCGTGACGTTGCTTTGGCTCGGCAAAGAGAGCTGGCTTTCATTTCTCTAGCTCTGTGAAACTATATGCCGCTTTTATTTTTTCTAAAAGTGGCACCCTAATTTTTTACTTTTTTGGTATAATTATAATAGACGGCCTTTATCACACACTCCAATCACACACCAAGCCTTCGTCATGACCTCGTCGTGCCTTCGTTTCCTGAGCGAAGGAAGGACGAGAGGAAGTAAGAGGTAAGAGCTAAGCACTACGAAGCAACTGGGCAGTTGCCACTTCACAATTAAAAGGCACAGCCCCACCAGCACCAAACAACCCGACTAAGGACCGAGAAAAGGGAAACGCTCTTATGTAACAAATGACTGATTTTTACCAAGCATTCTCAATGTCGCGTCTCTTCGAGACGCTAAGTTGTAGGGTTGCCCTTGACCCCACACTGCGCTCCCTTTGGTCGCTTAGTATGGGGTTATTGAGATTCAGCATCTTCGATGCTGTTGAAAAATCAGTCAAATATAGCATAAGAGCGAAGGGAAAACGAAAGCGTGTGGCTAAAAACGACTAGGAATGCATTACTGATTAAACTTGTCAAACTTTAGGTATTAATAGTGGTCTGATATGTTCCGTTTTTTATCAGCCGTGTGAATCCATCTACCCTCATAGCCCAATATGATAGGTAAGCACTTATTGTATCTATGTTGTGTGCTAAAAAATAGAAAAAAGTGTTATATGATTTTTTTTTTGTATTTTTGCATCGCGAAACATAATGTATATTAAGATATGAGTGTAACAGCTTTTGGCGTTGTCGCCGCGGTCATCCTGTTGGCATCGTTTGTGCTGAGAGGAGAAATGAAAATACGTATAGTCAATATGGTAGGGTGCATTTTTTTGGTGCTGTTTGCCATGAATCTACATCCTGATGGTAATGCCGATTTTGCTTCTGCTCGCATTATTCTGTTGCTGCTTGGAGTGGCTACATTGTTTATACATGGAGTCCATTTTTGGCATGATTGGAAGGAGTCTCGTGCAAAAAAGGAGGTTGCACGAGCTGAAGCCCGTGCTGCGAAGGCAGAGGCCCTAGTGGATGAACAAATGGGCCTTAAGTCTAAGCAAGAGGCAAAACCAGATAATGATACTACACTTTCATGACTCCGAGTGCGGATGAGTGTGCTTGAAAGTTGTGAAGATAGTTCGTTGGACTTCGCGAACGAATGGGAGCAAAGTTCGAAGAGACTATCTAATGGCGAAGCTGATAACAATGAAAAACGATTTATAAAAGAATAATATTAATATGCTGAAGAAGATAAGAGTTGTAGTTGCCTGCATTTTTTTCGTGGGTATTATTGCTTTGTTTGCTGACCAAAGTGGGCTGTTGCAGCCGTGTATAGGATGGCTTGCCAAGATTCAGTTTTTGCCGGCGGTGTTGGCGTTGAATGTGGCGGTGATAGTGGCCTTATTGTTGTTGACGCTATTATGTGGCAGGGTCTATTGTTCGGTGATATGTCCAATGGGTATCTTGCAGGATGTGTTTAATTGGTTGGGCGGACGGTTTAAGAAGAATCGTTTCCAGTATAGGAAGGGCCACACTGCGGTGCGCATTGTGGTGTTGGCGGTGTTTGTGCTGCTGCTGGTGTTTGGCGTGAATGGCATAGCCTTGTTGGTGGCGCCCTATAGTGCTTTCGGGCGTATGGCGAATGTGGTGTTCCATTGGTCGGGACTGAGTGTTACCTTCTGGGTGGCATTGGTGACGCTGGTGGTTTTTGGCGTATTGTCGTTTGGCTGGGGCAGGCTTTGGTGCAACACTTTTTGCCCTGTTGGTACGGTGTTGGGCTTCTTCTCCCGCTTCTCATTGTTCAAACCGATGATTGACACCAGCAAATGCAACGGCTGCAAGAAGTGTTCCCGCAACTGCAAGGCGATGTGCATTAACCCTGAGACTCATACGATAGATTATTCGCGCTGTGTGGCATGTATGGACTGTTTGGAGAACTGCCACCAGCACGCTATCAGCTATAGAATCCGTAAGAAGGCCCCCCAAGCCGTTGCCAACGACGGTGGGTCTGTGGATGGTTCGCGTCGTAAGTTTGTCCTCACCACAGCTGCTGTGGGTGCCGCCATGGCATTAGAAGCACAGGAGAAGAAGGTTGACGGCGGGCTGGCGGTATTGGAAGATAAACAATTGCCTGACCGTAAGGTGCCACTGAAGCCTGCAGGGGCGAGTGGTTTGAAGAATTTCAGTAGTCGATGCACAGGGTGCCAGCTGTGTGTGAGCGAGTGTCCGGCTAAGGTGCTACGTCCATCGAAAAACTTGATGACATTGTTACAGCCAGAAATGGCCTTCGAAGTGGGCTATTGTCGTCCCGACTGCACAAGATGTAGCGATGTTTGTCCAACAGGGGCGATTAAACCTATTGATTCTGTGAAGCGTAGTGCCATCAGTATTGGCTATGCTGTTACTGTGCCACAAAACTGCCTCTTGCCTCAGGGCGTGGAGTGCAATGCATGTTCACGTCACTGTCCAACGGCTGCCATCAGCTTGGTCAGCGATGCGGCTACTGGTCACAGCAGGGTGGCAGTGAACGAGAGTCGTTGCATAGGCTGCGGCGCTTGTGAGCATTATTGTCCTGTGCGTCCGTTCTCAGCCATTTATGTCGAGGGGCGCGAGGTTCATGTTAGTATATAATAATATCTTAGTGTTTTATTTGAATCTATTAATTATTTGTATCATTAATAATCATCTAATCAACAACTAAAACAACATTTATCATGAGTAAATTATTAGACACGCTGAGTGTGGTGAAAACGTTTAAGTTCTGGAAGGAGTTAGTCATTATGACTCTCGGCATGTTTGTTACTGCGGCGGCAGTATATTATTTTTTAGTACCCAGTAAGCTGATTATCGGTACTATATCTGGTCTGTCGATTGTGTTGAACAATATCTTTTTGGCTGCTGGAATCAATATTGAGCTTTCGGTCATCATTATGGCCATCAACGCTATTCTGTTGGTACTGGCTTGGGTGCTGATAGGCCATGAGTTTGGTGCTAAGACGGTCTACACGGCCATGATTTTAGGTCCGCTGACTAAGGTGTGGGAAATCATTCTGCCATGGCAGAATATTGCTCACGAGAATCTCACTACCGGCTCGATGTCGGTGATGGGCGACCCTTGGTTGGACCTTTGCTGCTTTGTGCTGCTGCTGAGTGCGTCGCAGGCATTGATGTTCAGCATCAATGCTTCCACAGGCGGTCTGGACATTCTGGCCAAGATTGTGAACAAGTATCTGCATTTCGATATTGGCACATCAGTGAGCATAGCTGGTGCCATTATTTGTTGCACAGCCTTCTTCATCAACGATTTTCGCATGGTGGTTATCGGCCTTATCGGCACTTGGATTAATGGTTTGGTAGTAGACTATTTTACTGCCTCGCTGAACAATCGCAAGCGTGTATGTATTGTGTCGAAGGAGTATGACCGTATTCGCCACTATATTATTGATGAACTGCATCGTGGCTGCACCCTCTACGAGGTCATTGGCGGCTACAGCAACGAGAAGTCGATAGAACTGGAGGTGCTGCTGACCAAAGACGAGTTCAGCAAGCTATTGGCTTTCATTAAAGACAACGAGCTGCCCGCCTTCACCACTGCCGGCAATGTGAGCGAGGTGTACGGTCTGTGGACCAAGCACAGCCACAAGAAGAAGGTCAAGGCCGAAGCCGAGTCGCGTTAGTCAACGGCGAGGCAGTGTGCCGGAGTTGTCAGCCTCTTAAGTAATAACCTTATAATTCTTTATACGATGAAAACCAAACGTTACGACAAGCGTTTTTTGCCGATGCTCTGGATAGGGCTGGTTATCTGGCTGGGGTCGATGCTGATCAGCCTGGTGATGGAATGGACTGGCAAGACACCTGCAGGACAGGAGACGCTGATGGACATGGGCAAATGGATGTTTCAGAATGTCCCTGTGCTGACGCTGCTACTGTTCTGTGTGCTGCAGCCTATTCTAGAGGAGTTTGCCTTTCGCCTGTGGGGAGAGGGGAAAAAATGGATTACGATAGTCTGCTTGGTGCTGATGGCCGCCTTCTCCGTCAGTGAGATTGGTCTCTGGGGGCTGCTACTGGTGGCGGCAGTGGCGGTGGCATGGTTCGGTGTGAGGGACAGATATGTGCAGATGTGGGCTTGTGCCCTTATCTCTGCCTTGGGCTTTGCGTTGTGCCATATTTCTGGGTTTGGTGAATTCTCAGTAGGCATGGTACTTGGCTTGACTGATATATTTGGCTTTGCCTTAGTGCTGAGTTGGCTGGCCATCAATTTCAGCATCTGGCTGGCAGCTCTATTGCATGTGTTGAACAATTCATTCGCTATCCTTATACCAATGCTGTTTCTCTCGGACCCGATATCGCTGCCATGCTATACTTTGACCGATGGGGTAAAGGCACAGGATTACACGATTAGTATCGAACCTCTTAAACCTTTTGTCGACAATGGTGCTCTGATAGCCAATGCCGACAAGCTTTACAATCTGGATTCTTCCACTACGGAGTTTTACATGGTGGGCGAACCTGCTCAGATAGCCTCATGGTTGGCGACTAATGCGCTTGGGGATAAAGAACGGTATACCTACTTCGATTGGCGGCCCAAGGGCGAGAGCATGGAGGAACGGGTGGTGCTGAGAGTGAAGGATATAGCTCCAGGCAGGCTGCGAAGCGACTTGCTGCTTAAGGATTATTTGAACGTGATGGAACAATATGCCGACGAGCCTTTGCTCTTCGACACTACTGAGGTGATGCTGAAGGAGGTGTGGCTGGTCTACCCCGATGGACACGAGGTGCTGTTTGAGCAGGGGTGCGATGACTACAACGAGGCCTCTCGCCGCATCTTGTCGAGCAGTATGGGTGTGGGAGGTAATGTGTTGGTTACGGAATATGAGCAGGTGAACGATTCAACAATGGTGCCACACGATTATTGCCTCATGCGCGACAATCCGTTGGCATCGACATTCGAGTCGATGAATGAGATGATGGACCGCCTGTCAGGATTCCGTCTTGATTATCGCGACGCTCGTAAGGCGACGCTCATTATTGTGAAGTAAGTAATAGTAATAATATGGAACGTAGAGATTTTTTGAAGAGTTTGGGAGCTGGAGCCTTGGCCACTGCGGCAATGGCTGCTGGTTGTAAGAACCCTAATGCCACCAATGCTGAGGGTTTCTCACTCGGGGAGGTGCCCACCGACAAGATGACTTATCGAACAGGCACTCATGGTGAGAGGGTGTCGCTTTTGGGCTATGGCTTTATGCGTTTGCCCTCATTAGAAGAGGGTAAGGATGGCAACCAAAGCGAGGGGGACCTTGACCAGGAGCGCATCAACCAGCTTACAGACTATGCCATAGAGCATGGTCTTAATCTGTTCGACACTGCTCCGCGCTACTGCAAAGCACGCTCTGAGACAGCTTTGGGCTTGGCATTGAAGCGTCATCGCCGCGAGGAGTTCCTTGTCAGTACTAAGCTTTCTAACCAAAACCCCTCGTTGTGGAACTATAAGGGTAGTGTAGAGATGTTTGAGCAGTCGTTGGAACGGCTGCAGGTGGATTATCTCGACTTTTACATGTTACACTGTGTGGGTCTCCCAGGCCGCGATACTGAGGGCAATATGGTTGAACCAATGGAGACGTTCCAACGCCGTTTTGTTGACAGTGGGATGATAGAATTCCTTATGCAGCAGCGTGCTAAAGGCCGAATACGTAATTTGGGCTTTTCTTATCATGGTGATGTGAAGGTCTTCGACCATGCCCTCTCAATGCACGAGCAGGTGCATTGGGACCATGTGCTGATACAGCACAACTACATTAATTGGCAGCATGCCTCCGACCTGTCAGAGGATGCTGGCGGTGGCGATGCCAATTCGGAATATCTTTATGGCGAACTGGCCAAACGCGACATCCCTATTTTTGTGATGGAACCTCTCTTGGGCGGCCAGTTGGCCAGTTTGCCCGACTTTGCTGTCGAGGAGCTGAAAAAGCGTGAGCCGCAGCAGAGCGTGGCCTCTTGGGCTTTCCGTTTTGCTGGCAACCAACCCCGGATACTGACAGTGCTGAGTGGTATGACCTATATGGAGCACTTGCAAGACAATCTGCGCACCATGTCGCCTCATAAGCCACTGAGCGAGGATGAATTGTCTATGCTGAGTTCCATTGCCGACCGCTATGTTGGCTATCCACTTGTGCCTTGCACTGGTTGTCAGTACTGTATGCCTTGTCCTTATGGCATCGATATCCCAGGCAATTTTGCTCATTATAACAAGATGGTCAACGAGGGTTTGTTGGTTGCCGAACCCGACGACAATGCCGATGGCGATGAGCGTCGGGCCTACCGCAGGGCTCGCAGACAATATCTGAAGAGTTATAATCGAGCTGTGGAACCTGAGCGGCAGGCCGATCATTGCATCGGCTGTGGACGTTGTCTGCACGAGTGTCCGCAACGTATAAATATTCCCGCCAAATTGGCAATGATTGAGAATTTGTAAGCATTATAAAATATTATGAATGTTTTGTTTATAGGCACTACTGAGATTATTGTTATCGTGCTGGTCGTGTTGTTGCTGTTTGGTGGAAAAAAAATACCCGAGTTGATGCATGGTGTGGGCAAGGGGGTGAAGAGCTTCAAGGATGGCATGAACGGCCTTGACGACCCATCGGG
The DNA here is from genome assembly GCA_017428115.1 of Bacteroidales bacterium. GTDB lineage: Bacteria > Bacteroidota > Bacteroidia > Bacteroidales > P3 > Colimorpha. The sequence continues at coordinate 11,676 of JAFRRK010000012.1, read as the reverse complement.
CAAAGCTACCCATCAGCAAGAGTCGCCAAACAAGGAAGACCATAAGGAGTAATTGGACTTTTGGGGACATCTTGAAGAGTTGAGGGGCTGCCTGTTGAAAGCCCTGTTGGCAGTGGCCCTATGTGCGGTGGCTGCCTTCTGTTGCAAGGAATGGCTCTTCACCATCGTGATGGCTCCCAGTAGTCCGCACTTTGTTACTTACCGACTATTGGCACGTCTGGCCGGGGTGTCGACATATTTCCATGTCGACCTGTTCAACCCCGAGCTGGCACAGCAGTTTCTTGTCCACATGAAGGTATCGCTCTGGATGGGACTCTTGTTGGTGTCGCCATACTTGTTGTATCTCTTGTTTCATTTTGTCGCCCCGGGACTCTATGCTCATGAACGCCGTTATGCCCTTAGTGCCGTAGGGGGCGGGTATGTTATGTTTCTCATGGGTGTGGCGTTAAACTATTTCGTTATCTTCCCTCTCACCTTTCGCTTTCTGGGTACATATCAGGTCTCGCCCGAGGTCCCAAACCAGATTGCCCTCACCTCGTATGTGAGTATGTTGCTTATGCTTTGTTTCCTGATGGGTGTGGTGTTCGAATTGCCCGTGCTATGTTGGCTTTTGGCTAAGATAGGTCTGTTAAAGCCCGACATGATGCGCCAATACAGAAAACATGCCGTCGTGGCCATTCTCATCCTTGCGGCGGTCATAACCCCAACGGGCGATGCTATGACCCTCTCATTGGTGGCTCTGCCTATCTATTTGTTATACGAAATCAGTATTCAAGTAGTACGAAAAACACATTCTGTTACATGATGGAGTGGCCGCCAATAATAGATTTTGCCTACAAATCTCACATTGCGAAAGAGGAGGTTAAAATGGACAATTCTCCAATGAGGAGTTAATGCGGTTGTAAAAAAAGTAATCAAAAAGGAGGTTAAAATGGAAGTAAAAAAAGACAATACAAAAAGCTCAATTCGAAAACTGGCTCTCGCCCCAATTCTTAATTCTCAATTCAAAAAGATTATATCTTTTAGTGCTTTCTTTTTACTTCTCTCGTCAGTTTCCGCCCAGCAGGCTGCCCAGCGTCTGGCTTCACGCATCTTGGGCGAAAAGGCCGAGCAGTTCGAGTTTGTGCTGCGACCGTCCGACAGCGACCTCTTCACCCTCGAGCAGCACGGCGACAAAGTGCGCATCGGCGGCAACAACGACAACTCCATGGCTATGGGGCTTAACTACTACCTCAAGGAGTATGCCAAGGCTCATGTGTCGTGGTATGCCAGCCAGCCTGTAGAGCTGCCAAAAAGACTTCCCAAAGTGGATGAGCCTATAGTGCGCAAATGTGCCGTCGGTACACGTTTTTTTCTCAATTATTGCACCTATGGATACACCATGGTGTGGTGGCAGTGGTGGCAGTGGGAGCGTTTCATCGATTGGATGGCGCTCAACGGAGTGAACATGCCGCTGGCCCTCACAGGGCAGGAGGCCGTGTGGCAGGAGGTGTGGCGCGAAATGGGAATGACCGATGACGAGATTCGCGCCTATTTCAGCGGACCAGCACATCTGCCGTGGCACCGAATGGCCAACCTCGACGGCTTTGGCGGCCCATTGCCACAGGGGTGGATATATGAACAAAAGGAATTGCAGAAGAAAATACTGGCACGTGAGCGTGAGCTGAATATGACACCCGTGCTGCCAGCCTTTGCCGGGCATGTGCCACGACAGATAGCCGAGCGCAACCCTCAGGCCGACATCAAACAGCTGAGCAGCTGGTGCGGCTTCGAGCCGACTTATTTCATGAATTCTACCGACAGTCTCTTCGCAGTCATCCAGCGCAAATACCTTGATAAACAGACCGCCCTCTATGGCACCAACCACATCTACGGCGTCGACCCCTTCAACGAGATGGACCCGCCCTGTTGGGAGCCTGACTATTTGGCAGGTGTGTCGAGCAACATCTACGCCTCCCTCCAACAGGTCGACTCCGAGGCTCAATGGCTACAGATGAGCTGGGTATTCTATTATAAACGCCGTCAGTGGACACCAGAAAGGCTGCGTGCTTATCTTACTGCAGTGCCGCAGGGCAAGATGATTCTGCTCGACTACTTCTGTGAAAAGACCGAGGTGTGGCGCGAGACGGACGGCTTCTTCGGCCAGCCCTACATCTGGTGTTATCTTGGCAACTTCGGCGGCAACACGATGCTCGTGGGCAATCTGCATGAGTTGGACTGTAAGCTCTCCAATGCCATGCAGCAGCAGGCAGGCAATATGATGGGCCTCGGCTCCACTTTGGAGAGCTTCGACAACAGCCCCCAGATATTCGAGTTCCTTTTGGAGCATCCGTGGCATTTGACAAAGTCATCGAATAGGGTAGGGGAGTTTACCCGCCGATGGGCAGACCTCCGCTATGGCGAAACCAACAAGGACTGCCGTGCCGCATGGCAACTGTTGATTGATTCGGTATATAAGGATTGGTCGTTCTACGGCTTAGGCACACAGATGGTGGCTCGTCCCTCCCTCTCAGGCCATGGCACCTACTACACCAAGCCTTACTATTCCTACAACAACGACCATCTCTTGAAAGCCATAAGGCTCCTGCTTAAACACCCCTCGAAGCGCTCCAGCTATCAGTACGACATCGCCAACCTCCTCTCTCAGTGGTTGGGTAACCATTTTATGGAGGTGCGCGACGATTTCACATACGCCTATCAGGTGGGTGACATAGAGAGGATGCAACTCGATAAATCCATTGCATTAGACATGATACAGGATGCCGACCGCTTGTTGCAACAAGTGGACCCACTCTCTTTTTGGACGTGGACGCAGGAGGCTCGCGTCTGGGGTAGGACTGTCGAGGAGGAACGGTATTACGAAACACAGGCACGCACCCTGCTCACCATCTGGGGCGGCCCTGTGCTGGGCGACTACGCCAACCGCATGTGGAGTGGCCTGCTAATGCATTATTACTTCCAACGGTGGGAGATGTTTTTCAATGCTGTTATAGCGGACTATAAGAATAATACAGACAAGAAGTTTGACGAGGAGGCATTCAAGGCACACCTTGCCCAATTCGAGAACGACTGGAATGGTCGTTCATGGGTTGTCCACAAATACACCCAGCCCTTCCATGGCGACATGGCCCATATGATTCTTCGCAAGATAGACCAAGGCCGCTATCGTGTTCCCAATCGTGCCGCCGAGGTTCTGGGTGCCTATATGAAGAAATACCCTGACGCACACCTACAGGATGTCTACAAGACTTGTTTCCAAGATGTTTATGGCCCTGGGCATATCATCAAAGATTCGGTCACCTGTGCCCGTTATATCGTTGACGAGTTGGAAAAGGTAGATATGGCCGAATCACTCTTCCCTGATTTCGAATACACTGGTGTTGAAGGCAACTTCGTACGCGTCAACCTGCGAGTCATCATGGATGGCCGTGTCCCACTCGACCTCTTTGTACGTCTCTTGATGCAGAGTGCCGATGTCAAAAAGAAGATGCCTCTCTACGATTGGAAAGGTCAGTGGGAACGCCTCGTGGTGCTGCTCGATACTATCTCGCCTCGTCCGCTCAATTTCGAGGCTGACGCAGCCAACCTGCGAGCCATGCTCGACCGTGGCGAGGTTATGGTTCATCACAGTCATTATTTCAACCAAACATACGCCCCTCATTACCGCCTTATCCGTCGCGACCTCTTTGAGTCGCAGTTGATAGAGTTGATTGCATCGGATTGATGGCTATTTCAACACGCTGTTGAAAACTCAAGTGTTAAAAATTTGTATAAGAGCTGTATTTAATGTAATTTTGCAAAGTCCTTTTTGTTAATAAAAGTATAATTAGTTCTTTGCAATAGATTAAAATCCAATATTATGGCTTTACACATTATCAATCATCCCATGGTGCAGCACAAGCTCACCATCATGCGCAAGAAAGAAACAGGCACTCGCGAGTTTCGCGAACTGTTGAAAGAAATCGGTATGCTTATGGGCTACGAGATTACGCGCGACTTCCCCCTGAGGAATGTTGAGATTGAGACCCCGATGCAGCCCATGATAGCTCACGAACTTTCGGGCAAAAAGGTTGTCGTAGTTCCCATCCTCCGTGCTGGTCTTGGCATGGTCGAAGGCCTTCTCACGCTGATACCTGCCGCCAAGGTTGGCCACATCGGCATGTATCGCGACGAGACCACCCATGAGCCGGTGTTCTATTACTATAAGATGCCTGATGGAAAAGACCGCATGGTCATCCTCACCGACCCCATGCTTGCCACTGGCGGCAGTGCTTGCGATGCCATCAGGCGGCTCAAACAGGATGGCTATAGCAATATTCGCATGATGTGCCTTGTTGCTGCTCCCGAAGGGGTGAAACGTGTACAAATGGAACACCCCGAAGTCGACATCTACACCGCCGCACTCGACGACGGCCTCAACGAAAACTGCTACATCCTCCCAGGTCTTGGCGATGCTGGCGACCGCATCTTTGGCACCAAATAGACACCTCCTCCTATTTAGCCACCAATCACCCCGTCAAAAACCATTAACTCTATAAAAAACATCATCTATGGCAAATATTAATACCAATGAAGCTGTCTACGATGCAAGGCAGCTGGGCAAAGGCCGGATGCTCGTTTTGGGCTTCCAGCACATGTTCGCAATGTTCGGTGCCACCATTCTGGTCCCTACCATCACGGGCCTCTCGGTGTCGGCAACGCTTCTTTTCGCCGGTCTGGGCACACTCTTGTTCCACTGGCTTACCAAGATGAAGGTGCCCGCCTTCTTAGGCTCCAGCTTCGCTTTCTTAGGCGGCTATGCCACCGTTGTGGCCATGGGTGCCGAATATGGCATGTCTCAGGCCGAGGCTCTGCCCTATGCCTGTATCGGTGTGGCTGCTGCTGGTCTGCTCTATTTCGTGCTGGCAGCCTGTTTCAAGGCTTTCGGCATCCACAAGGTCATGCGCCTCTTCCCACCTGTGGTCACGGGCCCCATCGTCATTTCCATCGGACTCATTCTTGCCGGAACAGCTGTTAGCAGCATCCTTACCAACTGGTGGATTGCCCTCATAGCCATTCTTGTGGTCGTCATCTGCAACATCTGGGGCAAAGGCATGGTCAAAATCCTCCCAATTCTCTTGGGTGTGGTGACCTCTTATGCGGTTGCCGCCATCTTCGGTCAGTTAGAGGCAGGCAAGGTGCAGGCTCTCCACGACGCCGCTTGGATAGGACTGCCCGTCAAATGGCAAGACACCGGCATCTATGCCTTCCAAGAGGGCAATTGGAGTTTCCTACTCACCGCCATCCTGGCTGTTATGCCTATCGCCTTGGCCACCATGATTGAGCATATCGGCGACATGTGCGCTATCAGCTCTACCTGCAATCGCAACTATCTTGAGGATCCCGGTCTTCACCGCACTCTTTGTGGCGATGGTGCCGCCACCGTACTTGCCTCTCTCTTTGGTGCACCGGCCAACACAACCTACGGCGAGAACACCGGGGTGCTCAATCTCACACGTGTTTTCGATCCCCGTGTCATCCGCATCGCTGCTGTCGTTGCCATCCTCTTCAGCTTCTCACCCAAATTTGCCGCACTCATCTATGCTATGCCCACAGCCACGATTGGTGGTGTCTCGCTCATTCTCTATGGTATGATTTCATCGGTTGGAGTGCGTAGCCTGGTGGAGAATCAGGTTGACCTTACCGACAGCCGCAATCTCATCATTACCGCCCTTACCATCACCCTTGCTATCGGCATCAGCTATGGCTGCGACGGCGGTGCGCTGCATTTCGGCAGCATAGCCATTTCTGGTCTTGCTGTTGCGGCCATCGTCGGCATCATCGCTGCCGTAATCCTCCCAGGCGACCATAAGAGCCTTACCAACAAGGCCGACGCCTATCAGAACGAACAGAAACTAGAAAACAACAATTAAACATGAAGAAAACCCTCATCCTTCTCCTTGCCCTCCTTCCTCTGCTGGCGGTAGGGCAGCGCAACAAGGCTGTCCAGCAGCAATCCGAACCCAAACATCCTCGCAATGTCATCTTCATCGTAGGTGACGGTATGGGCACCGCACAGGTCTACACCTCTATCGTGGCCCAGCGGGGCGACAATAGTGCCTTCCTTCGTTTCCCGTATGTAGGCTTCTCCCGCACCTATTCCAACAACCGCTATACTACCGATTCTGGTGCTGGCGGTTCGGCTCTGATGACGGGCCACAAGGTCGACAACTATCATATTGCCATGGGTCCCGACGGTTCCCGCTACCCATCATTCCTTGTCACAGCCAAGCAACGTTATGGCAAGGCCGCTGGCTTTGTGGTCACCAGCAGTGTGCTCGATGCCACCCCCGCCTCCACCTACGCCCACGTCACCTATCGCAAGCTCTTCGACTCCATCAGCATGCAGATGGCGCTCTGTCCCTTTGAGGTGATGATTGGCAACGACGCCTACAGCTTCCAAACCCCTAACCGCAAGGACGGCAAGGCCCCCATCGATACACTCCTGGCTCGCGGCTACGAGATGGCATACACCGTCCCCGACATGATGCGCCTCAAGGGCCATCACATCTGTGCCCTCCTTTCAGGCAAAGATGCCCCAGATGCCACCAAGCGCGGCCGGATGCTCACACTAGGCACCCTCAAGGCTATCGAGACGCTCAGCTTCTACGACAACGGCTTCACCCTCATGGTCGAAGGCTCGCAGATAGATTGGGCATGCCACAACAACGATAGTGCCTACCTCGCTGCCGAAATGGCCGACTTCGAGGATATGCTCCACGCTGTGCTCGACTATGCCGAGCGCGACGGCAACACCCTGGTCATCGTCACTGCCGACCACGAGACTGGCGGTCTCACTCTCAAGAATGGCAGCATTGCCGCTGGCACCAGTCAGCCCTCTTGGAGCACTGGTGGCCACACCGGAGTTATGGTCCCCGTTTTTGCCTTTGGCCCCGGTGCAGAATGCTTCTCGGGTATCCAGCAAAACACTGATTTCTATAATAAAATTCTCAACCTTCTCGAGAGATAAAGCGTATGAACTAAGAATTAAGCACTAGCCCTATGGCCGACAAACCTCTTAATTCTTAGTTCATAATTCTTACTTCTCACTATATCACAACGTCCCTTGATTAAATTCTGTGTCAAACTAGTCCAACGTTGGCTGCCCGAGCCCTTTATCTTTGCCATCATACTTACCCTGGTGGCTGCCTGCTTGGCAATGCCCATCTGTCATCAGACCCCCATAGAGGTCGTCGAACACTGGGGTGGGGGAGTGTGGAACCTTCTTGCCTTTGCCATGCAGATGGCCTTGGTACTTGTCTGTGGCTCCACCTTGGCCTCGGCTCCTGTTGTCAAAAAGGGCATCAGTGCGCTGGCCTCCATCCCCAAGACCCCCACTGCTGCCATCGCACTGGTGACGGCTGTGTCGGCCTTGGCCTGCTGGCTCAACTGGGGTTTTGGACTTATTGTTGGTGTAATTTTTGCCAAGGAGATAGCCTCCAAGCTGGCAGGGGTCGACTACCGTTTGCTCATCGCCTCGGCCTATAGTGGTTTTGTGGTGTGGCATGCAGGACTATCTGGCTCCATACCCCTTACCATGGCCACCCCAGGCGAAGCCCTCACCACCGCCACCAACGGCATACTCACCGACCCAGTGCCTGTCTCACAAACCATACTTAACCCCTACAATCTAGCCATAGTGGCTGTTGTCATTGTCGCAATCACCATTACCAACAGCCTCATGCATCCCAAGCACGACCCTCTTACCGTCGACCGTGCCCTCCTAGTTGAAAATGCTCAACCCGAGGGTTCCTCTTCTGCCCCCACCGACGGACACCCCACTCCCGCACAGCGTATGGAGCAGTCGCGCCTCCTCTCGTGGATGGTGGCCTTGATGGGATTTGCCTATCTGATAGTACACCTCGGATTTAGGGGCGGAGCCTTCGACCTTGGCAGCGTCATCATGCTCTTCCTTTTCCTCGGTGTCTTGCTCCATGGCACTCCGCTGGCCTATGTGCGTGCCTTCAGCCGAGCTGCCACAGGTGCCGCAGGCATCATCCTTCAGTTCCCATTTTATGCCGGCATCATGGGCATCATCACTGGCGTGGGAGCTAGCGGCATCTGCCTGGGCACAGTTATCAGCAATGCCTGCATCTCCATCTCCACCCCCGTCACCTATCCTCTGCTCACCTTCCTCTGTGCCGCGGTACTCAACATGTTTGTCCCCTCGGGCGGAGGCCATTGGGCCATACAGGCACCCATCATGTTCGCCGCTGGGGCCAACCTAGGTGTCGACCCTGGTCTTACCGGCACTGCTATAGCTTGGGGCGACGCTTGGACCAACCTCATACAACCCTTTTGGGCCATTCCTGCCCTCGCCATTGCCAAACTCGACGCTAAAGACATCATGGGCTTCTGCCTCATCGACCTCCTCATCACCGGCATCATCATCTGTGCCGGCCTACTCATCTGGGCAATATGAATAATACTTGATAATTGAGAATTTATAATATTAACACTACCCCCAACGCTCTAAACACTAAACAAAAAATACTTAACTTTAAACACTAAACACAAAACTAAAATACCAACATGAATTATTCCGACATCATCAGCCATTATCCCGACTTCCCCAAGCCGGGCATAGACTTCATCGACATCCTTCCATTTCTCTCTAACAAGGATGCCTTCAATCAGCTCCTTGCCGACATCGATGCACACACACACTGCCCCAATGTGGCCACAGTCGAAGCTCGCGGATTCATCTTTGCCGCACCCCTGCTCAACATCTCACAGAGGGTTCAAAACGTCATACCTATCCGTAAGAAAGGCAAACTCCCCTACAGCGAGGGCGACCTTCACGACGTGGCCATTATGAAGGAATACGGTGCCGACCACGTTTTCTACCGCCTCTCCGATATTGCCGCAGGCAAGCCTGAGGGCGACACATTCAACATCACCTTCTTCGACGACATCCTCGCCACTGGTGGCACAGCCATCGGCATCGCCCATGCCCTCAACCGCGAGGTCATCCACCTCGACGGCAAGGAGTATAAGGTCAAAGTCAAAGAGTTCCTCTTCATCGTCGAATTCCCCGACCTCTACGACCACCAGCGCATCAACGCCATAGCCCCAGTCCATTCATTCCTTAAAATCAATGGCGAATAAGCAATGTAGCGTCACCCGTAATTCCTTTTCAATCATTAAATAAATTAAACCCATTTCTTTATGAAAAAATTTCTTCTTACCATTGTGGCACTCAGCTGCCTAACCCTCACCTCATGCTTCAAGGAGTCGCAGTACAGCATCACCTATACCGACGACTACACCGACATGGCCAATGTGACTGCTTTTGAATACGATGGCACACAGCTGGTTGCAAAGCGCGAACTCAAGCTCATCGAGCCAAACACCATCTATGAGCTCACCTCCTCCGACCTCGCCAACCAGGTGGTCATCGGTGTCGAAGCCATCGTGGGCACACGCAAAAGTGTGTGGTACAGCTCCGAGGCTTTCAAACTCGACGACAAAAACCCCATCCACATCACCGTCAGCTTCACCGGCATGCCCACTCAGGATTTCAACCCCATCAACCCCGACGACTGCGTGTCGCTCTACCTCTACAAGTAGCAGCCCAACAAGAGGAGCTATAATACTAAAGAGTACTTCTATAAATTGCCTCGGAGAGGCAAACTCTCAATAGTCCCGCACTCATAGTGTGAGGTATATCAGACGAATACATCTTAGTGTGCCGGAGTGAAGAAAGTCCTGTGGACTTTCGCTAGCTGAGCTTAGCGGAAGCGAAGAAGTCAACACGCTCAATATCTTATTAGCAGAACCCTTCAAAAATAGAAGTCCCCATATTATCGCCTGCCATAAGCATGTTGGCGACATGCGACAACCCCTTTTTATGTCACAATAGGTAATAGGTGACCAAACGCTAGATACGCTGAGCTTAGTTGCTCGCCTTTCAATCCTCATCAGGTGTGAGCATAGGTGTCAGGGTGAGCCCCCCATAGCTTTGGGCGGCACGTTCGAAGGCCTCTTCGGTGAGGTATTGCTCGTAGAGGTCGCAGTGCGTCTCCACCTTCTGGCTCGAGGCCTTGCCTTCAGCCATGCGCACCAGTGCCCAGCCCCTCATCTCGTCGCCCAGCACGTCGCCCACCAGTGCCAGCCGCCCGTCCACATCGCGCAGCTCTATGCCGCTGAACGGCTCCCCGTTGCGGCAGTTCTCCTCATTCAGTTCCTCCACCTTTACATTCAGTCGAGGTATTGTCGCGCCGTTGAATGTCGTCAGCACCTGCTCCATACGGAACAGGCACAGCCATTCGCCCCGCTTCAACGAGCCTCCGCGGCCGTACAGTGCCGATGCCGCAGAATCTGCGCCCGTCCGCAGGCGCAGCGATGTAAGCAGTGCCGGCTCGTCTCCCACCTCGCCCAGTTGATATTCGATGTCGGGCAACATGCCGTCGCTCACCGGCATTCCTGGCAGCAAAAGTGTGGCACCCATCTGTCGTGCCCCCTTGGGCAGATAGACCACGGGCAGTTTGCGCATCAGGGTGCAGAAACGGCCGTAGCTGCTCTTTCCCCCTGCCAGCACTGGCTCTGTGGCCTGGCGCAACGCCTTCCACAGGCTAGTACAATTCGCCATCCGCTGCCGTGCCTCGAACTGACTACGTGTGCGACGGTGGGGCTGCTCGCTGTGTGCCGACCGTACGACGGTAGTCCCATTGCGTTGATAGAAAGTCACTCCGTCCTTTTTCAAAGTCCCATTCGGGACCATTAGATTGTTCTTCAGAGTTGCCATAATTATTGCTTTTTTGTGGTTGATAATTCCTTAGGTTGTGGTGGCGAATTGCTCTCACTCCACTTCCGCCGTTCCTTCATTATTTCAACGCTATTTCAACGCTATTTCAACGCTTTAATAGCGTTATAATAACATTGGAATAATGTTAAAGATGTGTGTAAATAATGGACTCACAGCGAACTAGCGTTGCCTGCGCCTCTACCCGTCTCTGTGCAAATATACGACTTTTTTTTGTAAAAACGTTTTTATACTCCAAGGGTGCCACAATTTCAAAAAAAAAGTGTATTCCCTCTGACGATGGATACTTTTCAAGAAGAGATGAATAGGAATTGTTTCTAAATTGATAGTTGTTAAAATGGTGATGATTAGTGTTTTGTGATTTTTTTTAATATGTTTGCGCATATATTAAATATTTTGTGTATTTTTTGCAGTGGGTATATTGGGGATAAATAAAGCCCGTATTGGTTGGTATATAGATTGTTGGACTATATTTTGGCATATTATGAAAAAAAATCTTTTGTTAACTGTCTTTTTCTTTTCGTTGATTGGTGGATGTTTGTGCCTAGATGGAACAATCGGTTTTGGGCTGGTGGATGGAATAAGGTTGACGGCAGGTTGGTCCAGTGTTATGAGAATTTAAATAATACTGTACCAGACATTTGTTTGTATGTTAATAGTACAACAGTTTGTAAGTTTGATAGGTTGCCTGAAAGAGAGTCGAATTATAAGGAGATAGATGTCTATAAAAGAAACGCTCTAGTATAAAGTATGACTGATTTTTGCCAACATGTCCCAATGTCGCGTCTCTTCGAGACGCAGAATAGTAGGGGTTTCATTGACCCCACACTACGTTCCTTGTGTGGGGTTATTGAGATTCAGCCTCTTCGAGG
>JAFRRK010000011.1 GCA_017428115.1 Bacteroidales bacterium | reverse complement strand
GAGTTGCTCCCCAGCAGAGCTCCGCTATGCTTCAAACTGCGCGGCAAAAGTACTGATTTTTTTTGAAATGGCCATCCTGCAATTTGACCTATTGACAACAAGTACAAAAAATCATCCTGCAAAATGACCTATACGCCAAAATTAGGGTGCCACTTTTAGAAAAAATAATCGAAACAACGTTGTTGCAAAGCTAGTGCGATGAAAGCTAGCCTTCTATACCGAGCCTAACAAGGCAACGCCACGAAGAAAAGTGGGACATGATGACGATGACAATGACAATAGGAGTGGATGCACGTACCTGCTCATTTGCGACGTATGCCGAGGAGGATGGTGAATGCCGAGGCGGCAAGGCCATAGTAGACTGGGTCGGCGGGCAGTGACATGGCCTTGGCGAGGAGCATGAGAGCTGTGCCTGCTATCATAGAGGGAATGATGAGGCGCGAGGAGAATCGTCCTGGCAGGAATAGGGCAAAGCTGAGCGGGAAGAGCAGCACCACGGCACGCAGTCCGAGGGAGAGGAATCCGAGGTCGTTGATAAAGGTGCCACGCATTGAGAGCGCGATGACGGCAGCTAACGACAGTATGGCCACAATGGCAAGGCGTGTGCGGGTGAGTGTTGAGTAGGGGAGTGCCAGTCGTGGAAACTTGGTGCGAAGGTTGTCTGCCACATCGCGCACCATGATGGTGGCCGCCCCCAAGGCTAGGCCGCTGCCACATCCCAATATGTTTATCAACATGGCCCCTAAGGCAATACCGCCAATCCATGGCGGCAGGTGGTAGAGTACAAAGTCGGGGAAGGCTTGAAGTGAGCTGCCAATGACGCCGATGCCTTCGGGTAGCGACAGCCCCGCCTGTTGTAGGGCTGAGAGTTCGGCTGTAGTGACGTAGTGGCCTCTCATATACATGCCCACCAACGTGCATGCGGCACCGATGAGAGGGATGAGGAATGCGCAATAAAGTGCCCCTCGACGGGCTTTGCGGGTGGTGGCGGCTGACCATATGCCCTGGGCGTAGGTTTGAGTGGTGACAACCCCCAGGGTGAGCGACAGGCAGCCGCCAATGTCTTTCAGCGGACCTCTCGCTACAAGGTTTCTGTAGCGCTGGTGGATGCTCTCAGCATCGGTGAGGACGTTGAGTTCGGCCACAATGGGCTGGCTGTAGATATTGTCGATGCTGCCCATGATGCCGTGTATCCCTCTGCCAAGGTGCCATACTGCCACGCCGGCTACTAAAGAGGTGATGTAGAGCAGTAGCAGCTTGATGATGCCGGAGGCTCCCGCACTGCGTATGCCACCGAAAAAAACCAATAGCAGGATGAGTATGGCACTGATGACGGCCGACCATGCCAGCGGCAAGCGGAAAAGACTGGTGACCATGGCCGAGGAGGATAGTACCTGCGACATGATGCTGATGAAAATGCCTATAAGGAAGAGTATGGACCCTACAGTTTCGGCGCGGCGGCCGTATTCGTGTGCCACGATTTGTAGGAGGGTGGAGCATCCGCTGCGCCGTATGGGGTAGGCGTAGACTAGCCCTAGCACCGTGGCACCAAGGGCGGCACCAATGGTGAACCACCAGGCTGAAATGCCGTAGGAAAAGGCCAACTGGGCAGTGCCTATGGTAGACTGGCCACCGACTAGGGTGCCAAGAATGGCACCACAAACCATCCAACTGCCTGATTTTCCCCCGGTGGTGAAGGACTTGGCATCTTTGACTTTTCTACCTGATAGTATGCTGGCAACGAGCAAGAGTGTGATGGTAAGTAGTATGCCTATGATGTGGACGGTGGTGAGCATTGGTTTATGATTTGAGTGTTTTGTGGGCTGTGATGCTGCGCTCTTTGTCGCGGAAGTCTTTGTTGAGGGTAGTGTCGAATCCCATCTGCTGAAGCATTTGACAGGTCGCGTTGCCGTAATGTTCGTTTATTTCAAGCACCAGTAGCCCGTCTGAAGAGAGATGGCATTGAGCATATTGCCCTATGGCGCGGTAGAAGAGCAGTGGGTCGTTGTCGGGGACAAAAAGGGCCAGCGCAGGTTCGTGGTTTAGTACGTTGGGCAGCATGTCGCTCTTTTCGCTTTCGCAGACATACGGAGGGTTGCTGACTATGAGGTCGAAGGTGTCATGCGGGAGGGTGGGGGCGTGGTGTAGAATGTCGCATTGGTAAAACGACACGTTGAGGTTGTTGGTCAGCGCGTTGCGACGGGCTAGGGTTAGTGCCTCGGCAGAAATATCTATGCCATAGACATAGGCATCGCGATAGTGCGAGGCAAGGGCAAGTGCTATGCAGCCGCTGCCAGTGCAAAGGTCGAGTATTGACTCTGGTTGGCAGGAGGGGCATTGCTTGATGTGCTCTACAATCTCCTCAGTCTCGGGTCGGGGAATGAGCACTCCTTCGGATACTTTAATGCGCAGGTTGCAGAATGTGGTGTAGCCAACAATATATTGTATGGGCCGGTATTGCTTCAGGTCCTCGGCTGCCCAGTAGAAGCGGAGCAGGTCTGACTGATTGATTGTTCCCTCACGGTGCAGCAACAATTGTACTTTGTCCCATCCCAGGAACGCCTCAAAGAGGATGTATATAAATGCCTCTATCTCTGTGTCTGGGTAGAGTTTTGAGAGGGTGGTGTGGAAGTGTCGCTCTATGTCCCTCACTCGGTTGGAGGGTATGGTCATGTGGGTGGTGTTAGGCATCGGGGGTGGATTTCTGTGCTGTTTTCCAGGCCTTGATGAAGGTGATGAAGCCATAGGTGGCGGTGATGAGGAAGCAGGCACTGATGAATAGCCACTTGTAGCTGCCCCCCATGATTCCAAGTGGTATGTAGATTGCATCGCAGATGAGGTAGCATATCCAGGCATTGATGTCTTTGCGCACCATAAGGTAGGTGGCGACGGCCTGGAGTGAGAAGATGGCGCAGTCGAGCACAGGCAGGTTGGAGTGCAGGACATGAGTGTCGAAGAGGTAGGTTGCAGCAGCGATGCCCACCACTGCCAGCAGTGGCCACAGGGGGTTGCCCCAGCAGATGGTGCGGCGGTTGTCCTCGGCCTTTTTCTTCCAGATGAACACACCCCCGATGGAGGCCAGAATGCTGTAGACTTGGAAGGCGAAGCTCATAAAATGATGGTCGGTGAAGAAGTTGTAGCACAAAATGAGCCCTGTGATGATGCTGAAAATCCAAGTCCAACGGTTACCGCGGGCGGCAAGGTAGACGGTGGCTATCTGAGCGATGGTGATGAGTATGGTGAGAATGGTGTCCATGTATATAGTTATTTACGGTTGAAGTCGGCGGGTATCTCGCCCCAGTGTTCTGTGTCCCACTTACGTATGTCGGTGGTGTATGTGTTGTTTTGCAGCCACGTTTCGGCACGGCGTATGAGGTTCCAAAGGTCGACTGTTTGGGATGTGAGGGGTAGCTTGCTGCGGCACTCTTTGAGTCTGATCCAATTGATGGCTATCTTCGAGTCACTATAGATTATTTGGTCGAGGTGGTGCTGTTTGAGATAGGCAAGGCCGTGTACTATGGCTAGAAACTCGCCAATATTGTTGGTGCCGACAGGTGCCTTGTAGTGGAATATCTGTTGTCGGTTGGCAACGTATACGCCTTGGTACTCCATCACCCCAGGGTTGCCGCTGCAGGCTGCGTCCACTGCCAGACTATCAAGCACAGGACCAGGCACGTCGCCTTGCCTGACGATGGTCATCCCGTTCTCATCGACGCCTACCATGCCTTCGCTTATGGTCTTTGTCCCTTTCACTTCGTCGTAGGGTCGTTGAAGTGCCCTTTGTGCGGCATCGAGCGTGTCAAACGATTTGTATTGTGCGCCCGACACACCCACCACCTGCTTCTGGCAGTCTGCCCAGCTATTGTATATTCCTGGCGTATTGCCCTGCCACACAACGTAGTATTTCTTTTTCTTTGCCATAATTCGGGAGTGCAAAGGTACAAAGTTTTTCGCATATAACACATGTTGGCTCTGTAGAAATAAACACCTGATATTTTTTTTTTCTGCCATATTATTTTATTTCTGTAACTT
This sequence comes from Bacteroidales bacterium, assembly GCA_017428115.1. Classification (GTDB taxonomy): domain Bacteria; phylum Bacteroidota; class Bacteroidia; order Bacteroidales; family P3; genus Colimorpha. The sequence continues at coordinate 10,707 of JAFRRK010000011.1, read as the reverse complement.
TGCAGATGAAACCAGTATTCAAATCTTTTACTACTATGAAGAAAATTAGTTTATTACTTATTGTCTCCATGTTCTTATTTGTTGCTTGTGAGCAGGATTATGAACTAGTAACGATGAAGTATCCTCTGGCCGGGAATTATTCCAAACTAGTGGTGGGCGGTGCCTTCGATGTGACGGTATGCGACACGGTTACTTCGGTGGTGGTCACTTCTGAAATGCAGAAATATGTTGTAGTTAGACTGGAGGAAGGTGTTCTGAAAATAAAATATCGTCCCAATTTGTCTTTACGCAACCGTAGTGCCAAGGTGTTGTTGCCATTCAACGAGTCCCTTTGCGATGTGGAGCTGTCTGGAGCGTCCTCCTTTGTGGGTGATTTGAAAGGAGACGAGGTGGAAGTGGAGCTCTCGGGTTCGTCAGACTTTAAGGGAACGCTGCAAGGAAGAAAGATAGATATTGACCTTTCTGGCTCGTCCGACTTTGAGGGAACATTGCTGGGCTCTCAAATTGATTTCGACCTATCAGGGTCCTCCGACGTGATGGGCACGGTTGAGGCCGACAATATGGCTGTTGAAGCTAGCGGTTCTTCTTGTATCACGCTGACGGGCAGCTGCCTTGAACGCATGGAGATTGAATTCGCAGGTTCAACTGATTTTATATCGCCTGAGCTTGAATGCAAGGAGGTGACAGGGACCATGACTGGCAGTAGCGATGCGGAGTTCTCAGTATGCAGCCTACTCAGCATCAAGCTGTCCGGCTCAAGTGGCATCATCTACGGTGTTCCCGCAGGTTGCAGCCCAACCGTCAACTGCTCTACATCCGGAAGTTCATCGGTGAGAACTCGCTGATATTATTTTCTTTTGTGCCATATAGGCACTTGATATCACTCTTTAACTCGAGATGGATATATTAGAGTATCTTCAAAATATTGAACATGAACATGATGTAAAGATTCTACTCGCAGTGGAGTCTGGTAGTCGTGCTTGGGGTTTTGAGTCGAAGAACAGCGATTGGGATGTTCGGTTTATTTATGTTCACAAACCCCAGTGGTACTTTACAGTAGAACCCCAGCGCGATGTCATTGAGATAATGGACGGTGTACTCGACTTAGTGGGTTGGGAACTCCGAAAGACCCTAGCTCTGCTTAAGCGTAACAATCCCTCTTTGTTGGAATGGATCAACTCGCCGATAGTTTACTATGCTGATGAAGTTTTTATAAGGCGCATCCGAAATGCAGCCACACAGCTCTTTAACCCTATTGCCTCCTTATACCACTACAATCATATGTACGAAAAACATGACCAACGCTATCTTATGCGCGATGGTTGTTCCATGAAACGTTTTCTTTACTATCTCCGTGGTGTTCTGGCATGTAAATGGATTGAGACAAACAAATCACTTCCCCCTGTAGCGTTTGACAGGCTTGTGGAAGCAACAGTTGAAGACTTTGGTATTAAAGAGAGAATTTCTAAGCTTGTCCAGCTTAAAAAAGATGGTGAAGAGCATGATATGCAAGTTGTAGACGATGATTTGATGAATTATGCGCGCACTCTTGCGGACTACTTTAATCATCATATCGCCTCTTTCCATCAAGAACAAAAGGTAGTGTCGTCAGATGAATTAGACTCTATTTTATATGACACTGTACAGCGGTTCTCGCATCATTCTTTGTGAGTAAGTAAGATGTAGTGCAAAAAAAAAGGCAGCCATTCAGCCATTTAGACTGCCTTTCTTTTTTATCTGACAACGTTTTATGCACCCAGTTCGAGACGCTTGAAACCAGTGCAGGCAAGCTCCTTGTCGGTGCTTTCGATGAACTGGCGCACGGTCATCTTGCTCTCCATGATGTACTCCTGTTCGACCAGGGTGTTCTCTTTGAAGAACTTGTTCAGACGGCCGTTTGCAATCTGCTGAATCTGCTGCTCGTTGAGAGTGGCAGCCTTCTTGGCAGCCTCCTCCTCTTTGATTTTCTTAGCCATCTCGACCTGCTCTTCGGTAATCCAACCCTTGGCGCAGTTTGAGGCCATGTGCTCCTCACTGTCGACGTGGGCGGGGTTGATGCCAGCCTTCTTCAGGGCTGCGTCAACAGCCTTGCCGATAAGTTCCTCACGGGTCTTCTCAGCGGCGACGGCCAACTCTTTATCTTTCACTTCTTGAGGTACACTGTTGGCATCGAGGGCGACGGGACGCATGGCCACCACCTGCATGGCGATATTGTGGCCTACCTCGTCGTAACCGGCCTTCGACATGCCGATGATAGAGGCCATACGGTTGCCAGGGTGGATGTAGGCGTACACGGCGGGAGCCTCAAGGGTCTCGAAGTGTGCCAGCTCTATCTTCTCACCTATCTTAGCAATCTGGTCGGTGATGCAGTCGCTCACTTTGCGGCCTTCCAGCTCCATGTCGAGCACCTGCTCCTTGCTGGTAAGTTTCTTGGCCATGGCGTTGTCGAGAATGCTGGTGGTGAAGGCGACAAAGTCAGCGTTGGTGGCGACGAAATCGGTCTCGCAGCTCACCATGATGACGGCGCCATAGGTGCCGTTGCTTTTGGCAAGGACGCAGCCTTCGTTGGCATCGCGGTCGGCACGCTTGGCGGCCATCTTCTGCCCTTTCTGACGCAGGTAGTCGATTGCTTTATCGAAATCACCGTCGCACTCCACGAGGGCTTTCTTGCAGTCCATCATGCCGACACCCGTCAGCTGACGGAGCTCATTAACCTGTTTTGCAGTGATATTTGCCATAATTCTTTCTTCTGTTTAAGTGTGTTTATTATTCAGCTGCTTCAGTCTTTTCTGCCTTAGGAGACTCGTTGCGGGGACGGCGCGGACGGGTTTTCTTCTCCACGGGAGCCTCTTCAGCCATCGTCTCTTCCTCATCATCCTTGGGGGCGTCTTTGTCGAGCATGCGCTCGTTCAGACCTTCCTGGATTGCCTCGGTCATGTGTTTCAGAATGGCGGCAATCGACTTGGAAGCATCATCGTTAGCGGGGATGGGGAAGTCGATAAGGTCGGGGTTGCAATTGGTGTCGACCAATGCAAAGGTGGGGATGTTAAGGCGGCGGGCCTCGGCAACGGCAATGTGCTCTTTATTGATGTCGATCACAAAGAGGGCACTGGGCAGGCGGGTCAGGTCGGCAATCGAACCGAGGTTCTTGTCCAACTTGGCACGCTCACGCTGCACCTGCAGACGCTCGCGCTTGCTGATATTGTTGAAATCCTTGTCGTGCATCAGCTGGTCGAGGTTGTTCATCTTCTTCACAGCCTTGCGGATGGTAGTGAAGTTGGTAAGCATACCGCCGGGCCAGCGCTCGGTAACGAACGGCATGTCTACGCTCTTTGCCATCTCGGCAACAATGTCCTTTGCCTGCTTTTTGGTTGCCACGAAAAGAACCTTCTTGCCGCTCTTGGCAATCTGTCTCAAGGCGTTGGCGGCCTCGTCGGCTTTGGCGATGGTCTTCTGTAGGTCTATGACGTGGATGCCGTTGTGCTCCTTGAAAATATAGGGAGCCATTTTGGGATTCCATTTTCTTTTGAGATGGCCAAAATGACAGCCAGCTTCTAACAATTCTTCGAATTTTAATTCAGTCATTGCGATTTTTCTTTTTTGTTTACTTTCCTTTTCTACCAATTGCTGAGTAGTCCTTTCTGTGTGCCGGGTTTTTCTGCTTTTGCCTTGGGCAGCAGAACTGGCAACCCGACGGAGTGTCTCGGCAATTTGGATTCTAAACTATATTGTTGCGGGACTCTGATAACTCCTATTGTTCTGATTATTTCGAATAATCCGATTCCAAAATCCCCCAAAAAAAACATTAACGTTTGCTGAACTGGAAACGTTTACGAGCCTTGGGCTGACCGGGTTTCTTACGCTCAACCATACGGGGGTCGCGCATCAGGAAGCCTTCCTTCTTCAGTGCCGAGCGGTCCTCGATGTTGTTCTCACACAGGGCGCGGGCGATAGCCATGCGCAGTGCCTGGGCCTGACCGGTGATTCCGCCACCATCAAGGTTGGCTTTCACATCCCATTTGCCTTCGGCACCGGCAACCAGAAAAGCCTGATTCACGATGTACTGCAGCGGGCCAGTGGGGAAATACTCTTTGTAGTCGCGTTTGTTGACAATAATCTTGCCGTCGCCAGGGGTCATATAGATACGGGCAACGGAACATTTTCTTCTACCAATGGTGTTGATTACTTCCATATTCTGTATTATCTAACGTCGTTAATATTGATTGCTTTGGGGTTCTGACCCTGGTGGGGATGCTCGGGACCGGCATACACATAGAGGTTGCGGTACAGGGCGTCGCCGAGACGGTTCTTTGGAAGCATACCACGTATGGCGTGTTCAAGGATACGCTCGGGGTGGCTGTTGAGCAGCTTGGCAGGCGTGGTCTCGCGCTGGCCGCCCGGATATCCAGTGTAGCGCTGATAGATCTTGTCGGTCATCTTCTTTCCGGTGAAGACGATCTTCTCAGCATTGATGATGATGACATTGTCGCCGCAGTCTACGTGCGGGGTGAAGTAAGGCTTGGTCTTACCTCTCAGGATGTTCGCCACGCGGGTGGCAAGACGTCCCACGGTCTGGTTCTCGGCATCCACAAGCACCCATTCCTTCTGGACGGTGTTCTTGTTGGCGGAGATGGTCTTGTAACTTAATTGATCCATTTTTTTATTTAACGATGATGTTTCTTTGTCTGTTTAAAATTTTTTTGCCTTCATTGTCGGTTTTTTGTGCCAAATGTAGGTCGACGGATAACCTTCAAATGACTTTTTAACCCGATTTTGATGGCAGGCTCTTTCCCTCTAACATCTTGGTCTTCATGCCTGAACGGGTATAGGACAGGGCTTCTGACCACTATGCTAAGAGGATGCAAAATTACAACTATTTTTTTGATTGGCAAAATTTAGGCCCATTTTTGTGAACTTTTTTTGTTGAAAAGTTTTTCCCGTCTCCCCTCTGCCACCCGAAGTAGGGTTATGCCTCTTCATACCGCCTCGCATAGCCATCCCTGTGGCTGGCGGCCCAAGGTGGCGGCTATCACGTACAGGCTCCCTCCCTCTTTAAGCCGCAGGCGCTTTTGCAGCTCGGCGGCTGTGGAAGGGTAGTTGCGCACCACCACATGGGCCTTGCCTTCGGGTATATGGTGCCCTACCTCCTTGGCAGTCAGCGTCAGCGGTCGCAACACGCGGAAAACCCTCCCTGGAAAATCCTTCAGATACTCGTTGCTGGTGTATAGGTGGGTGTTTCTCGCCAGCTTTTTTAAGCCAAACCAGCAGCCAATACTGTTGTAGCACCCACCCTTCATCAGTGAGGCATTGGGCTCATATAAGTATTGACCTACTTCCAAGGCAAAGCTGGGCAAGGTCTCTTCCTCCTCACTCCAAATATAGGAGTATTCCTCGGGCACTCTCTGCCTGTCGATGTTGGTGCAATGTATTGTCGGCTCGGCGTGTCTGGGACCTTGACCGGCACCTCGAACGACGAAAAGAACCTCTTTGCACTCGCCCTCTACAGCCACCACATACACGTCCTGCACGCTCTCCAGCTGCTTCACCCCCAGGTGTATGTCCACCATAGGTGATGCCTTTACCATCAGGTGGCGGCATTTCGTACGCAATAGTCCCAAATATCCCAACAGGTTAGGAGTGCACTCTTCGAATGCCGCCACCTTCTTTCCCTGCCTGTCGCGACGGGCAGGGTCGATGAATATTAAGTCGCGCGGCTCCAGCCTCTCGACTATGCTCATACTGTCGGCGCAGTGGCATTGGATATTGTCTGCTCCCAGCGCAGCATAGTTGTGTTCTGCCAGATGGCACAAATCGCTGTCCATCTCATAATAGTCGGCATGCGTGGCGTGCATCGACATGAAGTAGGCGTCCACCCCCATCCCGCCAGTGAGGTCCGCCAGGGTGCCGCCGCCCAGGGCGGCAAAAAGCCCGGCTTTATAGCGGGCGGCGGCTTCCGACGAGCTCTGCTCGCGATTGAGCCTGGGAGGATAAACAAAGTCCGTGCACTCGGCCAAGGTAGGCCACTTTATGGCTGCTTGGCGCAGCCCTTCCAGCTGCTGTGCCACCAGCTTAAGGTCGATGTCGGGGTGGCGCTTTTGTTGCAGCAGCAGCCTCAGGGGGTCCTCTCCGCGGTGTGCGTGTGCAAAGGCGAGTATCTTAGTATACTCCTTGTTCATGCAACTTTTTCAGGCGCTCCACTACCATGGGACGGTCCTCCTTGTAGGTCACGCCAAACCATTGGGCTGTGGTCTTCAGCACGCGCATGGTGGCATATCCACTGTTGATGAAAGTGTTCACCGCAAAGGGGATATAATATTCCGACTTCATCTCGCTGCCATGTTCCTGCAGCCAGTCCACAAACAGGCGCTCGCTCTCAACAAAGTAGTCGGGCGTGAAGCCAAAGAGGTTCATCGACACCGTGGCATCGGCAGCCACCGGATGCATCGTCCCATCGGTGTCCTTATATTCTATGCCGTTGGCGGTGCGGCCTATGCTGGTGCGCTCTGTCATGCCTACCAGCAGGCCGTTGGCATCCACCTCGCACACACCGCGCGACACTGTGCCGTTCTCGCTCAACGTATTTTCCAGACGGTATCCCACCATGCAGTATTGTCCCTTGTTGCCCTCCAGTGTGCGCAGGTGGTCACCGATCACCTTGAAGGCATCCTGCCCGTAGAAGTCGTCGGCGTTGATGATGGCAAAAGGCTCGTGAATCAGCTCCTTTGCCATCAGTATGGCGTGGTTGGTGCCCCAGGGCTTTTCCCTACCTTCGGGAACATTGAACCCCTTGGGCAGATAGTCCAGCTCCTGGAATGCGTATTCCACGGCTATGCGGTTGCCGAAATGGTCGGCATTGATATGCCGCTTAAACTCCTCTTCAAAGCTGTGGCGGATGACAAAAACCACCTTGCCAAAGCCGGCTCGTATGGCGTCATTCACCGAGTAGTCCATGATTATCTCACCGTGGGGGCCTACGCCGTCCATCTGTTTCAGTCCGCCGTAGCGGCTGCCCATGCCGGCAGCCAAAACTAATAATGTGGGTTGCATATTGTTCTTTGTATAATGGGTTAATGTTTATCTCCTGTTCTTAAAGAAATCCTTCAGCAGTCGCTCGCATTCAGCCTGCATCACGCCGCTTGTCACTTCCGTCTTTGGGTGTAGCATGCCTCTGCCAAGGCGTTCGAACCCCCGCTTGGGGTCCGAAGCTCCGTATACGATGCGCCCTATCTGTGTCCACCCGGCTGCACCTGCGCACATGACGCATGGCTCCAAGGTGACATACAGGGTACACTCGGTTAGATATTTTGCGTCAAGCATATTGGCGGCTGCCGTGAGGGCAAGCATCTCGGCGTGCGCTGTCACGTCGTGCAGCCGCTCGGTTTGGTTGTGGGCGCGGGCTATGATGCGTCCGCCTCCCACCACCACAGCACCCACAGGTATCTCCTCCTCGTCATAGGCGGCTCGTGCCTCTTGGAGGGCCTGCTGCATATAGTGCTCGTCGGGATTGTCAAAGATGCTCATTTGTGTCTGTAATAGTCCTCGGTAAATATCTTGGTGTCGGGAGCTATGTATCGATATGTGTGGGAAAGAATCACTATCTGGCTGTTGTCCACCTGGTAGGACTCCTCCCGGGGAAGATAGTATCCGTTGAAGGGCACAAACTCATGCCAGGCATGCCAGTCAATACGCACCGCGTTCTTTGCGGGCTCCCTGTCGCCAAATATGTGGTTCTCTTCCACCACTAGCCCCAGTAGGCCAGTCGACTGTTCAAAGAAGTAGTAGCGGTCGAATACCTCAGGCATGCACACAAACACGCGGTCCAGCTTACTGCCCTCATACGTCATCTCTCCGGCATAAAACACCTCGGCGCCCTTGCTGCGCCAGTTGTACAGTGCCCCCCGTATGTCAAGTGGCAGGACTGTCTGGTAGTATGAGTCGGGCGTTAGTGTGGCCCATTCGCGGCGTCCCGTATGGAATTTACGGAACAGCTTCAGCCCGTCGGAGTGGTAGCCGTCCTCCATCTTCCCACTCTGCCATATCTCGATGCGGTTGTAGTAAGGTGGCTTATACCAGCGGTAGATGGTCATCGTGTCGTTGGGGTAGTCGCGGTCCACCACATACGTTACCACGCTCAGCACGCTGTCGCTCTTGCTCTGCCCGAAGTCTATCTTTTTTATATATCGGTCAATCACTGCCACGGCTCGGGCAGTGTCGGCCCCGACTGTGTCGAACGACATGGTTCCAACCGACACCTGATGGTCGTTCTGTGCATGTGCCATTCCCACACATAGGGTCAGTAGGAGGATGATTGATGTCTTTTTCATATATTGGTGCTATAATGGTTTGGCGTTGGAGGGAACTGACAGGGGGAATGTCAGTGCCGACGACTGCTGCCATGGCTCCATGGCCACAGTGGCATCGATATTCATCGACATCAGCAAGTTGGCAATCTGTTGCTGGGCATCGTCGGCAGTCACCATCTTCACCACCTCGTCGAAACTAGTGCGATAGTGGAAACGGCGGTAGAGGTCGACATAGGTGCCGCGAAAACAGCTGTTGGCCACCTTGGCATAAACCACCACCGAATCGCGTGTGAGGCGGGCACGGCCAAGCTCGATTATCTTCGACGCGCTGGCCCACAGCACACTGTCGGGCTGTAGGCGTAGCTGCCCCTTGGCGGTGATGCCCTGCGTGGTGCAGGTGAAATTGGTGGTATAGTATTTAGGCACGTATGCCGGTGGGGCATCGGGTGTCACGGGGGTGACGGTGCCGGCGGGGGTGGCGGTAGGATTGCTGCGGGCGGCATCGCGATGGCTGCGGCAGCCCGTCATCGACAGAGCCAGCAGCGCCACCACCAGTGCCGTTATGCTTAGTCTTTTTGGCATTGTTGTTTTATTTTATTGTTCAACTCGGTGACAGTCGGGTCGGTAGGCGACACCATCAGTCCGCGGCCAATGCTTTGCTGCGCTTTCTCGCAGTCGCCTCGCTCCAGGTAGCCTTGTGCCAATATCAGGTAAGGGCGCAGATGCAGGGGAAACAGCTCGGCAGCGGCCTGTGCATGCTCCATCAGGCGGTCGTTTGCGCCCTCCATTTTCGACTCGCACACCAGCAGCGCCTCCCATACGGCATATTGGCTCTTGTCGTGCTCCAGTTGGGCGGCAAATTGGTCTGCTGCTTCGGCGTAGCGCTCTTGTGCTGCCAGCATCTGGCCGTATATGAAACGATACCCCTCCTCGTTGGCGCATTGGGCGGCGATAGTGTCGGCCAGATGGAAACAGGCTTGGCTGTAGGCTGCAAAAAAACGCTGGTCGCGCATAAACTCGGCCAGATAGCGAAGCCTATGCTCTCCGTCCACCCCTCGGTTCAGCACCCCTTGGCGCAGATGGGCATAGGCCTGCCGGGTGTTGCCCATGGACATGTGGCACGATGCCAGGGCTATGTGTATATTCTCGTCGTCGGGATTGCTCGCCAGGATACGGTTGTAGTATGTCAGTGCCTTGGCATAGTTCTTCTCGCCCATGTAGGTCTCGGCCAATATGGCGTTGTAGCGTGCCTCGTTGGGCATGGCCTCGGCAAGCAGCTCCAACTCCCGCCGAGCCTTGTCGGGCTTTTCGATAGCCATCCACAGCTTGTGCTTCTGAAGCGACACCTCTTCCGTCACCCCGTAGCGGCGTTCCACCCGGTTCAGGGCCTCGATACTTCCCATCACGTTGCCCGTCCTCAAATAGGCGTTGGCCAGGTCGTAGTAGTAGTTCACCTCGTCGGGGTGTGCTTTGACGATGCCCTCCCATGTGGCAATCAGGTTCTTGTCGTCCTGCCGTGCCTCGTACACCCTTGCCAGCAACAGCTGATACCACACATTGCCCTCATCCAGCCGGCAGGCCTGGCGTGTGTGCGTCAGTGCGCTGTCGAGCCATCCCTGCGCCAAAAATGCCCGTCCCAGCTCGTAATGGGCAGGAGCATAGGTGGCATTGGCCTTCAGCAGCCGTTGGTAGCGGTTCACCGCCTCGGCGCGGTTGCCAAGCAGCATCTGTGTGGTGGCTTCGATCATGGCGCTGTCGGCCCTGAGCTCGGCTTCAGTCACCTCCACAATGGGTTTACGCCTGTATGGGCTGTCGGTCACGGTCTCCTTGCTTCCGCCGCAAGCGGCAAGCAAAAGCAGGGCTGCTCCTATGTAAATATATTTTTTTAATACCATATTATCATTATTACTACTCTGTCGCATCTGTCGCAGGCCTCGCTGGCTTCACATCGGCGCCGGTCGATGCCTTCTTGACCATATCACTCATAAACTACAATTTCCACTTTTTATTGTATGCCCCCCATAAAAAATGAGTTCGTGGGATATTAATACTATATTTGACAAGCAAGGCCTGCACCCCGAGTCGATTTTGGCCATACGCTTTCCTTTCCCCTTCTCCTGGTCCTTAGTCGGGTTTTTTGTGGTGGAGGCTTTCTGCCTTGTTCTTGTCTTCGCCCTGCTTTCGTCGCCAGAAGCGAAGGCACGACAAAGGCACGACGAAGACAAGGTAAACGTTTTGAGTGTGTGTTTTCGGCCGTCTTATATAAGAAGCTGTTTAAATTTAATTCAATGATTTTCTTAAAGCACCTGAACGGCATCTTTTTCTTCTTTTCTCAATTACAATGGAACCCCATTGCGCAATCGAAAAGAAGAAAAACCTGCTCGTTCATGTCCATAATAAACTT
>JAFRRK010000010.1 GCA_017428115.1 Bacteroidales bacterium | reverse complement strand
CCCGGAGAGACCCGACAACAGCCACTTCCAAATCTTCACAGCCAACGAGCAGGAGAACTTCTCCGTGTTCATCTACGACCGCATGGGCAGGCAGGTGTTCGCCTCCAACGACCTCCACTTCAAGTGGGACGGCAACACCGAAGACGGCCTCAAATGCCCCCAGGGCACCTACGTCTACGTCATCACTTACCGCCGCCCCGGCACTGAGGACATCGTCACCCAGAAGGGCACCATCACCTTGCTGAGATAGCGAAAGTATAAGACCTCCACGTCTCACCTGCAATAATGAAACCACATACCGATAAAAGAGACGTACTAAAAAAATATTGGGGATACGACAATTTTCGCCCCCTGCAAGATGAGATTATCGAATCCGTCCTGCAGGGGTGCGATACTTTAGCACTCCTTCCAACAGGAGGAGGCAAATCGCTCTGCTACCAACTGCCGGCACTGATGCTAGAAGGGCTCTGCCTAGTTGTGTCGCCCTTGATAGCACTGATGAAAGACCAAGTGCAACAACTTGGGGAACGAGGCATCAAGGCAGCCTGCCTGGTGTCGGGATTGAGCGGCATAGAACAGGAAATAGTGTACAACAATTGCATCCACGGCAAGATTAAGATTCTGTATGTATCGCCAGAACGCCTAGGACAGAGAGTATTTATCGAACACTTCAGGCAGATGCACGTATCCTTTATTGCGGTGGACGAGGCGCACTGCATATCGCAATGGGGCTACGATTTTCGCCCCTCATACTTGGAAATATCCAAGATTCGTAGCTATCATCCCAGCATCCCTATTTTGGCACTGACAGCCACCGCAACCCATTATGTAGCAGAAGACATCAAGAGGCAACTGATGTTCGCCTCCAACAGCCGGCAATTCCAATCCAGTTTCCAACGTCAGAATCTGGCATACATGGTATTCCATGAAGAAGACAAAATGGGACGACTGCTACGCATCGTGCACAACACTGGCAACTGCGGCATCATTTATGTAAGGAACCGCCGTCGCACCCGTGAGATAGCCAACCGACTTATAGCCAACGGAATCAGTGCCACATACTATCATGCTGGACTGGAGGTGAAAGAACGCGATGCCGCACAACGACGATGGATGCAAGGCGAAGTTAACGCCATAGTAGCGACAAACGCTTTTGGCATGGGAATAGACAAGCCTAATGTGCGCTACGTGGTACACTTGGACATACCCTCATCTATAGAGGCCTATTTCCAAGAGGCAGGACGCGCAGGACGTGATGGGGAAAAGGCCTATGCAGTATTGCTCTTTAACGACAACGACTTAGAAACACTACAACATAACTTTGAGAGCAGCTACCCCAGTCAGAAGCACATTGCTAACATATACCGCGCTATCTGCAACTACTACCAGTTGCCAATAGGCTCTGGCACCGACTGCCAATTCGACTTCAACATTGAAGCCCTGTGTAGCACCTATCGGTTTAATGTGATAGAGTTCTTCAATGCCACTCGTTTGTTGGAACGAGAGGGGTTGATATCACTCCCTGAACTAGAAGAATCCCAGTCGCGCATCTTCATTCCCCTCAGCCGAGAGGATGTGTATCGTTTTCAAGTGGAGCAGCCGCGATACAGCGACCTAATGACGCTGCTACTGCGAACGTATGGCGGCCTGTTTACCGATTTCACCCCTATTTCAGAGCAAGCACTGGCCCGACGTCTTTATCTGGACGCACAACAGATACGGAATATGCTGCTACACATGGATGCACTCAAAGCTATTGTTTACCGTCCCAAACATACGAAGCCTCAAATCATCTTCACATCACCACGTATAGATGCCAACGACCTCTACCTAAGCGAGAGCAAGTATAAGGAGTTAAAACGACGCGCACAAGAAAGACTTGAAGCCATGCGCCAATATGTCCTATCAGATAAGAAATGCCGTAGCAGAATGCTGTTATCCTACTTCGGTGAAGAGAATGTTGAGCCATGCGGAATATGCGACTACTGTATACAGGCAAAAAAGAAGAGCAAAAGGGCGAAAGAATGCAATGAGGCATTGCGCACACGACTTTTAGAGTTGATAAAAGAGCATTCTTACCGAGCCGAAGAGCTGGTAGCAAAAGTAGGACACATCTACGAGAAACCAGTCCTCCAGACTCTCCACGAACTAGTAGACGAACGGCTGGTGACGATTGACGAGCTATTGCGATTTAGAATTATGTAGCCTACCCCGACCGCTACCTTCTGTCCTTTAGGACGTGCAATTCACGATACAGGCGCGCTAGCGGCAATCCCATCACATTATAATAGCAGCCTTCAATGCGCTCAATACCCACCATGCCTATCCACTCTTGAATACCATAGGCTCCAGCCTTATCAAAGGGTTTGTAGTGGGTAATATAATAATCAATTTCGGTGTCGGCAAGACGGCGAAAATGGACATCGGTACGCTCAGTGAAAGAAACAGAGCGGCAGGCATCACGTAAACAAACTCCAGTATATACCTGATGCACCTGGCCAGAAAGAATGTGTAGCATCTCACTAGCTTCGGTGAAGCCGTGTGGCTTACCCAAAACACGGCTGTTCAAAACAACCACTGTGTCGGCAGTCACCAGAACTTCATCGTCATTGATATCCCCAGTAAAACCCTCCGCCTTGAGAATTGCTAACGACTCTGCAACCATGTCTACAGGTATGCCGTCAGGCAATGTCTCCTCAACATTCACATCTACAAAGGTGAGAGGAACACCCAACTGCCCCAACAGCTCACGCCGACGTGGGGACTTTGATGCCAGCAATAGATGCATCAGCGACTCCTATCCTGTTTTTTTGCAGTATTGTCTTGCATAGAGGTCATCTTGCCATCCTTGAACTGAGCCACGACACCCTCTTTGCCATACTTGTCATACCACACCCACTTGCCCTCTTTCTTACCGTTCACAAAAGTGCCCATCTCCTCAGGGATTCCCGCTGTATTGTAGCGCTCATACTTGCCATGGCGGATGCCCTCAACATAGTTTTCGGCAATTTCCACTTTACCATTGGCATGATAACGCACAGTCTTGCCATGCTGCAGGTCGTCATGATAATTCATCTCATAGCGCACGCTGCCATCATCGTAGACTCCGCGCCAGAGACCTTCCTTCTTGCCGTTGTGAAAACTGCCTGTATAGTCCAATTTACCATCCTCATACCAAGCAGTCCATGTGCCTTCTTCCTTGTCGTTGACATATTGGCCCTCATGCAATTTACTGCCACTCTCATACCATGTGGTCCAAAGACCTTGCTTGTAGCCATTGCTATATTGGCCCTCACGCCATTTCTCGCCCGTTTCATAATAGTAAGTCCAGGTGCCAGTCTCGTTGCCATCGGTATAGTGGCCTCGGATGCCCAAGTTGCCATTAGTACGCCAATAGAAAAGCCATTCGCCATCCTGTTCGCCTTGCACCAAATTACCCTCCTGATCTTTCTTACCAGAGGGAGTAAACCACACGGCAGGTCCCTCAAGCTCATCATCCACATAGGTACCCTCGAATTTCAATTTGCCATTCTCGTGCCACTCACGAGTTTTACCCTCACGCACCCCGTCGACATAGGGTACTTCATCTTTTTTCTGACCATTCTGATACCAAGAAACAAACATACCCACCTTTTTGCCATCCACCACCTCTACCTCGCTCTGTTTGGCTCCGTTGGCATACCATGTGCGACTAGTGCCGTTGCCACTCATCACCATCTCTTCGTGTTTGGTTCCATCGTTGTAGAAAGTACGCCATACACCTACTTTATGGCCTTGATTATCGTATTTTCCTTGACGAAACACCTTGCCATTGGGATGCCACCAAGTCCAATTGCCTATATGTACGCTGTCGTCATTTAAGGTTCCAGACACATACATTTGTTCGGGATGGGTGACATAGGCTTCCTCATAATGTATTTGTGCACTAGCCACACCGGCCAGCAGGCAACCAAAGGCAAAAAAGAATAACTTTTTCATAGTGTTATGTTGGATGTTGATGTTTTTATATGATTATACAATTTAAGTGCAACAATCAAAAAAGATGCCGATTACAACTCAGATGTATTCACTTGTTCATGTCTGTATAGACAAAATCCACCCTGACTGGGTTGTCTGTTTCAGAGCCATTGATTACTGTGCGGAAACCAGATGAACGGCGGGCATCAATAATCAGCTCGGTGCCAAAGTCCTGTCCAGTACGCATTAACTCCTGCAAATGGCGTGTGATGCGAAGACGATAATGATGCCTTGCTCTATCGTAGTAGCCATCAAAGCCACCATAAGTGAAGCTATTAGTGAGCACATTGGCATCAGTCACATACGTCAAGCTACCATCAGCACCTCTTTTCATTGCCAAAACACGAACAGGGTTCTGTGTGTTTGACGTATCGCTCACAGGCAACAGCAGTTCGGCATAGTGTATTACGGCCGTTGGATGCTGTTTGTGGAAATGATTAAGAAATGGCTGAAGGTTGAGACGCACTCGGGTGCCTCCCAAGGGTTCGAGATAGAGTTGCTGGCTACCGATAAGGGTGTCTTTTTTATTATGGTCGAACTGGGCCAACGGAGTGCCACTGTAGTCGTGCTGGTAGTACATACTGTGAGCGGCATCGCCATTTATGATAAAATTGAATTGTCGGGCGCTGGTATCCACATCGGGATTGTGGTAATAAAGAGTAAGGCGCGTACTAGTGGCCGAGAAATTAACCGTCACCAACCCCTGGCTGTCATCACCCAGATGCAAAGCAAAGCCCTTTGTCTGCTGTACAAAGTCGGACGGAGAGGGGCTTTCGCGTTGGAGTACCGAATATATTTCAGGGCGCAGACGTAGACGCAGGCTATCGGATGAAAACATCACTACGCTATCGAAAAAGCAAGTGCTGCTTTCGGCCAGTCGGTTGTAAGCATAATAGGCACTGTCGGAGAGCAAAGGTTCAGACAATTGATTGATAACAATATGTAGAGGAACAGGAGCAGAGTCAGCAGGCACAGGGAACAAGGTGTCGACAACCAATGTCATCACAACCGAATCTATCTGTACCGACTGAGTGATACGCACACCATCTTGAGGCACGGATATCTGGGAATAGAGAACCGCCTCAACCCTACCGAAATTGGCATCAGCATAGCGGCCAAACGCTCCGACAGAGAAACCTGCTGTCAGCAGTGAGTCGTCATAGAGCGTACATGCCGTCACATAGGCGGTGTCGCGCACACCATCATACAATGTGAATGGGTCCTGCAGTCCAACTCCCAAATCAGTTTCCTCCTCGGTGCAGGCGCAAGGCAAGAGCAGCAGGAAGAGGCCAAAGGTATATATCAATTTCTTCAGATTCATGTTTGTAAGTAAGATAGATTTGCTTCTTTTTATTATTCAACAACACCGAAAGGGAAAAAAGTCGATGCTAATTATTAATGGCACTACCACATAGCGTCTCGTAGAGCTTGTTTATCTTAGTGTAAAACTCTTTACGATCCGGGTTGTAGTCCAACACATGACGTTTGTTCTCCTTGGCGAACTGTATCAATTCAGGATCCACATTGGGGGAGGCGACCACAATGCCGTTGGCATAAGTGATAGCAGCCTTCATCAACGTCATATAGTCCAAATCTTGATACAGGCGTAGGTCTTTGGCCGTAGCCCCATCAGCGCGCATCTTTCTCTCCATATCTTCGGGAAATTTGCCATTAAAGCGGTCCTCTGTCAACGAGAACACTGTGCGGGTGCCACTAAAGAAAGCATTCTCCTTATTGATGCGACGCAGATAGAAAGGTACCATACAGCTAAACCAGCCCGAAAAATGAATCAGATGAGGCTGCCACGCCAGTTTGCGCACAGCCTCCAAAGTGCCACGCCCAAAGAACAATATGCGCTCATCATTGGCGGGCAGAAGCATGCCTTTTTCGTCGAACGAGCTGCCAAAGCGCGTAAAATACTCTTCATTATCGATAAAGTACACCTGTAGACGTGCTGACGGCAAAGAGCCCACCTTGATAATTAGCTGGTGGTCGCAGTTGTTCACTATCAAATTCATGCCAGACAGTCGTATTACCTCATGCAGCTGGTGCTTACGTTCATTGATGTCATAGAAACGGGGCATAAATACCCTTATCTCTCGTCCCAGCTCCTGAGTGAATTGCGACAGATACCTTGTCATCAGCGTTGCATCATCTTCATCCGAGAATGGTGCAACACCCTGGCTTACATACAAAATCCTTCCTTTCGCCATATCTATAGGTTATATTATATCAAAATGCAAAGATACGTTTTTTTTTTCAAACAGACACTTTTTCCCTCCATTTAGCATTTTTTTTAGAACTCCAGCCCCCCTACAGGGCACTTCCTATTCAGCTGATTGTCGGGCAGCGGCTATCCAATAGATGAACACCACCGCAGGAAAAGCGAAAAGGGTTCCTGACAAAAATGAGAATAACAGCAGGGGTGAAACACTTGAAAAGGAGGAAAAAATGTTAAAACTTTTTGGCGCATCGTTTTTTTTTGTACTTTTGCAATATGGTACAGAATATGTCAGAAGAAGATATGTCGCTGTTAGCTAGGGCAGAACGCTATTGTGCTAACGAGGAGCAATGCCGTACTTCGGTCAGAAAGAAGCTCTGCGACTGGGGTGCCTCAATGGAGGCATCAAGTAAAATAGTAAACCGACTCATCGACCAAGGGTTTATTGACGAGCGCCGATACGCTCGCGCCTACGTGTCCGCAAAGTTACGCACACAGAAGTGGGGGCGGTTGAAGGTAGTGTACCAGCTACGCTCTAAGCAGGTGCCGCCGAAATATATTACGGAGGCCCTGGCTGAGATACCTGATGAGGAGTACCGTGACATCATGCTAGACGTGGCCAATATGAAGTGGAACTCATATAGTGCCGACGAACCAGCCAACAAACGCCGTTCTAAACTGGTGACATTCTTGGCATCACGAGGCTTTGAGTCGCCTGAAATACAATCGATGCTGACCGATCATTTTTTGAGCTAAGTGTCAGAGCGAATAGTTTTCACTCCCACTCTTCTTAGAACCTTTTTTCACTATTAAACAGACAGATACCTGCGGCTTCAATCAGAAGAACCGCACGGTAATTGATTCGTGCATACGAAGACCGAAATACTGTTCGGCCGAGTATTGCCGCATGGCAATCTGAAGATAGCCCGTGGCAGAAACGGTGAGTAGCAATGCAGCACGTCCACGGCCCGCGCTGCTAGCAGCTGAATAAGCCCTATCCACTTGAGAAAGCGAAACCTCATGCACCTGCATTTCAAACTTGCGTTCAGCCCTTATGCTTTCAAATTCCTGATGAGAAATATTGAGAATGGCATTGCCATAACTGTCAATATAGGCTATATAGAGCTTGAGCAGATTGGACGTCTGGATATAATGTATCGGCATATAAGGGCAGAAAGCCTCTATGGGGGCACCAATGTCCGAGAGTGAGGCACCTAATGCCAGCTGGGTTGCCACAGGACAATAAATGTGATATGCCGCAAAAGTGCGAAAATCATCGTGGTTATACTCAACAACACCAATGGCTACAGCGCGAAAAGGATGGTCGGAGAAAACGGCTGAAGGCAGGCCATTGTCCGCACAAATATAATACTGCTGGAGATATTCAACAAGGATATAGGGAGCTGTATCATCGTGGGCAGCCGTGGCATCGATAATGTGGATAGTGCCAGACGGAAAACCCATGCATGCATGACGCACGGCGAAAATAGCCCGGGCAAGCTGGAATGGCTCTAAACCGTGGGTTATATCGACCACCTGAACATTGGGGATGGAAGAATACAGCCGACCCTTGACCATGCCGGAAAAGAAGTCGTTATAGCCCCAGTCTGTGGTAAGGGTGATGAGAGGATTTTGCATAACTAAGTGAGCAAATACAATTGTTGCGGGAGCGTGTTTTTGATTTGCAAAGGTACATATTTTTTACCAATTGCAGAAAAAAATGTATCTTTGCTGAATAGCCGAAAAAAACATATCGGCCATAAACATTGTATAACCAACTATTTAATACAACAGATGGCGTTACTATCTATTCGCAATTTGCACGCCTCAATTGGCGATAAAGAGATTTTAAAGGGTGTGAACCTAGAGATAAACTGTGGAGAGGTGCATTCCATCATGGGCCCGAACGGAAACGGGAAGAGCACACTGGCTGGCATTATTGCGGGCAACACCAAATATACCGTCACCCAAGGTGAGGTGATTTATAAAGGCAAAAACATTTTGGACATGCCTGTCGACGTACGTGCCGCCGAGGGTATTTTCTTAGGATTCCAGTATCCAGTGGAAATACCAGGGGTGAGCATTACCAACTTTATGCGCACCGCTGTTAACGAACAGCGCAAATATCGCGGACTAGACCCGCTGACTGGTGCAGAATTCATGCGCCTCATGGAGGAGAAAAAAAAGGTGGTAGAGATGACCACCAACCTCGCCAACCGCTCTGTTAACGAAGGGTTCAGCGGTGGAGAAAAAAAGAAAAACGAGATTTTCCAAATGGCCATGCTGCAACCCACGCTTGCCATCCTCGACGAAACCGACTCGGGGCTTGACATCGATGCCCTACGCATCGTTGCCACAGGCGTGAACAAGCTACGCCGCCCCGACAATGCCACTGTGGTAATAACTCACTACCAGAGGCTGCTAGACTATATCGTCCCTGACTTTGTGCATGTGCTATACGAAGGACGTATTGTCAAGACCGGCCCAAAAGAGTTAGCCCTTGAGCTTGAAGAAAAAGGTTACGAGTGGATTCGTGAAGAGTTAGAAGCGAAAAAGTGAGGAGGAGCTGATAATGGATAGTCTTGTTCAAGGTTTTCGCGACATACAGCCTCAAATGAGGAAAAACGAAGTATGGCGACATGTGGATTTCACTTCGATGCTGACCGACCAGCTTCTCCTTCCCAAAGGAGAAAGGCAGACAGTAGAATATCGCTGCAACATACCCGACTTGGATGCAGAGCGCCTAGTTATCGAGAATGGCTTTTTCCATCATCCGCAACAGCAAAATGAGGACGGTGTTGTCATGGCAGGCCTAAAAGATATCTGCCATAGGCGCGAAGAGTTTGTCCGGCAGTATCTGGGCAGCTGTACACCAAAACAAAACCCCTACCTGAAATACAACTCAGAACACTACACCGACGGCCTGTTTGTATATGTGCCCGACGGAGTTAGAGTAAAAAGACCCATACAGTTACAATCCGTCGTGAACGCCGGGCACGGTCTGTTTTTACAGGTGAGGAATCTCGTAGTAATGGGAAAAGACAGCTGTGCAACCATCATACACTGCGACGATTCGTACGACAATGCGCCCGCTTTTGCCAACAATGTTACCGAAATATATGTGGGACAAGGGGCGCAGGTGGAATACTACAAGTTGCAAAATCTAAACAACAGCACAGGCCTTCTTAACCACACCTATGCCTCAATGGAACAGGGCGCGCAATTCCGGTCGGTAGCAATAACATTGAACGGCGGCCATATACGCAACCATACCGAAATACGCATGCTTGGAGAACATTGCCAGGTGCAGGCTCACGGTCTTTACCTCAACGACCAAGAGCAGGAGGTTGACAACTATGTCTTTGTGGAACACGCCTTCCCCAATTGCCACAGCCAAGAACTCTTTAAAGGCATCCTTGACGACCAAGCCCATGCCACATTCAATGGCCATGTGCTAGTACAATACGGAGCCACCAAGACCGAGGCTTACCAGTCAAACAAAAACATATTACTCACCGACAAAGCATTGGTGAACACCAAACCATTCCTCGAGATATACAACGACGACGTAAAATGCTCGCATGGAAGCACCATTGGCCAATTGGACGAGCAGGCACTGTTCTACATCCGCTCACGAGGCATCAGCGAGCGTAGTGCGCGCACCATGCTACTTTACGCCTTCTGCGACGAAGTGTTGAAACAGATATACCTTGAGCCGCTTCGCGAAAGACTCACCGACCTTGTAAAGAAACGTCTACATGGAGAGCTGACTCTCTGTTCCGAATGTGCCTTACAATGCAGCACACCATGCAACGGCCCAGAGGCCCACTTCTATATCGACCCCTCAAAACTATAAAAGGTATAACAGAACACCCCATCTCCTTCATGGCACCTAGTTCATAGCTCTTGTATCATGCCCGTTTGGCGAGTATTCAAATACCTCAAGTTCTACCCCTGGAACATAGCAGGCAACCTATTGCTTAACATGTTGGCAGTGGTGTTCAACATGTTCACATTCGTCATGATTGTGCCATTTGTAGAACTATTGTTTGGCACAGCCCAACCCCCAACCACACTCCCCCCATTCCAATTCGACCAACAGTATCTCTCCCAATGGCTCACATACACATTGGCCCAGTACAAGGGCATCTATGGACTGTGGAAGTGCCTTCTGGCCATAGCCATCGGCTACCTCTTCTTCTCCTTCTGCTCCAACCTCTGCCGCTATGGGGCACAATTTGTGATAAGCCCCATGCGCAACGGCGTCACCATGCGACTTCGCAACGATTTATACCACCACATCACAATTCTGCCCGTCTCCTACTTCAACTCCCGTAGGCGGGGCGACATTATCAGCCGCATGTCAAACGATATTGCCGACATTGAGTGGGGAGTGCTCACCTCCGTAATCTCGCTAGGGAAAGACCCCATCAACATCATTTTCTTTTCCCTTGCCCTAATCTTCATTAGTCCAAGACTATTCGTATACTTCCTAATCATCCTGCCCTTAGCCGTTTGGCTCATAGGTGTCATCGGCAAAAGTTTGCGACGCAATTCCACCAAAGGGCAGAACAAGCTGGGACACCTCTTCTCACTCTTGGAGGAATCGCTCGCAGGCATCCGCGCCATACGGTCATTCAGCCGCGAAGAGGAAATCGAAAAAAAATTTGCTGATGCCAACAATAGCTATGCCCATACAATGACACGCGTTGCCCAACGACGCGAACTGAGCAGCCCCCTATCCGAAGTGCTCATCACACTCGGACTGGTCTTTATACTCATACTCGGAGGAATGGCAGTGCTGCAGGGCGAATTGCTCTCCTCGGTATTCATCCTCTTTGTCATCCTCTTTGCACGCCTTATCCCCCCAGTTCAGTCGGTAGTACGCGTATACAACAACCTTCAGAAGGCCAACGCCGCCGCACAACGCGTTTTTGAACTGCTCGATGCCGATGAGACAATCTATGAAATAGAGCACCCCGTGAGTCTTGACAGTTTTACCGACCGCATCGAATACCGCAATGTGTCGTTTGCATATCGAACTGACCCACAGGCCGACCCCATATACGTGCTCCGCAACATCAACCTCACCATCCCCAAAGGCAAAACCATCGCCATCGTGGGCCACTCTGGCGCAGGCAAGACCACGCTAGTCGACCTCCTGCCCCGCTTCTACGACTGCACCCAAGGTGCGATACTTATTGATGGCACACCCATCACCAACCTCAACATCAACAGCCTACGCGCACAGATTGGTGTAGTATCACAAAACTGCATCCTCTTTAACGACACCATAACCAACAACATAGCCTTTGGACACACCGACTACAGCTTTGAAGCCGTACGCCATGCCGCACAAGTGGCACATGCCGACGAATTCATCACACTCATGGAACAAGGCTACAACACTCCCATAGGCGACCGCGGGCTGAATCTAAGCGGCGGCCAGCGGCAACGCCTCAGCATAGCGCGCGCCGTACTGAAAAATCCGCCAATACTCATCCTCGACGAAGCCACCAGCGCCCTCGACACCGAAAGCGAATTGGCCGTTCAACAAGCCCTCAACCAGCTCATGCAAGGACGCACCTGCATCGTGATTGCCCACCGGCTGTCCACCATCAGCACCGCCGACGAAATCATCGTCATGGACAAAGGCATAATCAAGGAACAAGGCACCCATCAACAACTAATTGCAAAGGGCGGACTCTACCGCCACCTAGTAGACATGCAGTCGTTCCTCTAACCCCCAACCTGCCTACAGAAGCCATAGAGGCTCTTTCCACAAAAGCACCCGCAGGATACAACAAAAGAAAGTTCTCACAAAACGAGGCCTAAACCATCACTAAAGACTAGCCAGCAATATAAAACCTTGAAAACATGCTATTTATTTGCCCTATATCCATTTGCTCTCCGACTTCATATCCCAGAACAAGGGACAGACAAACAACCAGACCCTCACCATTCAACGAAGTCTGATGGAGGAAACAAAGGCACAGTAATGAAGTTCCTTTAAATCAACCACTTGTCAAACCATAGGCATTATATCTATTCTATAGATATAGGGTTTTAGAATTCCAATCCGCCCATCGAGAAGGTATGATGGGCATATCCCTATTGTCATTGTCATCGTCATCAGGTGCCACTTTTTTTCTCGAAAAGTGGCACTCTGCTCTCTGCCTTTTTCTGCGTAATTATTGCATACAGGGGATAGCACATTTTACAAAACCACCCGTCGCGCCTTCGTCATGCCTTCGTCGCGCCTTCGCTTCAAGAATCGAAGATAAGAGGGAAGCATGAGGGAAGTAAGATGTACGAGCTATGAGCGATGTTTTTTTCGGCCAAAGCCCTACTTCTTGTCTCTTAACTCCCGGCTCTTTCTTCTAAGGCATCCCCACCGTATGCGCATTGCTCAATTAAGGGTTGAAGGGGGCGGATAACCTCCATCAGGAGACAAAAAAAGCCGAAGCAACGAGGCTTCGGCTCTAGCAATTAACAGGATGATTCAATTAGAGATAGAGAGGTTTATTCACCTTTCTGCTCTTTCTCAATTTCTTCCTTAAGGTTGGCCAGTACACTCAGGTCGCCAAGAGTGGTCTTCTCAAGAGTCTCATTGATTTTCTTGACAGTCTTCTTGGTGGCGCGGTCTTTCTTGGCCTCGTCGGTCTCGTTCTTGGCGCGCTCGCCTTCGATAGCATCGTGAAGGATACGGGTGTGCGAGACAATGATTTTCTTGTTTTCCTTGGAGAATTCAATGACCTTGAAGTCGAGGGTCTCACCCTGACGGGCTTTGGTCTTGTCTTCTTTCTCAAGGTGACGCATAGGAGCGAAACCCTCTACACCATAGGGCAGGGTGATGGTAGCGCCCTTGTCGCTGATGCTGGCGACGGTACCCTGGTGGACACTGCCGACGGTGAAGAGCGACTCATAGACATCCCAAGGATTCTCTTCGAGCTGCTTGTGGCCCAAGCTGAGACGGCGATTTTCGGCATCGACTTCGAGCACTACGACCTCAATGCTGTCACCAATCTTAGTGAATTCAGCGGGGTGTTTAATTTTCTTGCTCCAGCTGAGGTCACTTATGTGGATGAGGCCGTCAACGCCCTCTTCGAGTTCCACGAAGATACCAAAGTTGGTGAAATTGCGCACGGTGGCAGTGTGTTTGCTACCCACGGGATACTTCTCTGCAATGGTCAGCCACGGGTCGGGCATGAGCTGTTTGAGGCCCAGGCTCATCTTACGCTGCTCGCGATCGAGAGAGAGGACAACGGCCTCTACCTCTTGACCCACTTTCAAGAAATCTTGAGCGCTGCGCAGATGCTGGCTCCAGCTCATCTCGCTGACATGGATGAGGCCTTCGACACCGGGGACAACCTCGACAAATGCGCCATAGTCGGCAATGACAACCACTTTACCCTTCACATGGTCGCCTTCCTTGAGGTTGGGATCGAGGGCATCCCAGGGGTGAGGAGTGAGCTGCTTGAGGCCGAGGGCAATACGATGCTTGGCCTCATCGAAGTCGAGGATAACGACATTGATTTTCTGGTCAAGCTCAACAATATCCTTAGGATCAGACACACGACCCCAGCTGAGGTCGGTGATGTGCACTAGGCCGTCAACGCCACCCAAGTCGATGAACACGCCATAGGGGGTGATGTTCTTGACAGTGCCTTCCAGCACCTGACCTTTTTCAAGATGGCTGATAATCTCGGCTTTCTGAGCCTCGATTTCGTCTTCGATAAGGGCCTTGTGGCTGACAACAACATTCTTGTATTCATGATTGATCTTCACGACCTTGAACTCCATGGTCTTGTCGACGAACACATCATAGTCGCGAATGGGCTTGACATCAATCTGCGAACCGGGCAGGAAGGCCTCGATATTGTCGAACACGGTGACAATGAGACCACCCTTGGTGCGACTCTTGACATATCCGGTGATGATTTCTTGATTCTCGTATGCCTGATTGACACGCTCCCATGATTTGAGGATGCGGGCTTTCTTGTGGCTGAGAAGGAGCTGGCCATTGGCATCCTCCTGGCTTTCTACGTAGACTTCGATTTTGTCGCCCGCCTTAAAGTCGGGGTTGTAGCGCAGTTCGGAAGCGGGGATGACACCGTCGCTCTTGAAACCAATGTTCACAACTGCCTCACGGTCGGTAATGCTGACAATGGTACCTTCGATAACCTCCTGTTCGGTGAAGGCGTTGAAAGTCTGCTCATACTGCTCAGCTAATTTCTGAGATTGTTCGTTACTGGTTTCTTTTTTGTCATCGATAGCATCCCAGTCAAAATCTGCTAACGGTTGCACATTTTTATAATCCATGTGTGAGATTTTTTGTTCTGTGGCCTCCCATCCGACCGGGTGAAACATACATAACACACTGTGAAACATCCCATTGATGGGAATGGGACTACTCAATGTGGATTGCAAAAATACAACTTTTTTCTTGATTGGAAGGAAAAATATGCACTATAATAATTATTAACAAAGGAACACTAATAAAAAAGGCATTTGGACGTTATCTAACCAAACAAAAAGAATTATTTTTGCAGCGTGAAATAATATGCACATATGAAACGATTCATTCCTTATCTATTATCTTTTGCCCTGCTGATTATGCTATACCAAACAGTTGGGGCACAGACACGTCCAACCAAAGTAAAAGTGGTTTTTGAAACGGATTCACTTCCGTCGCAGCTGTTGCGCTACCTCAACGGAAATAGCAAAGCAGAGGAAAAACTAACAGCAAATGCTCAATTGGTAGCATCATTTGAGGAAGTATACCGTTCACTCGACAGCAAGAGGCAGCAGCAAGTGACAGACCTTTACAACACTGCCCGAAAGACTAAGATGGAGCCTAATCCCGACTTTGAGAACCTAACAAGTACGCTGGTAGCTTATCACAATTCCCGAATGTCTACCACCATCTTCGACGAGTGGCTGAACGCCACAAACGCCATTATGACCATCACAAACAAGAAGAAGGAGATAACCGGATTCATCGAATATACCTCATCCCTACTTGAGAGCCGCACCCTCTACCGCTCAAAATCATCAGTATGGAAAACACAGCCAGGCACCTCGTTCCAACTGGAGGCACTGCGCAACGATATCCGCACCATTTTCAAAGGCTCGGTGGACCTCACCTACATCTCAGGCACGGGCAACAATGCCGACCAAAACACCATCTATGGTACCACGGGCACCTACTACTTCCTTACAGAGACTTGGGAGGGCAAGGGCGGCCGCCTGACGTGGGAACGCTGTGGCGTGGACGCTGGCTCATGCCATGCCGACCTGGCAGACTATTCCGCAAATGTAAAGTTGCCAAAGTTCACGGCCGACTCGGTAACGTTTATCAATAGCAACTACTTCAAAACCCCTATTAAAGGTACTGTGGAGGAGGCTCTGAGCACTAAGACCGAGGCGGACAAATACACATTTCCCAAATTCCGCTCCTATCAGAAGGATTTCCAACTGAAAGATGTGCTCCCCGGGGTGGATTTCGAAGGCAACTTTATGATGTACGGATCACGTTTTGTGACCAACGACGAGAAAAACCCGGCCTCTATGATATTCTATCGCGAGGGGAAGCGTTTTTTGGTGGTGACTGCCACCAAATTTGCCGTGCTGCCCCACATGCTCACCTCTGAACGTGCTTCAGTAAAGATGTTCATCGGCGACGACTCGATATGCAATACCGGTGTATTGGTACGCTACACTACGGCCGACAACAAGGTGAATATGATCAACAACACCAAGCGCAACTATTACAGCCCCTACACCGACAGCTACCACCAACTAGACATCTATTGCGAAAACATCAACTGGTTAATCGACAAAGATATTATTGAATTCAATATGGTGGCTCAGAACAACACCCAAACTTTCGTCACCTTTGAGTCAAACCGCTACTACTCGCTGCAAAAGTCTATTGAGGTGCAGGGAATAGACCGTGAAAGCCCCGTGGTGAGAGTGTATAAATATATGAAGGCACACGACATGAAACAGGATTTCTCGCTGGTGGCCTTTCAGAACGCCATCCGCATGGATGAAAGCCAGACTAAGCTGATGGTTCACGGCCTATCCAAAGCAGGCCTTGTTTCCTACGACGAGGGTACAAAACGCATTCATGTTCACGACAAGCTGATAGGCTTCTATAAGGCTATCGTCAAACAACAAGGGCACGACTATGATGCGCTCACCCTCCAATCAGAGACAACCGACAACAATGCCGAACTCGAACTCTCGACCTTAGACCTACGTGTACATGGCATCAAAAAATTCGTGGTCAGCGACAGCCAGCTGGTGGTGGTGAAACCCTACGGTGGCGACATTGTGGTGAAACGCAATCGCGACATATTGTTCTCGGGCTTCATCAATGTGGGCCGGTTTGAAATGAATGTCACAGACGCCTCGTTTTTCTACGACGACTTCAAATTCGACCTGCCCCAAATTGACTCTATCCGTTTTTATGTGACCAGCTTCTCCGACCCCAACAAAGAGGTGATGGTTCGCACTCCGCTCTTCAACCTTGTAGGCGACATCCAGGTCGACAAGCCCGACAATCACTGCGGACTTAAGAAAAACAAGGACTACCCCATCTTCAACAGTGTGCAGCCCAGCTACGTCTACTACGACCGACCCTTTATTTTCAACGGAGTGTATAACCGCAACGACTTCTACTATTCTCTCTATCCCTTTGTCATCAAGCAGCTCACCGACTTCAAGACCGACAGCCTCGAATTCCTAGGCGCACTAACCTCTGCGGGCATTTTCCCCGAAATCCAGGAACCACTGAAAGTGCAACGCGACTACTCATTGGGATTCATCTCCAGTGTCCCCTCTGGCGGCTACCCCACATACGGTGGCAGAGGCACATTCTACAAGACTGTCGACCTCAGTTATCGCGGCCTTCGCGGCGAAGGGACTCTAGAATATCTTACCGCCACCGCCATCACCGACAAATACCTCTTCATGCCCGACTCAATGATGGCACAAACCGATACCTTCTACGTCAAGGAGGAGGATAACTATCCCGACTGCCGCAATGGCAAGACACTCATCCGCTGGTATCCTTACCAAGACTCCATGACCGTATCCCAATTGCGAAACGGCACTCCTTTCCAGATGTACCATGGCGTCACTCAACTGGCAGGACGCTTCACCATGCAGCCAAAGGGTGCCACTGGCTACGGTACTGCCACCCTGTACGAAGGCACCCTGAAATCGAAACAATTCGATTTTAAGACCCTTGAGATGAATGCCGCACAGACCGATTTCACCCTGATGTCTACCAAGTACAACAATGTGGCCTTCCAAGCCAACAACATGCGTTCACATGTCGACTACGAAGAGCATACCGGCCAGTTCACCTCCAACGCCGAACTTGAACGCACCCTGCTACCAGCCTTAGGATATGCCGCTTGGGTCGACCAATACACCTGGAATTGGGACCACAAATTCCTCGCCCTCGACAACAGCAAAAGCATGGAAACGGGCGGCATGGAAGCCGTGCCTCTGCGCGACCGTGCCAAACGGCTCAACCAAATGCCCGGCGCACGATTTGAAAGCACTGACCCCAAACTCAAGGAGATCCGTTTCTGTGCCATCAATAGCACCTACCAATACGACAACCTCGAACTGTCAAACCACAACGTCTACGCACTGCCTATTGCCGACGCACTTATCGCCCCTTCTGGCGACTCACTGCACATCAGCAAAGGCGGCGACATGAGTCTTATACAAGGTGGGCAACTGCTATTCCCTCGTGACAGCGGCTTCCATCTCTTCTACAACTGCGACCTCATGGTCAAAAATGGACAGCAGTATGGCGGAAAAGGTTATATCGACTACGTTGGCCTTGACGAGAGAAAACAGCCCATATACATGACCGAAATATCACCCAACCCACAGGGCATCAGTGTAGCCAACGGCACCATTGCCGACACTGCCAACTTCACCCTCTCCGAGGCTTTTGGCTTTGCTGGCAAAGTGCGCATTGACGGAGAACACCGATTCTACCACTTCGACGGCGGCGTACGTCTATTACACAAGTGCGCCCCTGCCGACCAGCTAGGCCTACTAGCCTATGCCGACTACCTCGACCCAGAAAACATCCGCGTTACGGTGCCCGAGAATCCTGTCGACTGGAAAGGCAACCCCATCAGCGCTTCTATCCATCTGGCCCAAATGGGCCTCAAGCCTACCGCAGCCTTCTTAGTCAAACAACAGCCCGGCATCGAACTGCTCAGCAGCCACGGCCTGCTACACTACGACGAGGGAGCAAACACCTATACCATCACCTCGCAAGAAAAGCTTGACGACAAGGAACTAATAGACCGTTTTCTCACTCTCCACACCGACAATTGTGTAGTTGAAGGCGAAGGCCCCATCGACTTCGGCATCGGTGACGGCCCAGTTGTTGTTCGCTCATACGGCACCGTATACCACGACCCACAAAACGAGAACGATTTCCTGATGAACACCATCTTCGGCATCACCTTCCCCATCGACAACGGCCTTATCACCCAGATGGCCAAACAGATTGAGAACGACCTGCGTCCCACCGCCGCCGACCGCGACAACGACCTCCTCGACCGTGCCCTTAACTATGACATGGGCGACCCCAATGGCGAACTGGCCTACCAAACCTACCTAAGCACAGGTGCTTTCGATAAGCTTGAAGGATGCCTCGACAACACCATCATGTTCGAAGGACTCCGTTGGCAATATTCGCCCACGCAGGGCTATCATGCCAGCGGCACCACGGCAATCTGCAATGTGGGCAAGCAGCAGCTGCACGTCAACGTACGCGTCAAGGCACAGCTGTTTAAGAAAGGCAGCGAGACATACCTCGTGCTCTACATCCAAGTGGCCAACGACCACTGGTACTACTTCAAATACGAATACAAGACCCACCACCTGAGCATCAACAGCAGCGTGGGCGAATGGAACGACAAGCTGGTGGGGCTCAAAAAGGACAAGCGTGTGATGGACAACTTCTCCTACTCCCTTACCAATTCTCGCAACGAGATACAAAGCTTCCTCGCCGGCTTCTCAGGCGAATCATACGACGAAGAGGAGGAAGAGGATGAGTAGCCACCCCTCCCCCACCCCATATCCCCCTGCCCAGCCACCCTGGACAGGGGGATTTTCCTTATCAGCACACCGTCACAAAGAGTCCCCATTTTTCATTTTTTCCCCATTTAAAAGGCATTTTTGTCAAGCAGTAAGACACATAACAACCATAAAAAACAAATCAGCTACAATCTATAATACAACAGATTGCCAACTATCGAAGAAAAAAAGTATGTTTTTTTTTGTCCATATCAAAAAAAGTTAGTACTTTTGCACCCGATTTCAAGAGATAGCAAGCCCAGGTGGTGGAATTGGTAGACACGCTACTTTGAGGGGGTAGTCGCCGTAGGGCGGTGCAAGTTCAAGTCTTGTCCTGGGCACAAAAAAGCAACGCAAGTTGCTTTTTTTACCACCAAGTTCCGAGAGATGGAACGCTACCAGATGCCCGGGTGGCGGAATTGGTAGACGCGCACGTTTCAGGTGCGTGTTCCGAAAGGAGTGCAGGTTCAAGTCCTGTTCCGGGCACCAAAGAGATTTTGCAAGTAACTCAAAATGAGTAAAAATGCAAAATCTTTTTTCTTTTATATCCCATTTTTGGCCATAGTTTGGCCATATTTTTCAGAAAGAACAGTTGGGCATTTTTAACACGGATGGGAGGCTTCATCCCTTTCTCACCATCTTTATCGCCGTACTTGGTACCGGTGCAGAGATGGAACGAAAGAACATCAAGTTCCGAATCAATTCTGGCAAGGAGAAGTACATCGCCGAAGGTGGAAAGGTCGGTCGTAAGGAAGGTTATAGAAAGTCGGATGAAAAACTTCAAGAGGATTATGCCGGTGTCATCAAGCAACTACGGAAAGGGTATCCAATTCGTATGATTGCAAAGAACGAGGGTGTGGGCATCAGCACCGTGCAGAGAATGAAGAAAAAGTTTGTAGATGTAGCATAGAAAGGAGGATGATATGGGACGTACAAAGTGCAAAGTGGATTATCTAATGGAATACGGAGGAGAGATTGAGATGTTGGTGGATGGTCTATCCCTTCGTCGAGTATGGTCACGTACTGGGCGAGCAATCAATACCCTTCGTAAATTAAGGAGAATGTTCCCATCGGATTGAACCCCGAAATTGAAGATAATATGAATACAGGAACCATCTCATTTTGAGGTGTTTTTTTGTTTCTTCAACTATTGTCTTCATTTCCAATTGACACAATGAGATTTTTCTCATAATGAACAATTTAATTCAAAAAAGATGAGAGTAATGCATACTATTTTTATGATACCGTCGTTAATAAATTATTGATTTTATATTTTTGACCAGAAGTTTAACTTATATGAGTACAACTAATCTCAACAGATTGAAAGTAGTTCTTGTTGAACAAAACAAGACGGGCAAATGGTTGGCTGAGCAGTTGGGAATGTCTACTTGCTCGGTCAGTAAGTGGTGTCAAAACACAGTGCAACCTGACTTGCAGACGCATGACAAGATATCAAGATTATGGGATCTGGATATCAAGTATTTGCTCGTTAGCAACAAAAAACTAATCTATGAGTATTGAAGATTTTTTGAAATGGGATAAAACCGAGAAATAGAAGTATATATCAATGAATAAGTCAGATGAAATAATTGAAGAGTATCAAACTCGTTCTAAAAACAATATTAGACTATTTGTATTGATATTGGAATGAAGCACCAAACGAAAATGGGGGGCTTTACGATGATTGGCATCCACAAAAGAACCACCCATAAGGATTGTATTTTCCAATAAGATAACAGGTTTTAGCATAAATCAAAAATGGAACAAAATGAGCGAAAAAACAATAATACAAGCACCAAAGGAAGATTCAAGGGCACAACAAAGACTCGTTGATAAAATGTATTTATCTGCAGTCAAAAATAGATTAAGTCAATTAAACAATCCTTCAGATAATGATTGTAAACGATGGGTTTGGGAATTAATCCAGAATGCCAAGGACACAATAGCCAAAGACCCTAGTAGAAGCAGTATTGATGTTAAAATTGAGATTGAAGGTGACACTGTTCGTTTCAGACATAATGGGAATCCATTTACTGCAGATGCTCGACTAGGCCTTCTCTATAAATATAGTGATGATAAGGAGAACCAAGAAAGCACTGGAAGATTTGGTACAGGATTTCTTACAACACACTGTCTATCAAAAGTGGTTAATGTAGAAAGTAACATGTATACCAATGAAGGGTTATGCGGATTCTCGGTAACAATGTACCGAGATGGACTTACTGATTCCGAGTTATTAAACGGTTTAGAGAAAATGAGAGATTCTAATGTGTTCTATAAAGAAACATTTGAATGGACAACGTTCACATATAGAGTTTCATCAGAAACTGGCAGAAAGGCTATCAAATTGGGAATAGAAAATTTCCATGAAAATATTGCACAAACAATGCTTTTCTGTAAAGAACTATCTTCCGTTGTCTTGGATGACAATGGGAAGATCACAACAATTGTCAGGAAACCGACGGTATGCCTGATGGATGACATTATACTATCGGAGTTTATAATATCTGGTGACACATCAATAACTCGTCGATTTATTCACACTTCTTATTCTGGCTATAACGAAGAACTATCTAATCGTTATAGAGCAGTAAGAAATATACGTATTGATGCAGCAATTGAAATCGATTCCGAGAATAAATTGGTGACAAATGAGAATAAAACATCTTTCTTCTGTGTAATGCCTCTTGTTGGGATAGAAGCACAACTCAACGAACCTCTTATCATTAATAGTCCCGACTTCGAACCAGACCCAGAGCGACAATCTCTTTACTTATCTGGTATAACTTGGAATGAGGAGAAAGATGTTATTACGGAAAATGGCATAAACAGAGCTATTTACGAACAAGTTTTCCCACTATACACTAAACTCGTTAAATACCTTACGGACAATCAATTCGGGAGATTGTACTACCTTGCGAATGGATTGGACAGGACAAAAAAACATGAGAAACTTGATCATGATTGGTATAAGCCAAATGTCATTGATAAGTATCGCGAGATACTTATGCAATACCCTGTAGCTGAAGCCCAAGATGGCTCTGGCTACATGAAGTTGGGTGAATGTATTATTGTTAAAGAGCTAGTGCAGAAGGACGAAGACAAGATTTACAACCTCCTAAAGTCCGTTTATCCAGCAAAGTTGATTAACAATAATCACGAATGGTCTGAATATCTTTGGAAGGATGGACTCTCCATTTGGAGCACAGAAACATTATGTAGCGAGATTGAGCAGAAGGCTAATTGGACAACAATCGATTTAACCGGAACAGAGTTAGCTGTTTGGTACAATGACTTCTTGGCTCATGTATTAGTGTATAATGAGCTGTTCCTTAAGGAACACGCTCTTCTGCCTAATATGAATGGCGACCTTCTTAAGAAGGGCCAAGAGGACTTCAAACAAGGAGAGCACATTAACACTTTTGTAATTGGGCTTCTGTCTTCTCTCGGAAAAGATGTTAAGCCTACTTTACTTCACGAAGAAATAACAAGCGTATCTTTTGATTCAAAATACAACTCGCAGAGCTATAGTGCTGATATAAACAAGTTAGCTAAAGCTATCATTGACGATGAAAAAGAACTGCATAAAGTAAACAAGCTTCTTCCCTTGTTATCAGTTGTTCCTGATGATGCACAGAAATACAAACCAGAGTTTTTGAGCCGCAGAAAAGAATTCTTTGAGATTTGCAAGGCTCTTTATCAATTGAACGATGCAACTGTATCTTGTGACAACAACCTGTTAGAGGGAGCATGGAAAGAGACTGATGAGTGGTTGGTAACGAATATTCTAAATTCGTTAAATACCCTTGGCTGTTTGTCAAAACTTCCTGAAGGACTTGATGCAAAATGGCTGAATTCCACAATAAAGTCCCTAAATGTCAAGACGGACAAGCTGAACATATATGCTGTACTTCCCAACCAAAATGGCACTTTCTGTTGTCAAAAGGACTTGTATGAAGATTCTGGGGTTCCTGAAGAATTGAAAGACAGCATCTTTGACACTATTGGGATTAACTATAAGGATATCCTTCTTCATGAGGATATTGTGGCATCTGATTTTGCCGTAGTCCAGAAGAAAACTATCTCATCTTTTGCTTCAGAACTTAATGATGCTGCTACCGAATCTTCTAATAAGTATTTAGGTAATGAGTTTAATGGGTCATACCACAAATATTCTAAAGATATACTTTATGGGATTGCATCATATATGATTAGGTTGCTGCCAGAAAATAAAGAAACTAATTTGTACCAAAACCAATCCTCCTTGCTCTCAATAGCTCAGGCTTTTGGTCTTGCAGGATGTCTTATTGGATATGTAAAATTTGAGAACAAAAATCTATGGGATAAAATAAGTTTCTATACTGCTTGTAAGATTTGGGAAAAAATAGAGGAGTTCAGTACGATAACAGAACTGTGTGCATTTTTGAAGAAAGGTGAATCCGATGTCATCCAACTATTAAACTCATATTATGCATATCAAGAGTATGCAGATATCAACTTTGATAGCCACAAAATTATCCCGAATCAAAATGGGGATCTACGAAGCAAAGATGACCTTTATAAAGAAGAAGGCGATATTAATGACGACTTAAAGACTATCATCAACAATCTGTCTAAAGTTGACGACAATGTCGTTGATCTTCGTAGTCAGCTTGTTGATAAGCGTGTATTTATAAAACTTGAAAAAGTTCTTAATGAAAAATACGCTTATAATTTGATTGACGAGTCAATAGATAGGTTATATCAAATACCTGCCAAGTGGGAGGATGAAAATTATATTACAGCTTCCCAAATGCTCATCGAAAAATGGGGCGATAAGCACAAAGGCTTATTTGAAGAGAACTTCCCAAGAGTCTTCCCTACTAAGGAGAAGGTTTTGATGAATGTTGTGTGGAAGAAGGAAAAGCGTGAATTGATGATGGCTGTCAGTACTCAACTATCGGAGGAAGAATTAACGGCAATTATTGAGAACAGTGCTGAAATAAGTGTATTGTCATCAAAAGTAAAAGCACTAGAAACCGAAAATGAAATCCTTAAAAAGAGGTTGGCCGAACTTGGAATATCAATAAGTGGAGATGATGTTACATTTGGTATAGGATTAAATGGCAGTGAAGTTGCAACTGTCCAGCAAATAGCAGAAAGTAACGAAGCTAAACAGCTTGTGTTCCAAAAACTCGAAAAAGAAGGTTTTGATGTTTCCAAAGCAGATTCGGAGTATTCTGTTATACATGGGGTTGTCAGAAATGATGTTAACTACCCATTAGTGGTAAAAAGTTGCAAAAATCAAGAGCATAGAGTTTGGATTAATCCTGATGAATGGCAACAACTCTTTAAGCCGAACTCGATGTTATGGCTTCATTTTGGTGAAGGTGTAGTCGCTCCTATAAAAGCACACGAATTATTTACATATCAAGATAAATTGACGTTATCTTTCGATACAGTTAATCTAATGATGGATGACAGAATTCATAAAATCATGGAAGTCCTTCATTATTTCAACAAAGTCAAGCTAGATTTGGTCACACTAAATCCCAACAAACATCGAGCAGATAATTTGAATGATTATCTGTTTAGTGATAATAATGCAGATAATAGTGATTTGGATGATAGGGTAGCATTATGATATATACACGTAAAGAACACTACTTATTCCTTGAAGAAGAACTTCAAGCTCAGACAGATGCTTTCCAACACAAGTTGGACACTTCTGCCTCATATCTGTTGAATGACAAAGAAGAATTATTTGTTGCTCAATTTGTTAAATTTGCGGATGGAGAGATTATCCTTAAATTTAACAATAGCAGGGGCATCCCTCGCAAAGGAGAATACTTGTACTGTTTTACTACTCCCAAACACTTACATGATTTTAGAGAATGGGGAAACACAACATATGGAGAGCTCATCAAAAACAAGGGCTTTTCCACTGAACTCGTCTGTATATGGCAGTATTCCTTAAGAGATAATCCCCAATATTGTTTGGTTGGCTTTAGAGGTACGGATTTGGAGTTTGCACAACACATAGAAGGACATGCTGGTGCATTTTTGGTGTTGGGGCCGAATGTCCCACCGTATCAATACATTGGTAATCTACAAAAAATAGTTAGAGATAACCATTCAGACTCTATAAGAAACCTGTTAGAAGGTAATGTCGAAGATACTATATAAACCACCAAATTTTTTTTAAAATATTTTTCATTACATTTAGAAACAAGATGTTATATCCATGACCTTTGTTATAAATCATGGTAAAAATAGTCTCAATACAGTCTGATTTCAATAATTTTGCTAT
>JAFRRK010000009.1 GCA_017428115.1 Bacteroidales bacterium | reverse complement strand
TCCTTCCCTTCACTCGGGGGTCGTGCAGCCGTGCTGCTGTCTCGTATAAACTTGCCATATCATCTTGGGTCGGTTATGGAAGTATAACGTCTGCCGTTGTGATATATTACATATTGACACACAAATAATTATCAACACATGGCACAGAAAATTGTTCATATCGTGCTTTTTCTTCAATCCAACGCGGGAGCACCTGTTAACAACTTGGGCAAACCTGTTAACATCGTGGTGATTTTTAAAAATTTCATGCGTTTGCCCTGGTTTGCGTACTTTTTCAATCGCAAAAGAAATACGAATTGGCTAGGGAAAACACGTTAAAAAAGCGGATGTTATCTGTGCCGCTGGCACATTATCCTATTGTCCATTTTAACTTTCACTTTAACTCCTTATTGTATGTTAATTTTTTACTTTTACTTGATTTTTTTTGCCAAGTTGAAAAAAAAATGTATTTTTGCACGCTGTTTCGTTGGTGATGTGAGGGCGGGTTATGTACCTATGGATGTTAGAAATACAATAACAATATAAATAATAAGTTGCATTGAAAAGAATTTTATTAATACTTGTGTTGACTGTTTTGGCTTCGTGTACTGCCATTCAGGCTCAACAATACGTCAGTTATTTCGCGAATACGGGCTGCGACAACCATATCATCAGGTCGTGTCCAGAATACACGAGCTGGACAGAAGTGTTGTATACCAAGAACAGCAAGTCAAGCTTTTTGGAGTTGTGGGTAGAAGGGGTGGCGACCTGTCGTATCCCGGTTCCGTGGGATTACGAGGTGAAGGATATGAAGGTGTATGGCAACCTGCTCTACTTTTGTGGCAAACAAAACTCGTGTGGGTTCATTGCTGTGGCGAACCTGCACGACATGTATATGCATGCCACGAGTGTCGGCACCCCGCCTACCAGTGCTGCCGTATCGTATAATTGCTTAGATCCCAGGTGTGTTTCTTCGTTGGAGAAACTGGTGGTATATGGAGAGGAGAACGGGCCCATGACCCTCCCCATTAACTATGCCAACGAACATATTGCTGCCGTAGGCAAAGGGGGTACGTGGATTAATACAGGCTGTGTGGCGGTACACATCAAGTACGACAGCCTGCCCATGGTCCCGCTTCCAATTTATTCGCCCTCAATTCTCACCGTTAGTGTGATAGAAGACCTCACCAGCACAATTAACGAGCCGTTGCCGGAGGTGCTGCTGACCGACGACTATGTGGCGTTTGCACGCTACCGATATGGCACAGACGAGTACGTCATCCACCGTTGTGGTAAGTATAACATGGTTGGTACATACGGCACGGCCCGCCGATATGCTGCCCCCAATGACGAGGTTATCTTCAATTTGGAGGGGGAGACGTTGGAAGGCAACAATATCGCGTTGGCAACGTGTTCCCTCGCTGATATGTATTATAATAATTATGAAATAAGGGTGCGGAATATCGACCTGTCTACCTGGAATATGGTCAACTCCCAATATATCCCTGTTGACGACACAAAGCAGGACGACTTGGCTATGGTTTATAATAGAAACAAGCAGAAACTTGTGTCGTCACTGCACTACCAGTTGCCGAATTTGGGAGGGTATGACTATGGACTCATCGAAATCGACCCGTGGTATTCCTTTACGGGCACGAGCTATTATTCTTCGGACGCAATCCTAGACCCCAACCACCGTATATTCATCCCCATGGACCAGACTTTTGGGGTGCATTTTGTAGCAATGGACAAAAACGGCTGGCTGCGCAAGAGCCTGCCTATGAACAGCGGTAATAACGAAACCTGCTTCAATTTGCGTGGATTCACAATTTATGTTATGTCTCCTCTAACAGGTGTTTCTGATAATATATCTTGGACCGATTATTGGTCTCAGTACGAAATCGTGCCGCAACAGGCTGCCATTAGCGACATCACGACCGACATTGAGTGCATTATCACAGAATGAAATGAGTGGTAGAAGGTAATATATAATACAATAAGAGATGAAAAGAATAGTTTTAGTAACCCTGATGCTTGCAGTGGCAGCGGCGGGGTTCGGCCAAGAGGTGGTTCGCTACCCCTATACCTGCTATATGGAGTGGCCCATGGCGATGCCGTTGGATTCGGGGTACTTCCGTCATCGCATCTTCTTTCCAGATAGTACTGTTAGATACAGGTGGGCCGCATTTGAGGCTAAACCGGAAGCGGCAAAGGTGACCCGCGCCCGCGAATTTTATGTTGATAAACCGACTACGATTTATGGCATAGCGATGACCCTTTGGGGGCAGGACACGGCCCAGCGTGACCTTAACGTGATGCTCTTCACCCGCAAGGGGAGTGACGGAGCCAACCTCATCAAGAAGATGAGGTGGCGCGACTCGCTGCCCGTACGGTATATAGAGTTCCAGGCTTCGCAATGTGGGATGGATGATAATATTAAATACATAGACACGGCAACAGCCTACGAGTTCTACTTCGACACCCCCTTTGTTGCAACCGACACCTTTCTTCTGGGCTATCATACGTTGGGGGTAGACGGTCGGCAGCATCAGTCCTACCAATATTGGGACAACGACTCTACTGGCTATGCCTATCGGGTATTTGTACAAGTTACATGTGACAATAATTTTCCCCATCCAACTTGGTATAGTGTCTGGGACAGATATGGTGGAAATTACCAATTGACAATGGTGCCAAACATAAGTCAATTCGGCGATTGGGCGGGTCTACTGCCTATCATCCAAGCTCCGTGCAACCCCGACACCCTCACGTGTGCCGCTGTGCCGGATATAGGGGTTGTTCCGCTCGACAGCAGCAGAGTGGAGTTCTCGTGGCCTTTCGAGCCGGAACACCAGGACTATCAACTGTCTATAGGTCTGCAAGGCACGCCGCCCGACGCTGGTAGAATGTATGATGTCAGTGCCAGTCCTTTTGTGTTGACGGACGAATGGGACACCACCGCCACCTATGTGGCCTACATCAGGGCGCGATGCCACCATGTATGCCACCCATACGACACGTTGGTGTGGAGCGAATGGAGCGTGCCTGTCCATTTCTTTGGGTACCCAGACCCCATGGGCATCACAACCCCTGACGGAGAGGTAGACCTCTTCACTGTCACGCCCAATCCCGTCAAGGGTAGGGTGAGGGTGCAGAGCGACAGCGGACTGAAGGGTGTGGAGGTGTATGACGCGCAGGGACGGCAGGTGCTGTCGCTGACGGCGCAAGGCAATGAGCTGGAATTGGACATCAGCCAGTGGGCGGCGGGCAGCTATGTGGTGAGGGCTCATACGTGGCAAGGCACTGCCTCGAGGAGACTGGTGGTGGGAAATTGAAAGTTGAAAGTTGAGAATTGAGAATTGGGCAGGAGCCGGTAGAAATTGAGAATTGAGGGACGGCTCCACGTATCTCGCGTATTTACACGTATTCTAATACATGTGATACGTGCGATACGTGGAGATAACTATTGAGAAAAAAATATTTTATTTAATATATTAAAAAAAAGTCGTATCTTTGCAAATCCTACAAGTGGATAGATACTATTGTAATTATTAATCTTATAAATCTGATATTATGGCATTTAAAGGACAAATCGTTATCGATACCGAGCATTGCAAGGGTTGCGGCGTATGCCTAGAAGCATGCCCGATGCACTGCATCGAGTTGTCGAAGAATGTAAACGGCAAGGGTTATAACTACACCCATGTCGTAAACGAGAACTGCATCGGTTGCGCCAGCTGCGCTATCGTGTGCCCTGACGGTGTGATCTCCGTCTACAAAGTCAAATGTTAAACAAGAAAAAAGGAACAATAACATGGCAAAAGAACTTAAACTGATGAAGGGCAATGAGGCTATTGCCCGCGCTATGATTGCCAGCGGTACGGACGGCTATTTCGGCTATCCTATCACGCCGCAGTCGGAAGTTATGGAAACGCTGATGGCCGAGAAACCTTGGGAGACTACCGGCATGGTGGTGCTGCAGGCTGAGTCGGAGCTGGCATCGATCAATATGGTGTATGGCGGTGCTGCTACTGGTAAGAAGGTGGCCACCTCGTCGTCGTCGCCCGGAATCTCGCTGATGTGCGAGGGTCTGACCTATCTGGCCGGTGCCGAGATTCCTTGCGTGGTGATGAACGCCATGCGCGGCGGTCCCGGACTGGGTACCATCCAGCCTGCCCAGAGCGATTATTTCCAGAGCACCAAGGGTGGCGGTCACGGTGACTATCAGCTGTATGTGATGGCTCCCGCCAGCGTTCAGGAGATGTACGACTTTGTGTTTGACGCTTGGGATATCGCCTTTAAGTATCGCAACCCGGTGCTGATTCTCACCGACGGTGCTATTGGCCAGTGCATGGAGAAGTGCTATACGCGCGACTATGTGCCTCGTTGGACTGACGAGGAGCGCAAGGAGAAGGCTCCTTGGGGCACCTGGGGCAAGCCTGCCAACCGTGAGCGCAACATCATCACCTCGTTGGAGCTGGAATCGTCGCGCCAGGAGGTGTTTAACCAGAAGCTGCAGAAGAAGTATGCCCAGATGAAGGAAGAGGATGTGCGCTATGAGATGCTGAACTGCGAGGATGCCGATTATGTGTTTGTGGCTTATGGCACATCGTCGCGTATCTGCATGAAGAGCATGCAGATTGCCCGTGAGAAGGGCCTGAAGGTGGGTCTGCTGCGTCCTATCACGCTGTATCCTTTCCCCACCAAGCAGGTGGCCGAGCTGGCTAAGAGAGTGAAGGGTATGCTGTGCGTAGAGATGAGTGCCGGTCAGATGGTCGAGGATGTGAAGCTGGCTTCCAACTGCCAGATTCCTATCGAGCACTACGGCCGTTTCGGTGGTATCATCCCCACTCCCGAAGAGGTCCTCGAAGCTATGGAACAGAAAATCATCAAGTAACTTTTAAATCGAATTACAATGGCTAACGATATAGTAAAACCTGAGAATCTGGTTTACACCAAAACAAAGGTGCTTACCGACAATGTAATGCACTACTGCCCCGGCTGCGGCCACGGCACAGCACACCGCATCATCGCCGAGGTGATCGACGAGATGGGTATCCAAGATAAGACCGTCGGCGTTTCCCCCGTGGGATGCTCCGTCTTGGCCTATAACTATTTCGACGTGGACTTCCAGGAGGCTGCACACGGCCGTGCTCCAGCAGTTGCCACCGCTATCAAGCGTCTGAATCCCGACACGTTTGTGTTTACCTATCAGGGCGATGGCGACTTGGCCGCTATCGGCACTGCCGAGACTATTCATGCTGCCAACCGTGGCGAGAACATCGTGATGGTGTTTATCAACAACGGTATCTATGGTATGACAGGTGGTCAGATGGCTCCTACCACCCTGGTGGGCATGAAGTCGGCAACGACTCCTTATGGCCGCCGCGTGGACCTGAACGGCTATCCCCTGCGTATCACCGAGCTGCTGGCCACCCTGCCCGGCTCCTACTATGTGACCCGCCAGAGCGTGCACACCCCCGCCAATGTGCGTAAGGCCAAAGCTGCTATCCGCAAGGCTTTCGAGGTGCAGCGCGACAAGAAGGGCCTAGCCTTCGTGGAGATCGTCAGCAGCTGCAACAGTGGTTGGAAGATGACCCCCGTGCAGGCCAACAAGTGGATGGAAGAGAACATGTTCCCGAACTATCCGCTGGGCGACATCAAGGTGGACGGCAAGATAGCCGAAGGCATCGATGCAAACCGTTTGGTGGTCAGCGCTCCTCTAACTGTTAAGCAATAAGAAATAACATCGTCGGAGCTGTCAAGCCTAGTCAGACCAGTCCGACCTTAAAAACAATAAAAATCATGACAGAAGAAATAATCATCGCCGGTTTTGGTGGCCAGGGTGTCCTCTCGATGGGTAAGATCCTTGCCTACTCAGGCGTTATGGAAGATAAAGAAGTGCTCTGGATGCCCTCCTACGGTCCCGAGCAGCGCGGCGGCACCGCTAATGTCACCGTCATCGTCAGCGACGAGCGCATCAGCTCGCCCATCATCAGCAAGTTCGACACCGCTATTGTGCTCAACCAGCAGTCGCTCGACAAGTTTGAGAGTTCGGTTAAGCCTGGTGGTCTGCTGATATACGACCCGAATGGTATCACACACGAGCCTACCCGTAAGGATATTAACATCTATAAGATTCCCGCTACCGAGAAGGCTCAGGAAATGGGTATCTCAAAGGTGTTCAACATGGTGGTTCTGGGTGGCTTCTTGAAACTGAAGCCCATCGTGGGTTCTGAGTTTATCCACAAAGGTTTGGAAAAGTCGCTCCCCGAGCGTCACCACAACCTCATCCCCCAGAACGAGCAGGCTATCGAGCTTGGTAAGGGACTGATTGAACCTGTACAGGTACTATAAGCGTTTCTGCTTTCTTGAATAGACAAAGGTGCCTCACTGTTTTGTGGGGTGCCTTTGTTTGTATGCACAATATTTGTGACCATCTGTCGTTATACTGGTGAATTGATAAAAAATAGCGCTTATCATGGATAATATCACCATTCTTTGGGCCGACGATGAGATAGACCTTCTGAAGCCCCATATCCTTTTTTTGAAAGAAAAAGGCTACAGCGTCATTCCTGTTATGAGCGGCAGCGAGGCTATCGACGAGCTGGAGGCGCATCCTAATGATATAGACTTGGTGTTCTTAGATGAGAATATGCCTGGCATCAGTGGACTGGACGCACTAAGCCAGATTAAGACCCGTCACCCCCAGGTGCCGGTGGTAATGATTACCAAGAGCGAAGAGGAACATATCATGGATGAGGCTTTGGGCGGCAAGATTAGCGACTATCTTATTAAACCGGTCAACCCCAACCAGATATTGCTTGCTATCAAGAAACATACTGATGCACGGCGTTTGCAGAGCGAACGGTCGACAATGAACTACCAGCAGCAGTTTCGTGAGATAGGTATGGAGCTGTCGGGGAGGCTGGACCACAACGAGTGGGTGCAATTGTATCGCAAGTTGGTATATTGGGAATTGGAGCTGGCAGCATCGGAGGATGAGAATATCCACGAAATCTTCATCTCTCAAAAGGCTGAGGCAAACCAGCTGTTTTGTAAGTTTTACGAAAAGAACTATCTGGATTGGATTGGCGGAAATGCCATTGAGGATAAGCCCACATTGTCGCCCACAGTGTTGCGCGAGCGGCTGTTTCCTCTGCTGAAAGAAGAGCGCCCCACATTTCTTATCGTTATAGACAATTTTCGCTATGACCAGTGGAAGTTTCTGCAGCCAGCTATAGAGCAATATCTTCGTACAGAGGAAGACGGTTTGTATTACAGCATTGTACCCACTACTACGCAGTTTGCCCGTAATGCCATGTTCGGCGGCTTGATGCCTTCAGAGATTGAACGGAAGTATCCCCAGTATTGGGTGAACGAAGACCAGGAGGGTTTTAAAAATCAATATGAAAATGAGCTGTTGGACGAGAATCTACGTAGGAACGGGCTCAACATCAAGCACAGCTACAACAAGGTGTTGAATGCTCAGTATGGTAAGAGGTTGGTGGACAATATCTCCAATCTGTTGCAGAATAGGCTGAATGTGATAATATACAACTTTGTGGATATGCTATCGCATGCCCGCACCGACAGCGATATAGTGCGTGAGTTGGCAGCAGATGAAAAGGCCTACCGCTCGGTGACGCTGAGCTGGTTTGAGCACTCGCCGTTGGCCGAGGTCTTCAAGGCGTTGGGAGGTAAAGATGTGAACATCATCATCACTACCGACCATGGCTCGGTGCGCATTGACCGTCCTGTTCGAGTGAAGGGCGACCAGAGTGTGAGTGTGAATTTGAGGTATAAGCAGGGCCGTCTGTTGGACTATAACCCCAAAGAGGTGTTTGAGGTGAAGGACCCTGCCAAGCTGTTCTTACCTCGAAGGCATGTCACATCGCCCTATATCTTCTGCCATGAAAATGACTACTTCGTCTACCCCAACAATTATAACCAGTATGTGCAGTACTATATGAACACATTCCAGCATGGGGGCATTTCGATGGAGGAGATACTCATCCCGTTTGTCATGTTACGACCGAGATGATTGGTGATTCAGTATAGGTCGATTATTATCAGTCGTTTTCTTACCTCGGCATCCAAGCAGGCTTGTCTGCGCTCGGCTTAACTAAACGTCTG
The DNA here is from genome assembly GCA_017428115.1 of Bacteroidales bacterium. Lineage (GTDB taxonomy): Bacteria > Bacteroidota > Bacteroidia > Bacteroidales > P3 > Colimorpha. Next base: position 46,702 of record JAFRRK010000009.1, on the reverse strand, counting down.
GCTATTCGATGTATTGGTAGTCCGAGAGGACGTATTGCTATTAACAAAACATACATATATGACCAATAGATTACTTATTGTTGTGGCACTGACTGCCTTGATGCTTGCGCCTGTTGCAGCCAAGGCTCAGTATCAGTTGTCAAACCCTGGGTTTGAGTCGTGGGAGGGAACGTCAGCTACCTCTCGTCCCAGTCATTGGAGTTCTTTTCCGCAGGCTGACGGCTCGTGGGCATGGGCAGCAAGTACGGCGCAGCATTATCACCGTCATGGCGGGCGCCCGGGTACGGCAGGCAGTTCTTATCTGACTATCTATTCCCGTTCGGTGCTGGGTATTGTGGCCAATGGCAACATGACCACGGGCCAGATACATGTGGGCAGCACCTCTGCTTCTAACTCCAGCAACTACAACTATACCCACAGGGGTGGCAGCTATTGCCATGCATTCAGCGGTACGCCCGACTCGATGTATGTATGGGTGTCGTATTATGCTGCCAGTGCCTCTTCGCAAGGCAGTATCCGGGCATATCTCCACGGCAATAACGACTTTCGCGACCCTAACGACTGCTCCTCTACCAACTTGTTTCGCGGTAGGGCAGTGGCTGAGTTCGGCCGCACCACCACCTCCTCATCCTCTCCTACGTGGGTGCAACAAAAGGTGCCTTTTGAATATAATGGGGCATCCTCGGTCAACTACGTTTTAATGTCGATGACTACAAACACTACCCCTGGTGGAGGTAGTGCCAATGACTCGCTTTCGGTCGATGACATTGAGTTTGTGTATAGTGCCTGGTTGGACAGCCTGCTAGTTAATGGCACTGCAGTTGCCGACTTCCGGCGCGATAGTTTCGATTATGTCTGTCAACTGTCGGACTATCTTGCCTTGCAGAGTGCAACAATTTCGTATGTTGCACAAGCAGCAGATGCTACAGTAACAGTCGACACTATTCAGCCCGATGAGCTGACAAGGCAGTTCGTATTGCATGTGGTGGCAGAGGACTCCATTACCAGCCGCTTATATACCATTACCCTCTCTTGTCCTCCACTGCCATGCGACACGGTCGATGGGATTATGCAACGAGTTGAGGGCAACAATGTGGCAATCAGCTGGTCGGCAGGTGCCAACAACCGGTATTGGGAGGTAGAGTATGGCTTGCATGGTTTCACACTCGGAACAGGTGCGGGCTCTATTTGTGAAGCACCCGCCATATTGCTACAGGACTTGGAGTACAATCGTGACTATGACCTCTATATAAGAGCACTGTGTGGCGACAATGTCTACTCCGAGTGGAGCCAAACGGTATCGTTTACCACGGGTGACCTACCTGCTGCAGATTGTCTTCCGGTGGATAGTATAGTTGTAAACGACATCGATTTCACAGAATGCTCGATAGCACTCTTTTCTTCTTCCGACACTGATGTCTACCAACTAGTGCTGCTCCACAATGCCGACACTGTCGTTGACACTGTTGCCCATCAACAGAATGTCGAATTCGTCAATCTCCAAGAGGGATCGACATATTTACTCTACGTGCGAACGCTATGTGATAGCCTTCGACAGAGCAGCTGGACACTGGCCACTTTTTCCACTCTTGCAGATACCATGACTATTTCGTCGCTACAAACCGAGAATGTCGCTTACACCCTCTATCCCAATCCGGCTCACGATAAGGTGGTTTGTGTTTTGGATGCTTTTCCAAGCTGCGAAGGGGTTGTAATTTTTTTTGACGCTACAGGCCGTGAAGTGATGAGCAGGCGATTTAGCGCTAACAACCACTCTATTGATGTGAGTATGCTATCCGCAGGGTGCTACTTGGTGGTTCTGCGCGCTGTTGATGGTACGACTGCTGTGCAGAGGCTTTCGATTGTGCGCTGAGGCATCTATCGTTGATTGTACCACTCTCTTGTGCGGCTCTTTTTCTGAAATTAGACTATTTTAAATCCTATTTTAAGGGTGTTGCTGCTGTGTGGCGTGTTGCTAAATAATGTTAATTATGGCAAAATAGTTTCGAGAAGAAACAATGTTACATACCAAAAGGTAAGTAGGTTTCTCCAGGGTATCTTCTTGTGGGGTTTTGAAAATGGTTGTATTTTTGCAATTGAAATAAAACATTAAAACATACAATTATGAGAACAATTGAAGAAATCAAATCGGGTCGTAACTATGCGGCCGTTAGTGTGGGAACAATTGACCAAATTATCGAGCACGAGCTCCCTATGGGACCGAATGTTATTAAAGGCAAGGTGTTTGTTGGACAGGCGGTGGGCGCTACAGGCAGCGAGTTGTCGTTCCAGACATTGGTGCCCGGTCAGGACAGCGGTTTCCTACACACCCACAAAACGCATGAAGAACTATACATCATCTTGCGTGGCAAAGGCACCTATCAGGTGGATGGCGAGCAGTTCCCCGTCAGTGAGGGTTCTATTGTAAGAGTTTCTCCCGAAGGCCGTCGTGCCTTGAAAAATACCGGCTCCGAACCGCTTACTATGCTCTGCATCCAATACAAAGCCAATGCTTTCACCGATGCCGATAGCCCGATGAACGATGGCAACATATTGTCCGATCCGCTTACTTGGTAAGATGGTCAACCTCTAGAAACATATAATAGGCAGGTGGTGTCTATTGCCGCCTGCCTATAACAATTGATTTTGGAGGCCAATGTCGATAGCTCCAATGAGAAACACAACTGTTTAAGAGAAAACGAAGTCTAAAACATTATTGTAGATGACAAAAGATTTCATCCAAGACCCCATATTCCCAGAGTGTCCTATCCGAAACATATTGGCACGCATAGGCAACAAATGGACTTTGGCCGTAATCTATACCCTCAGCGAGTCGGCCGCCCCTATGCGCTTTCGCGATATTGAGAAAAAGAATACCGATTGCTCGCAGAAAATGCTCACACAGACCCTTAGAGGATTAGAGGCGGACGGATTGGTGCAGCGCACTGTTTTTGCTGAAATGCCGCCACGTGTAGAATACTCCCTTACCGAGCGTGGGCGGTCGTTCCTACCCATCATGCAGCAATTGATGGATTGGGCCTACAGCAACTTGCATGACATTATTGTAGATAGAGAACACTATTATGAACAGGTTGGAGAACATTGACTTCTGCATCCAGTATCTTCTGAAGCAAAATGGTGTCGAAGCCTCGATACCCAATGCCTTACGTGAGAAGCAGCAGCTGCTTCGGGCGTTGATGAATATTTGGCATCCCCAGCCCCTGAGCGACCAGTTCCTGAATGCCCAGGATGCCGAATTGCAAGCCCAGTTGAGCGACAAAGGTGTGGTTGAGACCAGTGGGCTATTGTGGCAGGGCGATATCACACGGCTTAAAGTAGATGCCATCGTAAATGCTGCCAACAGCCAGGGCTTGGGATGTTGGCACCCGCTGCACTCATGTATCGACAATGCCATCCACTCTGCAGCTGGATTGCAGCTGCGGCAATCCTGTGACGACATTCTCCAAGGCGGTGCGCTCCAAACAGGCCATGCCATTATAACCCCAGGTTTCAACCTGCCGGCACGTTGGGTACTTCACACTGTGGGCCCCATTGTTATGGAATCCCAGCCCACGGCTGAGCAGGAACTACAGCTGGCATCTTGCTACCGCTCCTGTTTGCGATTGGCCGAAGAGCATGGCTGCCGTAGTGTGGCTTTCTGTTGCATCTCTACGGGTGAGTTCCATTTCCCTAACCGGCGTGCGGCAGAGATAGCCGTTGAAACCTGCCGTTGTGCACGAATACGGGTCGTTTTCAATGTTTTTAAAGATTTAGACTATGCCACCTATCAACAGCTTCTCGGCGCGTCTTGATGCATTGCGCCAAGCCATACATGAGTCTGGCAATATCATAATAGGTGCGGGTAGTGGCCTTTCCACTGCGGCAGGGCTTGACTATGCAGGAGATGATTTTCGTAATCAGTTTGCGCCTTGGATTGAGCGTTACGGCTTTACCGACCTTTACTCATCAGGGTTCTATCCCTTTGAAACCAAAGAGGAGTACTGGGCCTATTGGGCAAAACACATTTGGTTCTGTCGCTATAGCAAGGGTCCCCTGCCGTTGTATGAGCAGCTCCAGAGACTATTCCCCAATGCCTTTGTTGTCACAACCAATGTGGATGCCCAGTTTGAGCTGGCGGGCTTCAACCAAGACAATATCTTCGCCACTCAAGGCGATTATGGCTTTTTCCAACCAGTGTCTGGCAGCCCCAAAACATTGATAAGCAATCGTGAATGGGTAGAGCAGGTGTTGCCTTTGATTGAGGATTGCCGTATACCCACTAAGTCCCTACCCACTATGCCCGATGGGAGCGAGACTACATTGAATCTACGGGTAGACGAAACCTTTGTTGAGGATTTTCGTTGGCATCGTCAGGCACGCAGGTATACCGATTTTGTGCATCAAGCTTCGCAGGGCAACCTACTGCTGCTAGAGTTTGGCATTGGCTATAACACCCCTGGCATCATACGTCTGCCTTTTGAGCAGATGGCACAGCGTTACCCCCACACCACTCTCGTCCGTTTCAATCGTGACAACCCTGAGCCTTATATTGAGGATTTGCCTCGCTTTATTGCATTCACTGAGGATATTGCTACAATCTTAGAAGCAGTTTGATGTTTATATACCTTTCATCGATAGTGATATGCGGTTGCGGCGCAAGTCTACGCTGATTACCTTTACCCTCACATGTTGGTGCAGGTGCACCACCTCGGCAGGGTCATTCACTCGGCGGTTGGCCATCTGGCTGACATGGACCAACCCATCTTGGTGCACACCTACATCCACAAACGCACCGAAAGCAGTGATGTTGGTGACAATACCGGGCAGAACCATCCCCTCTTGTAGATCTTCAATGCGGGTTACATTCTTGTCGAACTCAAACACTTCAAATCGGGCGCGGGGGTCAAGCCCTGGCTTGTCCAACTCTTTCATAATGTCCTGCAGGGTGGGTAGTCCGCAGTCGGAACTGATGTATTTGTTGATGTCAATCTTCTCACGTAGTTCCTTCTGCTGCATCAGCTGCTCAACTGATGATCCCGCATCCTTAGCCATGCGCTCCACCAGTGCATACCGTTCCGGGTGGACTGCACTGCGGTCTAGCGGGTTGTCACTCTCGCGCACTCTTAGAAAACCGGCACACTGCTCAAAGGCTTTGTCGCCCAAGCGTTCCACTTTCTTCAGCTCTTGGCGCGAGTGAAATGCTCCCTCGCGATTGCGGTATTCTACGATATTGTTGGCAAGCGACGGGCCTATGCCGCTCACATAACTCAGAAGCTCGCGGCTGGCGGTGTTCAGCTCAACGCCTACACTGTTTACACAGCTTACCACCACGTCTTGCAAACTTTCTTGCAGTAGAGTTTGGTTCACATCGTGCTGATACTGCCCCACGCCGATACTCTTGGGGTCAATCTTCACCAGCTCGCTCAGGGGGTCCATCAGTCGGCGTCCGATGCTTACGGCGCCTCGCACTGTCACATCATAATCCGGAAACTCGCGTCGTGCCACCTCCGATGCACTATATACCGAAGCTCCGTTCTCGCTCACCATTACTGCAATCAGTTTTCCTTTAAAGTGGCATCGCTTCACCACCTCTTCTGTCTCGCGGCCTGCGGTGCCGTTGCCGATGGCTATAGCCTCTATGTGGAAAGCCTCCACCAGTGCTTCAAGCTTGGCAATGGCTGCACGCTCTTCACGCACCGAGGTGAATGGGTAGATGGTCTCGTTGTGTAGCAGCTGCCCCTGCGCGTCGAGGCACACGGTCTTGCAACCCGTACGAAATCCAGGGTCGATTGCCAATATGCGTTTCTGCCCCAGTGGCGAGGCCAGCAGCAGTTGCCTTAGGTTCTCGGCAAAGACACGGATGGCCTCCTTGTCCGCCTTTTCCTTCAATAAGTTGTAGTATTCGGTCTCGATAGAGGGCATCAACAGTCGCTTGTAGCCGTCACGAACAGCCAATCGCACCTGCTCCGACGAATCAAAGCGTCCACTCACAAACTGCCGCTCCAACGCCTCAAAGGCACTGCTGTCATCTTCAGGTTGCACATGCACCCTTAGCACCCCCTCTTTCTCACCCCTAAACAGGGCCAGGATGCGGTGTGAGGGAGCCCGCATAGCATTCTCTTTCCAGTCAAACCACGACTCATACTTGCCGCCTTCTTCCTCCTTGTTCTTTACCACCTTCGACGTAAGCATCGCACTGCGGCGGAATATGTTGCGCACCTTGTTTCGTGCCTGCACATTTTCGCTGACTCTTTCGGCTATGATGTCGCGAGCCCCTGCGAGTGCTTCCTCCACATCGTTTACACCCTTCTCGGGGTTGACATACCGCTGCGCCAATTGTTCCAGATGGCAGGAATACTGTTTCTGTATCTCGTTGGCCAGAGGCTCCAGCCCCTTTTCCATAGCCATGATGGCGCGGGTGCGCCGTTTGGGCTTATAGGGTAGGTATAGGTCCTCCAGCTCCGTCATGGTGGTGGCGGCTAAGAGCTGTTTTTCCAAATCGGGTGTTAGCTTGCCTTGCTCAGTGATAGATGCTATGATGGCATCGCGACGTTTGTCCACCTCTTTGAGGCGGGCAAGCATATCGCGTATGGCAGCTATCTGCACCTCGTCAAGGCTGCCCGTCACCTCCTTGCGATAGCGGGCTATGAAAGGCACTGTAGCGCCCTGTTCTAGTAGTTCTATGGTTTTCTCAACCTGTCGCTGGCCTAGGCCCAGCTGTTCGGCAATATGTGCGGCGTAGTTCATTGATATGAGGTTTTGATGGTCCAAGTGGGGGAATGAATGGCCCATGTGGGGTAATAAAGAGAGCCCGTTTTTTTAGGCGGGCTCTCTGGGCATTGATTATGAAAAGTTACTTACTTTTTGGCAATCTTCTGAGTGGAAACACCGTCGGCGGTGATCACACGCACGAAGTACACACCGTTGGCAAGGTTGCTCATGTCGATGCGGTTGGTGTTCTGCTCGGTCATAACAGTGCGGCCGTTCACATCAAGCACGTTGACCTCTTGGATACCCTGGGCATCGATATGGAGGATGTTGGTCACGGGGTTGGGATAGAGGGATACGTGGGCGTTCTCCACCTCGGAGATGCTGGCGGTGTTGCCGGCAGTAATCGAGATGTCGTCGATAAGCAGCCAGAACATGTTGGAGATGTTATAGTGGCGGAAAGCGATGTAGACATCCTGTCCGGCGAAACCAGCCAGAGAGCGGCTGTGCTTCACCCATGTTCTAGGAGCGGCGATAGTGCCATCATAAACCGTGTGGGTGAAGTCGGCAGCGTTAGTGCCAGTGGTAGAGACAAACACACCATAGTGCTCGGCGAAGTCATTCGGATCCTGCCCCCAATCCCACCATTCGATAGTTGCACCTTCGGCGGGGATGGTAATTTTGGGGGTAATCATATAGTTGTCAGGATTAAGGACACCTACGTCATTTCTGTAAGATGCCGAAGCAAAGGAGTTAGAACCACTATGGCCAGCACCGGAGCCCAAAGCTTCAGATGCATACACCCAGCCGTAGCCGTCGCCGTCAGCGTCGATGAAGTTCCAGCAGTTCAGGTTGTCAGTAGTCTCAAAGCCGCAGGTCCAGGGCAGGGAAACTTCGCAGTTCATAATATTGATAGTGTGGGTGGCAGTGGCGGTCTCGCCGTCGAGGGTGGCGGTCAGTGTCACAGTGTGGTTGCCAGTGGTGGCAAAAGTGGTGGTGACACTTGTGCCAGTAGCGGTGGCAGGAGTGCCGCCATCGATAACCCAACTATAGGTTGCAGTGGAGACACCAGCAGCGGTGAAGGTGATATTGTCGTTGGTAAGTCCAGATGTAGGACCGTTGATGGCAACGGCCAAAGCGGGGGCAGTGGCGCTGGTGGTGGTCTTAATCATAAATGTGCAGGGGTCGGCACCGTAATCATAGATGGGGCCCCAACCACCTTGGATGTATACGAGGCTACCATTGGGGTCGCCACTGAATTCGGTGACGGCGGCAGGATAGGCAATGTCGGTGCAGGACAGCACAATCCAAAGGTCCTTGGTGTTGTCAAGCTGCAGGTGGTCATAAATCATCATGGTGTTGTACGATTCGGCCGAGATGGCATAGGTGTACTGATAGAGCATGTCGTTGTTGGTGGGGTCGGCACCGGGAGTGGTCTGATACACACTCAGGGTGAAGTGTCCGTCATAGCCGCTGTAAGCTTCCACCTTTTCCAGATAGTTGCGGTTGGCCATGAAGGCAGCAGGATATTTAGCACCCCAAATCATGCCACCGTTGAGGCCGAAAGCGTTCTGGTAGGTCTCAGTCAAGTCGTAGGTCATGGTGTTGTCCCAGTTCCACTCAATAGCTTGCACATTGAGGGTCTCGGTGGTGGTACCGGTGGTGTTGGTCACAGAGAGGCTGACGGTGTAGTTGCCAGCGCTGGGGAAGGTCACGGTGAAGTCGTCGCCAGTGCCAGTGCTTGGAGTGGCACCACCGTCAACGCTCCAGGTCACGGAGGTCACTTCGTCAACGCTGGCATAAGAAGCATGGAAAGTTGAAGGGGAATTGGCAACAACGGTGGCCAGACCATCAATCTCAACAATGGGAGCCACGCCGGCAGCGGGGCAGGTGTTCAGCAGGCCATAGATTGCTGCCACAGAGGTGTTGGTGACAAATTGGCTGCCATTCCAGTCGCACACGCTGTAAGCATTCTGGGTGTAGCCGCTGGGGCAGATGAGCAGCACAGTGGGATAGCCGGTGACGCCATACAGGCTGGAGATATTGTCGTCGTTGGCGATGGGGTAGGTGGCACCCGAGGTCCAGTTGCCCTGGCTGCCAGTGCCACCATAGATTAGCGACGGGTCAGTCTCGTCATCGCCTTCAACCCACAGCACACGCATCTCGTCGGTACCGTTGGGACCATAGTTCTGATACAGCTGTTCCAGCACATGGGCCGAATGCAGACGCCAGCACCAGCTGCACCATGTAGCCGAAATGTCGAGCAGCACATAATAGCCCGAGTCAAGCCAGTCCTGCAGATGGATGCTTTGGTTGTTGATGGTGGTGACGGTGAAGTCGTGAGCCTGGCCAAAGTCAAGAGTCTTAGTGGCCATGGGGGCACCTACCTCACGAGGTGCAGTCCTGAACTGTGCGAACGATGCAGTGCTCACAAGCAGTGCCAGTGCTACTAATAAAATTTTTTTCATCAATTTTTTTTGTCTTGTTATATGCCATCAGACTCATCGGCTCTGATTGTTAGTTGTTTATAATAATAATGCGTTTTATTCTAGTTTGAGTATTCAAGTTGCAAAAATACACTTTTTTTTTCAAAATACACCTTTTGGCAAAAAAAAAATCGCCACATGCAAAAAAAAGTGTATTTTTGCACCATGAATAATCGCTTTATAAATATAATAATGTTTGCTATATGAAAAAGATTACCATTCTTCTATTATTGTCCACTATCTTCGTTGCCGCCTCCTTGGCGCAGGACACCAAGCAGACCTTTACCCGCAAGGTGCTCATCGAACAGTTCACCGGTGCCGCATGCCAGTGGTGCCCTAGCGGCGCCGAGCGCATCGCCTCCGCCATCTCCTCAAGCAGCAGTGTCGTCTGGATCAAACATCATGCAGGCTTCGGCACCGACTTCCTCACCAACGACATCGCTACCTCCATGACCATCTTCTACGGTGGCGGACTCTTTGCACCCGCCGTCATGTTCGACCGTACCCATTTCAACTCCTCCCAGCCTGCTCCCGTCATGAGCGTTGGCCAGGTGTCCGACATACGTGGCTACATTGCCCAGGCCAAGGGCGTTGCCACCACCTGCAAGGTATATACCCCCGACGTCGCCTACGACCCCGCCACACGCCACCTCTCCGGCACCGTAACCGGGCGTTTTGGCGACAACTCATACGGCGATAGCACCCGTCTGGTCCTCTACGTGGTCGAAGACAGCATCGTAGGCCCCCAAACCGACCACGACCGCGGCAGAATTAACAATTTTGTCCACATGGGCACCGTGCGAGCCGCCATCACCGACATGTGGGGCGACCCGCTTGTCGTCGACCCTGCCAACGAGAACAGCTTCTCTTACACCGTCGACTATACCCTCCCCGACGACTTCGTCTATCGCAACTGCCTTCTCGTGGCATTCGTCTACAACTACGACCCCTCCGACGTCAACAACTGCTCAGTGCTCAATGCCGCCCAGGGTAAATATCTCGACAGCCATCTGGGCGTCGGCGAGGTGGCCGAAAGCACCGCTATGCGCATCTTCCCCAACCCCGCCCACCATGTAGCCACCGTCGAGCTCTCCTCACCATCTTCAGCCTGCCGTGTCGACCTCCTCGATGCCGCCGGGCGCTGCCTCCTCACCCGCACCGCACAGGGCGCTGCCACCCTACAACTCGACACCCATCAGCTCCCCGCCGGCCTCTACCTGGTCCGCCTCACCACCCCCGACGGCGTGGCCACCCGCCAGCTGCTCATACGCTAGTTTTTTCCACCCCACGGAATAATAAAACATGTTTTTTTACGTTATGTGCCAAAAAATGCGTACTTTTGCAAATCGAAATACGATAACAACATGAAGAAAACACTTCTCATAGCAGCCCTCTTTCTGTCGGCTCTTATGGCTAATGCACAGCAGGTTAGCTCCAAGGCTAAAGCCGTACGCATGCTGGCCTATGCCCGTCCCGAATACCAGGTCAAAGATGTCAAAGTCTATGCCGACACCATGACAGTCTTCTCCCTCGCCGACTATCCCATCTACCCCCTGGGCAAGTGGAATAATGTTGAACAATACATCACCAACAGCCAGCTCCTTTGGTATCGCGAAAGCGGCTACAAACGTTTCTACGACACCATGACTGTCGCCGTCAACACCCTCAAACGCCTCGACGGCACCAACATCAATGTCTATCGCAGCATCTGGACCGACAAACTGGAAATGGTCTATGCCAAGATCACCGACAGCGCCGTCGTTCTCGACAACGGAGTCCATGTAGGCATGTCCAAAGAGGATGTCTTCAAAGTGGTGTTCAAAAGCTACCCCAAATCCTACACCAGCCAAATCAACGTCCTCAAGGTCATTGCCGGAGCTGCCGAGGTAGGCGAAATCTACACCTTCAAAGGCAACCACCTCCGCCACATACAGATCATCAGCAAATACAAATACTATTAATCGAGTTGAAAATTGAGAATTGAGAATTGAGAATCAGACTGCCGCACCGGCAATTCTCAATTCCCAATTCTCAATTTTCTATGTTTCTTATGCAACATCTGACTGATTTTTCAACAGCCTCGAAGAGGCTGAATCTCAACAACACCGTACAAGCGGAGCGCAGTGCGGTGTCAGAAGAATCACTCTATCAGCGTCCCGAAGGGACGCGACATGGAGAAGGGTTATAAAAAATCAGCCATGCTTTATATATTTTTTAGAGCATTTCCTATTTCATCCCATGCGAAACATCGGTCTCTTCTTCGGCTCCTTCAACCCCATACATGTGGGGCACCTCATCATCGGCAACGCCATGCTGGCCCACAGCAACCTCGACGAAGTGTGGTATGTCGTCTCACCCCAGAACCCCCTCAAAGAACGCCGCACCCTCCTTGCCGACCAACAGCGACTCGAGATGGTGCGCCGTGCCGTGCACGACAACTACCACATGCGCGCCTGCGACGTGGAGTTCCACCTCCCCATACCCTCCTACACCGTCCTCACCCTCGCCCATCTAGGCGAGCAATATCGCGACAAACAGTTCAGCCTTATCATGGGGTCAGACAATCTCGCTACCATCGAACGGTGGCGCAACTGGCAATACATCCTCGACCACTACACAATCTACGTCTATCCACGCCCCGGCTATCAAGAATGCCCTCATGCCTCGCACCCCAACGTCAACCTCGTCGACGTACCCATGATCGACATCTCATCCACCTATATCCGTGAGCAGATACGCCAGCGACACGACGTCCGCTACCTCCTCACCGACCCCGTCTACCAGTACCTCACTGAGATGCACTTCTACGAAAAGTAAAAGGGGAGTTAAAAAGGGGTTAAAGAGTTAGTTGAGAAGGAGGTTAGTAGAGACACATATGATTTGCGGAGCCAAATCTCAAGTCTATAAGTTCATAGTTTAGAGTTTAGAGTTGAGAGTTTAGGGTTTAAAGTTTAGGGTTTAAAGTTTAGGGTTTAGAGTTTATAGTTGAGAGTTTAGAGTTGAAGGTTGAAAGCAGATGAGTTGTGAGAATAATGGCACCCGCCCTAATTCTCAATTCTCAATTCGATAAGTTTAGAGTTTAAAGTAGATAGGTGGTGAGATTTTTTGACACTCGCCCTAATTCTCAATTCCCCGTAGGAGAAAAACTGGGAGTAAAAATGGGCGATACAAAAATCTTAATTCTCAATTCTCAATTCGATAAGTTCTCAAATCCCGTCACTCCTTACGTGGTCTGCCCTTCTTCTTAGGGGTGGCAGGCTCGGCGTTGGCGGGTTGGGCATTCTTGCGAGGGCGCCCCTTCTTAGGCTTGGCGGCCTCGGCTGCGGCCTTCTCTGCCTCCATGCGTGCCAGCTCCTCGGGTGGTATCTCAGCGTTGGCAAATATCTCGCTGTCTATATCCATCAGCTCCTCGTCGGTAGGCTCTTCAAAGTCCTCCTCCTCGTCCTCCTCCTCATCCTTGTCGGGGTATTCGTCATAGCTGTCGCTGCCGTCGTCGCTAAAAGCCTCCTGCAGCTCTTCGCCCAATGCGCTCAGCGAGCCGTGGACAATCTTCGACTTCTTCTTGCCGGTGTCCAGTTCGTCGTCGTAGTTGCCGTGGCGCACCACCCGCTCCGTATGTGAGGGGTCCTCCTCCTCCTTGTCTATAGCCTCCTGCAGTGGGGCAAACTCCTGGTCGGCCTTCTCCACTTCCTCGTCGTAATAGTCCTTGTCAATATCGTCGTCAGTATAAGTAGTGTCGATCTTCACATCAAATTTCACCATATACACCGTGTCGTCAGTCTCCATTGGAGCGACAAAAATAACCTCCCCATTAGGCTTTTCGAAACGTTGAAGGTAGTCGTTGTAGCCTTCCGGATAGCGTTCTTTGAACAATTCCTTCAACTCCTCGGAAAGGTTCTTGTAGCTGACTATCAAGTTCTTTTTGCGATTTCTATTAGCTTTCATTGTTTTGAAAATTTGTGCAAGTATAACAACTTTATTTCATTCCGTCATATTTTTTCTAGGAAAAAGTTATTAACACATGCTAGTACCCCTCCTCGCCCTGCCGTCCGCCCCCTGTCTACGCCCCTCCGCACCAGTATTTCCTATGCATACCCAATTCCTCCCAACCCGTTGACCGATCCCCTAACAGCAAACAATGCTGTGCCGCGCCGAATGAGATAGCCACCCCATCATTAGAACGCCCTTTCTGTGGAAATGTTTCAGTCGCACTCTCTCCCGGAGTATGATGACGAAATGTTAGCCAATGAGTCTATAATCCTTTTTGAAGAAAATAAGGCCTTTTAAGAAAACCTGACATAGATTCTTCATCCTGCCCCCAGTCATTATGTCAACACGAGTCAAAACGTGTCGGCGGCGATTAGAAAAAAGGAAGAGCATAATGATAAAAACCATAACTTTCTATTTTAAAACCATTGATTTAGTTATATTTAAAAAGAACTTTATCTCGAAGGCATCACGTATCAAAAAAAATGTGTATATTTGCACCCGATTTTCCAGCGAGAGACATGCTGGACGATGCGAAGAAAGCATTGCTATTAACTGTCCTTTCACAGGAATACGCCAATTTTTATGAAGGAGGACGGAGCATATTGCTTTTGCTTGTTGCGTATGCTGTCATTCATTGAGGCATACCCTCAGGCGTGAGATTTGTTCCATGGAGAAGCCTGATGGTTTTACCCGTTCCTTCGAAGGTGATTGGCGTTACCTCTGTGAAAACGGACATGAGCACATAAGTCTCATGCCTTTCTTATTGTTGAACAATCACCCGTTGGAGACTTGGGGTTAGGATAAGTGCGCGGATGAAGATATTAGACTTCATAGAAAAGGAGGGGGAAGGAAAGTATTCTTGTTATAAAACGAAGAAACTTATCCTTGACCAAAACGACCAAGATACACTCGATTATGATGACAGGCCTGCCGTCTCTCTTAATAGTGCCAGTATCGCAGAAACCGACCTCTCACGAAAAGAAACGGTTACCATTAGCCAGCAAATGATGAAATTGGCCAGTACACCTCTCTTCTCTTTTTTCCTTGACGGCTCTCGCCATGTGTACAAAGTCGATGATATTGCTATAGGTAACCGTATCTTCCCATTCCTTGCAGGTCAGATTATTGTAGGATGTTGTGTGAGAAAGAACCGAGATACATTTAAGTGCCATTCTATTACACGAAAAGCATTGCTCTCCTTACCTCGAAATTTTAACTATGATGACGACAAAGAAGAGAACTTTTGTCGGATGTATTGTGAGAAAATAAATGAGGAGCTATCAAAAAATCTTTTTGTTCAGGAACATGGCATCATGATTGACAAAATCTTGCTTTATCCCACGGATGGTTCTAAGGATATTACTGCTGACAAGAATGGATACAAAAACAGTGGCACAGCAAAAATTCAAAATGAGATGACCGATGAAGAGCAGTTAATGGTTGCTGAACTATGCAAACACAACTTGCTCGATAACGAACATTTCCTTATAAAAGATGGCTCGTTAGAGTATAACGCCAGCTATTCAAATTTGTCAACCACAGAATGGAACCAGCTTCGTTCTAATTATAAGCATGTGGTGGGAGTATCCAAAATGTTTAACCCCGATTTGTTACGCGACTTCAAGGGACATCGTCTTTCAAAAACTATTGCTAACTTGAAGCCTTTTGAACGAACCAAAGTTTATCGGTACCCGGCATCAAGCAGTCAATCTGAATTTGCTATGTGGTATCTTAGGTTACGTAATAGCAACTTCCGAGAGACTCATTTCTCCGATGTTGTGAAGTGCGAGATGGTGTTGGAGGAAAATGGGGGTGCATTGGATACACAACTTGTAGACCTCATTAGTGCCAACCTAATCCGCGAAGCCTATCCTACTTGTTACGGAAATGATAGTCGTTGGGCGAACCATCTTTATCCCGTCTTTCTAACCGAGACATTTTGTAAATCAAATTACATCAACCAGAATATAATACTTAATCTATTTTGATATGACTAAGATTATTGGTAAAGTATCAGCAACAGAAAAAGCCCCATCAACAATAGATGAGTTTTTCTTTTGGACTGACAAACGTCAAATATTGAGTCCTTTCGATATTGTAAAAGTGGAACATGAATGTGACTCAACAACCTATGGTGTTATTGAAGAGATAAATCACGTAACTGATTCTCCAAGCCATTTCACAAGCTATATTTCAAGTGATTTTGGTGCTATTGATGATAATATTGGCGATATGAATCGGTTGGGGATGAACTATGTGAAGGTGCGAGTGTCGTGCAATACCCAGAATATCTATACTCCTGTTTTGAATGACCGACGTGTATCTCTTTGTGACGAGAACGACATCAAAATTGCACTCGGGCTAAGTGAGAAAGATGTTCAGAACCCTTTGGTTTGTGGATACCTTCAGATGTATCAGGGAGATGCGGCTATTAAAGTACCTGTAGTACTAAATTCTCATTTCCTACTTGGCCCTGATGGTGCACATATAAACGTATCTGGTATTTCTGGCCTTGCTGCGAAAACATCTTTTTCAATGTTTCTTCTCAAAGCTATTCAGGAGAAGTTTCGTACAGAAAATGGAGAAACCGTTGCCTTTGTATTTTTCAATGTCAAAGGACGTGATTTAATGGCAATAGATGAACCAAACACAGAACTTCCAAGCTTAGATAAGAAAATATATCATGACCTTGGATTGTCCACACAACCTTTCAATAATGTGCGTTACTATTACCCCTATAGTAAAGACAAGGCTACCGCCTATGTACAAAGCTATGCTCAACCAGAAGATGTAATAAATCAAATAAAAAAAGGCAAAGCGAAAAAGTATAAATTTATTTACGAAAACTGTATTGAGAAAATTGACCTGCTGCTTGCTAACGAAGATGACTCTACTGGAACACTCGAAAGTTGTGTAAACTACATTATCAATCGGCAAGAACCATTTAACGCTGTTGATAGTTGGACAACTCTGCGTGACAAAATTGATGAATGCACCAAAACTGAAGCCAATGGTGGAAAAAAGAACGAAATACAAGTAACAAGCTGGCGTAAGTTTAAGCGTTGTGTAAATAAAGCAATACAAAACCCACTTTTTGGCACGAACCTCAATGATGCTACAGCCGAAGTGGATTTAACTGAAGAAATAACCAATGAGTTGGTGGCTGGGCAAGTAATGGTAATTGACATTGCGAGACTTGACGATAACGCTCAGAGTTTTGTTTTCGGAAGTGTTGCTCGAGCTATTTATGATATGAAACTTGGTGCAGAACGTGATAATATTCCAGAAAAAGTAATCTTGTTTGTTGATGAGTTAAACAAATATGCATCCAACGACGTACCAAAGAGTTCTCCTATTCTCCAGCAGTTGCTTGATATTGCAGAACGTGGTCGTTCCCTTGGTATTATCCTTTTTTCAGTTGAACAGTTCCGTAGTGCCATTCATGACCGTGTGAAGGGCAATTGTGCTACACAAGCCTATGGACGTACCAACGCGATAGAAGTGTCCAAGTCTGACTATCGCTATATCCCCAAGGTGTACCAAAATATGATGACTCGCTTATCGCCTGGCGAGTATATTATCTCTAATCCAGCATTACGCTCATTAGTTAACATTAGATTCCCTCGTCCAACATATAAACAATATCCCAATGGCTAATAATATGCAAAACATAGATAGTCCAGTCATCGGCATAGATCTCTTAAAGATGCTGATGTTACAGCTTTATAGTAATCCTCGCTGTATATACAGAGAGTATATCCAGAATGCTCTAGATTCAATTAATGAGGCAGTAAAGAATGGTATACTATCTCAGGAGAAAGATGGTCGAGTGTCAATTAGTATCACCAAAAATGATATTTGCATTGAGGATAATGGTACTGGTATACGCAGTGATAGAGCTGTGAAAATTCTCACAGACATTGCCAATAGTGTAAAGAATGGTGTAGATACAGCTGGTCAGTTCGGAGTTGGGCGTCTCTCTGGTGGTGGATATTGTGAGGCTCTTGAATTTGAGACTACTTATAAGGGAGAAGAGGTTTCAACTATTGTCTCTCTTGACACGATGGCGTTGAGAGGTCTGATTGACAAAAAGAAGGCAGACATCTCTGCTGAAGATGCAATGAGAATAATCTGCACTACGAAGACTATTCCCGCCATAAAAGAAGACCATAATTTCATTGTCCGTCTAAAGAACGTTATCAATTCGCGAGAAATTCTTTTGGATGTTGACGAGATAAAGAACTATATTACTGAATATGCTCCTATTGATTATTCCGTACTTTTCAATTCTCTGATAAACAGTTGCCCTCAAGCAGAATTTGTAAAGAGACATAAAAAGATAGACAAAATAAGAGTATCTCTCAATGAATACTCCGATATAGAGAAGGGTTATGGTGTGAAGATCGTTGGTACGGATGACCCTATTGAGAAGATTCGGTATTTTGAGCTTCCTATGCACCCCAAATACGGTTCGCTTGGGTGGGGTTGGTATGCCGTTACGGAGTTTTCTGTACAAATCAATGAAGAGAAGGATAACTGTGCTGGTATTCGGTTGCGTAAACACAATATATCGTTGGATAAAAACTTCCTCAATTCATGTTTTAAGGAACCTAGGGGTAATAAATATTTTTATGGCGAAATCTTTATCACCAACGACAATATCGTCCCTGATAGCGGAAGACAAGGATTGGCAGCTGGTGAAGAAGCAGAAGCATTAATGTTAGAAATCAAACGATACTTCTCAGAAACGTTGCGCCAAGTGTACTATCGTGCCAATAAGCTAAAAACGGCATTAAATAAAATTGCTGAGGTTGTTGACAAACTAAATAATCCTGATTTTTCGAGTGCTTCAGGACCATTGACAAACAAACTACAAGAACATTATAACGAATTCAATAAGCTCGTTTCTAAAGATGAGAAAGTAGAAATCAATGATATTATAGCCATCTATCAAAACAAGTTTAACTCTGAATTGAAAGCCGAAGTGGAGAAATATCTTGCTCCACAAAAAATGTCACAGGAGAAGTCGCAAGATATACTCGATATGGTCTTTGAAACAACGGATCTCCCTACTAAGCCAACGCCTTCTCCCGAGAAACAAAAAACTCCTTCTCCCGAGATTCTAGTAGAGGCAGCAACCATTTCTACACCATCGTCAGAACAGTCGCCAATAAAGCCCAGCTCTCAACTCCTGAGGACTACTCCAAAGACTCAGGCTAAGTCTCAGGTGGACGAGATGTTGTCTTCCCTTGAAGGCAAAAAGTATAGTACAGAACAAATTGCAATCTTGAGGCAAGTGTTTAAGACCATGCTTGTTGTTTGTTCTTCATCTGACAAAAAGAGGATCATTCAACTTATGGAAATCGCTGTGAATAGTCTTTGATGGAATGATGAGAAAGAAAACAAGAAAGAAAACAAGAAAGAAAGTACTGCTCATAGAACCAAATTATGCCAACAAGTTTCCTCCTATAGGTTTGATGAAAATATCAACCTACTACAAGAATCTTGGCAATTGGGATGTTGTGTTCTATAAGGGGGATTTATCAACTTTTGTGATAGAACGTATAGTAGACAGATGTATTGCAGAGTTGGAAGTACTTGATAGTACAATTGATTGGACCATTCGCAAAGATAGAATTTTTGACTATATTAAAACTCGTAAGCATGATGCATTAGATAGTATTAACGTTGAAGATTCTGAATCGGCGATGTCATTACGTAAGAAACTTGACGATTATAAAAACTATTATTGGAAAGGTACTTGGAAATCCGAGCCAGAGTGGGACCGAGTGTGTGTGACAACGTTATTTACCTTCTATTGGGATATTACTGTTGATACCATCAACTTTGCAAAGCTTCTTGTCAAGAATAAGAAAAACTTGAATGTAGGTGGGGTATTGGCTTCCATACAGCCAGACAAGTTGTATGAGGTTACGGGGATAAAGCCTTCTGTAGGTGTGCTAAACAAGCCTGGGCTTTTCGATAAAGGAGACACTCAAATTATTGACGAGTTACCATTAGATTACTCTATTCTTGATGAAATAGATTATAAGTATCCTATGTCGAATGCATTCTATGGCTATATGTCTAGAGGATGTATTCGACATTGTTCTTTCTGCGCAGTTCCTACGCTTGAACCTGTTTATATACCTTATATCTCTCTGACCGACCGAATAAACGGTATCCGTGCGCGTTATGGTGACCAGAAAGACTTGCTACTGATGGACAATAACGTCCTTGCTTCTGAACGATTTGAAGACATAATCAACGAAATAAAAGCCTGTGGTTTTGTACGAGGAGCAAAGTTTTCACAGCCCAATCAACTTGAAATATCCGTAAGGAATTTGCGTGACGGTTGGAACGACCGTGCATATATCCGCAAGACTCAGTTCTTGATAAAAGAGTTTTACGAATCGTTAACCAACAAAGAAGAATCGTATGAGGTATATAAGATTCTTGAGAAATACCATATCAAGAAGTTGATTACCTCTAAAAAGGAGAATCTGCTTGCCGCCTATGGGGAAATAAAGCCATATCACGATAAACACTTTAATGCTGGGCTAAAACAACGATATGTTGACTTCAACCAAGGCGTAGACGCACGTCTCTTTACTGAAGAAAAAGCTCGTCTATTGGCTTCTATTGCTATACGTCCATTGCGTATTGCATTTGATGATATCAAGACTCGACCTGCTTATGAAAATGCAATTCGATGGAGCGTCGCCGCTGGAATTAAAGATTTTTCGAATTATCTCCTCTACAATTTTAAGGATGAACCCATCGACCTTTATCGCCGACTGAAAATAAATGTTGAACTATGCGAAGAATTGGGGGTGAGTATCTACTCTTTCCCAATGAAGTACCATCCTTTGCAAGGAGAGTATAGCCATAATCGTGATTATATTGGTGAGCATTGGAATAGAAAATATATTCGTGCAGTTCAGGCTATATTGAATAGTACGAAGGGAAAGGTGGGCAAAGGTGCTGAGTTTTTCGGTGAAGCTTTCGGTCACAAAGAGGAAGAGTTTTTGGAACTGCTTGAAATGCCAGAAACTATTATACTATACCGTTTCTTCTTCAAGTGGCTTGATGAGCGGAATGGGCGTGGCACTGAACATTGGAGAACTTTATGGTTTCAGTGTAAAGGAAAACTGACCGAGTCTGAATGGACTAAGGTACTGTCTACTATCCATGCTAACGTATTCAATGACGACACAATACTTGAATTTAATGATATTGAAGTAAGAGAACTCCTTCGTTGTTATGTCGATTACCGTCATAACATTATTACGCCTGGTACCGAACTTTATCATTTGAAACAAGAATACGACCAACACCCAACAAGACAATTGAGGAGAAAGGAGTGCCATGGGAGATGACCTGCAAGAATACTATATAGAATTGCGAAAAAACTTGTCAGTGAGGGCAAATCACATTCTGGAGTTTGGAGGATTTGAGAAGGCAACAGATGTCCTTTCTCTTCTCACTGACCCCAAAAAGATATTATTACTTAGAAATTGTGGGCTTAAAACCGTGGGAGAAATCCACAAAATGGTTTGTCAACTCCGAGAATATTATAATACTTCGAAAAGAACCAATGAGAATAAAAAAGAAGCAATTCAAAGCCAAAAAGCTATTCAAGAGTTATCTCTCTCAGAAGTCCAATTTATTCAAAGACAATATGAACAATTATTAAACTGCTTGTCAGTTAGAGCACAAAGCATTGTAAAAAATCATGGACTACTTCAATGGACAAAATTTGAACCTTATTTGAATTCAACAGAAGAAGACTTTCTTCGATATAGTAATTGTGGAAAAAAGTCTGCCCAAGAATTATTAACCTTGGCTTCTGAATTGCAAAAGATTATTGATGAGGTTTGTTGTCTTAGAAAAAGTAATGCTTCTTTGAATAAAACCAATGAGAATGATGTAGAAACAATTCAAATACAAAAAGCAATTCAAGAGTTATCACTCTCGGAAGTCCAATTTATTCAAAGACAATATGAACTATCATTAAGCTGTTTGTCTGTCAGAACATACAATATTGCAAAAGCTCATGGATTCCTACAATGGAAGAAGTTTGAACCATATTTGAATTCTGCCGAAAAAGACTTTCTCCAATTTAGGAATTGTGGCAAAAAGTCTGCCCAAGAATTATTGGCTTTGGCATGTGAATTGCAAAAGGTTGTTTGTGAGAGTGTTTCTCGAGTTCCATACAGAATTAATGGCGGTTTCCCTTTTGTGGATACTATTCCTTTTGATGCCACTGAAGAGGGTTTCTTATCTTTTTTCCACAAGAAGTGTAACCATTGGCCGATGCTATTTTTATCACTAAAGTGTTCCAAATATGTCTTTTCAGAACAAGAATTAATGGTACTTAATGGGGAAAAAACAGTGATGCCCAAAGAAGTGATGACTTTGTCAAAGACCCGATTACAACAAATAATTGATAAAGCGTTAGAAAAGATAGGTGACAATTTTTTATTAAAGGAATTGCGTAATCATCCGGATTGGAAATACTATGATATCAATAACATCCCGCCATTTTGTGATTCTTTGAACATGTACTCAATCTTCGATAGAAAGGTGGAAATGGAGAACGGTGTTTTGTGCGACTATTTATCCGAACAACAATCAACCGAATGCATTAAAAATGGTAATACCCAAGATGTTTATTGTCCAATTAACAAAACATTTCTGTTTCAGGTTTTTGGATTGACTTGCTACTTTGCCAATTTGGAAAAGAAAAGAATCTATCCTTACTTCTCATTCCCACAAAATGTTCACTTCTCTTTTTATATTGACATTAAATATACTTCTTTTAGGTATAACAAAGCCCTCAGTGAAGTTTGTCGCCTCATGAAAGTAAAGACCGAAGAGAATGTTTTAATACCAATTGTTAGTTATTTTATAGATAACAATTATTATTGGGACGACACCTTTTCTCCCTCCGATGAGGATAGAAGAAATATGAAAGTGATTCTGGTTGAGATCTTTCAGAGAATATGTAACGCAGAAATACGTAATGAGAGTTTGTTTATCAAAGCAAACAGTATGGATTATAGTAATCAGTTGTATGAAATCTTACAAGATGCAGGGGAACGATCAAATAAAGACGAATTGTTAAGACAACTAAAACAAAGATGTCAGGAGAAAGGTATTACTTGTAGCATCACGGATGTAGTCCAACTAACGACATACCTCACTAAAGATCCACGTATTGTTTCTATCGCTAAATCTGGATTCTGGGGATTAAAAGAGTGGGAGGAGGAAACAGGCAGTATTCGAGAAATCTCAATCCAGATTGTGAAAAAAGCAAAACAACCAATAAAAATCAACGATCTTACGGAATTAGTTATGAAAAGAAGGCCGGATTCTAATGAAAGAAGCATATCTTCTATTATTCGGCAAACAGCATCTTCCGGAGAATTGTTGCTTTTCTATGATGATTTTATTGGATTTCCTCGAAAGAAATATATCGGTGAATATACACTTATGCCCCAAACATTTGATGATTGGTTGCTGGCGTTTAGGGAATTTGTTATCAAGAATAAGAGGTTCCCTTATTCTGGTCGAGATGGTTTTGAGGGTTGCCTATACAGATGGTACTATAGAGCAAGTCAGTTGACAGAGCTCTCTTCTGACGAAATATTGAAAATTGACGCTCTTGGTAAAGAACTGTCAAATTATCCCCATAACGCAGCAGAATCTAATTTCCTTCATAATTGTAACCTCTACAAAAAGTTCGTGGAGAACAACAAACGAATGATCACTAAAGGTGACGATTCGGATCTTTTCAACTGGTTCTATAATACCAGCCGCAATTTTAGCACGTATAATGATAATAGAAACAAATATTTTGGACAATTACTTGAATATCTATCAGATGCTTTATGCTGATTATATTTTGCGAGGGGTGGAGCGAAGTAAGAATAATAAGAAGTAATTGTTGTTGGTCACAATGTTTTCAACCATTGCTGAATAAATCAAGACACGGTTACCCCACGCTCATACAGTGATTCGGGTGCGAAGCCTATTTCGTTGTTCCAGTCGACGGTGAATGGGTCGAGTGTGTAGTTGCGGAAATAGTCCATGTCTTGAAGCTTGCGGCAAATACCTTTCTGCATCAATGGCGTAAAGTCCACCAGCTTTACTGCACCATCATTGAAAGTAAGTCTCAAGATGTAATCGCGCACATAGTCAGCAGCAGTTATTTTCAAAAAAAATGGTTTTTCCATATTTATCTATTTAAGAGGGTCGATTTTAACAGCTGGTTTACTGTTAGTAAGTCTTTCCCAGTTTTCCATAAGTTCTTCTTGATGCAAATCAAGCCATTCATATACAAGTCTCAAAGCTCTCCGTGGAAGGGAACCTGTAATATGACCGTCGACAATGTCAATCATGGCCTCTTCTCCATTTATTTTGCAAAAGTACACATTTATTTTGAATTGATAAAGAAGCTATGAGAAGATTACCAATTTATTTCCTTGTGGATGTGTCCGAATCAATGGTGGGCACTCCCATTGTGCAGGTTCGGGATGGGACGGCCACCGTCTAGGGCGAGCTGCGGGCTGGCCCGGATGCTTTAGAGGCCGCGTGGGGGGGGCTTCCACTTGGGTTGTATTGTGGTTTGATAAGTCATTTTCTACGGAAGTGATTTGTTTTGTTTTTACAAATGGTTGTTTCTTAGTATTGTTTGCAACGATAATCAGTGGGTTGGCGATCTGGCTCTTTTAATTCGCCCACCAGGGGGCGGTAGGTGCGTCCATCTTTATTGTCATTGTCATCGTCATCATGTCCCACTTTTCTTGGTACACAGTTTTGTGTGGGGCGGCATAGAGTGCTGGATTCCTTTGCTTTGACTTTGTGCAACGGTGTGCCACTTTTTTATTTTCTAAAAGTGGCACCCTAATTTTTTGCTTTTTCGGTATAATTATAGCAGATGCCCGATGACAATCGCGCATCACACACCATGCCTTCGTAGTGCCTTCGACGTGCTTTCGCTTACATGGACGTAGGATGAGCGAAAGGAGGTAAGAAGTGAGAGCTAAGAACTACGAAGTGGCGGGACGGTTGCCACTTGTCAACTCTCAATTGAAAAGGTATGGCCACACAACCACTAAACAACCAGACTAAGGACCAGGGAAAGAGGAATAAATGCTTATCGATTCAGAATGTTTATGAATACATGCTAGTTTTTACTTGATAAACTGAAGATATAACTATTTAGCCTCTTAGAGGCTATTGAAAAATTGTTATTTATGATACAAGGGTGTTGTTTTTTCTTCTTTTTTTTGTTATGTAAAAAAAAAGTTGTATTTTTGCAGACGATTTGAATTGATGCTGCGATTGTTGGTCGGCGTGTCGGGGGAGGTCTTGGCTATTTGATATTTGTTGATATATAATAAGTTGAATGTAAAAGAATCGTATTATGAAAAGACTATTGTTAACCTTTCTGTTGGCATTTTTGGCTTCGTGCACTGCCATCCAAGCCCAGCATTATGTTCAATATTCTGCGAATACGGGTTGCAAGAACCATATCATCAGGTCGTGTACGGGTTATGCCAGCAATTCGGAAGTTTTATATACCAAGGACAGTGAGTCGGGTTATCTGGAGTTGTGGGTAGAGGGGGTGGCGGCATGCCGTATCCCCGTTCCGCTGATGTATGAGGTGAAGGACATGAGGGTGTATGGTAACCTGCTCTATTTTTGTGGCAGAGAGAAGTCGTGTGGTTTCATCGCGGTGGCTAATCTCCACTACATGTTTATGCACATCTTGGGCAGCGGCACCCCGCCCTCCACTACGGCTATATCGTACAAGGAGTTGGATTACAGATATGTCGCCTCGTTGGAGAAGCTGGTTGTCTATGGTCAGGGGGACGGTCAGGCACTTCCCCCCATCACTAGCGCCAACGAGCATATTGCGGCCATAGGCAGAGGGGGAACGTTGACCTCTGCCGACTGGGTGGCGGTACACATCAAGTACAACAACATGCCCATGACGACATCTACTTTTTATACGATGCACACTGCCACTGTTGAGGTGGTCGACGACCATAGCAGCACGAGTTACGAGCCGTTGCCTGAGGTGCTGCTGACGGATGACTATGTGGCGTTTGTCCGTTACCGTGAGACATCGGACGAGTATGTTATCCACCGCTGTGATAGAAACAATGTGGCTGGCACATACGGCACAGCCTACCGCTATGCCGCTCCCCTCGACGAGGTTGTCTTTAATTTGGAGGGAGAATCGTTGGAGGTGAGCAATGTTGCTTTGATGGCGAAAGCCCTTGCAGACATGAATTCGGACGAAAGATTTATTCCTGTGAATATATCAAAGTATGACTTTAGATATAATATCGAGCTCGGGCTTCAGGATGTTGCCATCAGCGATATCTCTACCAATATCGAGTGTATAGTACCATTTCAGTATTGACTCGTCTGGTGGCAGAGATTTTTTTGAATTGTCCAATTTGACTCACATTTAATATAATACAGTGATGAAAAGAATAGTTTTTGTTGCCGTGATGCTGTCGGTGGCGGTGGCAGGATTTTGCCAGGAGGTGATTCGCTACCCTTTCACTTGCTATATGGAGTGGCCTATGGAGATGCCGTTGGATTCGGGATACCATTGTCTACGCATTGTACCCAATTTAAATGGAGAAGGAGCTAGATGGGCTGCATTTGGTGCTCTGCCAGTAGCTGATATAGTTACACGTTCTCGTTTATTCTATGTTGATAGGCCGACAACGATTTATGGCATAGCGATGGTCCTCTGGGGGCAGGACTCGGCCCGTCGCGACTTTAACGTGGTGCTTCATTCATTCCAGAGTAGTGAACGCAGTAACCTCGTCAAGAAGATGAGGTGGCGCGACTCGTTGCCTGTGAGGCGCATAGTTTATGAGGCTTCGCAATGTGGGCGTGAGGATAATATACATTATATCGACACGGCAACAGCTTATGAATTCTACTTCGATACCCCGTTCGTTGCCATCGACTCCTTTCTGGTGGGGTATAATACGTTGGGGGTAGACGGCCTACAGCATCAGAGTCATCAACATTATGACGTAGATTCTACCGGATATGTCTACAGGGTATTTCTACAGTCCACGTGTTTCAATAAATTACCCCGACCAATATGGTATAGCATCTTTGAGTATGGGGGGGAGTACCGGTTGCATAGAATGATTCCCCTCGACTGGTCGGGATTATTGCCCATTATTCAGGCTCCGTGCAAATTAGACAGCCTCACGTGCGCCCAGGTGCCAGATATGGTGGTTGTGCCGCTCGACAGCAGCAGGGTGGAGTTTTCGTGGGAGTCGGAGCCAGGGCAGCAGGACTATCAAATTGCCATAGGACGGCAAGGAACACCACCCGAACTCTGCCACCTGTTTGATGCCAGTGCCAGCCCCTTAATACTGACTGACGAGTGGGACACTACCGCCACCTATGTGGCCTACATCAGGGCGCGATGCCACCATGTGTGCCACCCGTATGACACGGTGATGTATAGCGAATGGAGTGTGCCGGTATTATTCTTTGGCTATCAGCCTAGCGACCCCATAGGGATAGTCGGAAACGACGGTCAGCAGCTCTTCACGCTTACGCCCAACCCGGCCAGGGGCACAGTTGCAGTCCGCATGTCGGCATATTGGCAGGGGGCTACGCTGACCATACGCGATGCCGCTGGGCGCGAAGTGTATAGGACGGCAGTTGAGTCACCAAGCCTTGTTGTGCCGCTGCAGGGGTACCCTGCCGGCACCTATATGGTGTCGCTGACCACGAAGGAGGGCAGCAGTACACAACGGCTGGTGGTCGAATGATATGTGGGAGAGTGTTAGGAGAAAAAAAGTTTAGGATTCTGTTTTTTTTGTGTATTTTTGTATGTCCATATCGGATGGGGTGATAGCTCTATCTTGTTGGATGATAGATGATTTATTGTTTTTGTTTGTTGTAATTAATATGTGAATACTATGTGTGGAATAGTAGGATATCTCGGGGAGCAGCAGGCATACCCCATCTTGATAAAGGGCCTGCATAGGTTGGAATATCGCGGTTATGACAGTGCCGGAGTGGCCATGATTAATCCCCAAGGGGAGCTGAGAGTGTATAAGGCTAAGGGCAAGGTGTCGGCGTTGGAGGCGAGCGTGGAAGGGAAGGATGTGAGTGGCACCATAGGCATAGCCCATACCCGTTGGGCCACGCACGGCGAGCCCAACGAGGCTAATGCCCACCCGCACTATTCGCAGTCGAAGAATCTGGCCTTGGTGCATAATGGTATTATTGAGAACTATAAGTCGTTGCGTGCCGAGCTGGAGAAGAACAATATGACGTTTTGCAGCGAGACGGACACTGAGGTGTTGGTGCAACTGGTGGAGTATATGATGAATTCGCACCATTGCGACCTATACACTGCCGTGCAGCTGGCGCTGAAGAATGTGGTGGGGGCGTATGCCATAGCCATATTGGAAAAGAGCCATCCCGACCAGTTGGTGTGTGCCCGCAAGGGCAGCCCGTTGATTATAGGTGTGGGGAAGAGTGCTACGGGGCGTAAGGAGTATTATCTGGGTTCGGATGCCACGCCTATAGTGGAGTATACCAAAGATGTGGTGTATCTGAACGATGAGGAGATAGCCATCATGGACCGCACAGGACGGCTGGAGATTACCAATCTGGCCAATGTGAAGCAGACACCGCAACTGGTGCGTCTGCAGCTGAACCTGGACGAGCTGGAGAAGGGCGGGTATGCCCACTTTATGCTCAAGGAGATATGGGAACAGCCCAATGCGTTGAGAACCTGTATTAGGGGCCGTGTGAATGTGGTAGAGAAGGATGTGCTCTTGAGCGGCATTATAGACCATAAGGATAAGTTTTTGAACTGCCGCCGTATCATCATCTGCGCCTGTGGCACCTCGTGGCATTCGGCTCTGATAGGCAAATACTTTATTGAGGAGGCATGCCAAATACCGGTGGAAGTGGAATATGCGTCGGAGTTTCGCTATAGAAATCCTGTGATACATCCTGACGATGTGGTGATAGCAGTGTCGCAGTCGGGCGAGACGGCCGACACCCTGGCGGCCATACAGCTGGCCAAGGAGAAGGGAGCTTTCCTATATGGCATCTGCAACGTGATAGGCTCGTCGATAGCGCGCGCCACCCACAGCGGCACCTACCTGCATGTGGGACCCGAGATAGGTGTGGCATCGACCAAGGCATTTACGGGGCAGGTGATTACATTGGCTCTGCTTGGTTTGGCAATAGCCAAGGAGAAGAAGACGCTGAGCGACGACATGTTCCACATGCTGGTGGATGAGTTGCAAAGAATACCCGACAAGATGCAGTGGACACTGGAACACAACAAGGGGATTGAGGAGTATGCCAAGACGTTCACCTATTGTAAGAACTTCCTCTATCTGGGGCGTGGCTACAACTATCCCGTGGCAATGGAAGGTGCACTGAAGTTGAAGGAGATAAGCTATATACATGCTGAGGGCTATCCTGCCGCCGAAATGAAGCACGGCCCTATAGCCCTTGTGGACGAGGAGATGCCCGTGGTGGTGATTGCGCCCAAGAGAGGGAACTACGACAAGGTGGTTAGCAACATACAGGAGATTAAGTCGCGCAAGGGAAAAATTATCTCTGTCGTCACCGAGGGCGACACTGTGGTGAAGGGCATGAGCGACTATTATTTCACCATTCCCGACACGAGGGACTGCTATGTGCCGCTGTTGGCAGTGATACCGCTCCAGCTGCTGAGCTACTATGTGGCCATAGCCAAAGGGCGCAATGTGGACCAGCCACGCAATTTGGCCAAGAGTGTGACGGTGGAGTAGGGGTTGAAGTAAGAGTTAAGTATTAATAATTGGCTGTCGCACAATCTAACAACGCATCAATGTCTATTGCTGCTGATGCCGACCAACAGGCCGTTATAGATATCAGCGGGGGGCGGCACCTGGTGTTGGCCCCTCCGGGATGTGGCAAGACCTTTATCTTGGCTGAGCGTGTAATACAGGCTCATGCTCGGGGGGTGGAGTATGCCGACATGCTGTGCCTGACGTTCACTAACCGTGCCAGCCGTGGTATGCGTGAGCGCATAAGCGAGCGTACGCACAACCCGGTGCCAGGCGATCTCTTTGTGGGCAATGTGCACCGTTTTTGCTCTAACTACCTGTTCGACCAAAAGAAGGTGCCACAGAATAGTGCGGTGATTGACGATATGGACAGCGAGAGCATCATCGCCAATTTGGCAAGGCTGAACCCTCTGGAGAATAATGGACGCTATTCGGGCGATATAGTGGATCTGCAGCATGCGTTGAGCCAACGCGATGCAGGGATGCCAAGGCGACTGATAGTCCATGCCGACCGCCTGGGTGAGGCTGACAAACCCGAAGGGCAGCACAAGACAAAGTTGGCACGCCTGTATGCCGAATACAAGGATGCCGACTGTCTGTTGGATTTCGAGGACCTGCTGGAAAAGACTTACCTCTACGCCCAGCAAGATGAGACGCGACACCGATACAGGTGGATACAGATTGACGAGGTGCAGGACCTCAATTTCCTGCAGCTGGCCATAGTAGACCTCTTTGCTACCGACGATGCGACCATCGTGTATCTCGGAGACGAACAGCAGGCGATATTCTCGTTTGTGGGTGCCCGTCTGGAGGCATTGGACTATCTGCGTAAGCTTTGCAGTCCCAACCTGCACCATCTTGGCAAGAATCATCGCTCGCCCAGATATTTGCTGGAGGTGTTCAACCAGTATGCTGCAGGACAGCTGGGCATTGATGCTGCCTTGCTTCCTACCACCGACGACACGCGTACGGCACAGCCGCAGGACTGCTGCCTGTTTCGTGCATGCTATCATGGTTTGGGGCAGATGCACGAAAAGGAGAGCCTTCGTTGTGGCTATGACGGTAAGGCGTGTACCCTATGCCGTAGGGCGGTGGCTGATGAGTATCGTTTGGCAGTGGGAGTGGCACGCCGATATGCAGAGTTGGAGCCCGACGGGAAGGTTGCTGTGATAGTTCCTACTAATGCCGATGCCGATAGGATAAGCAAGGAGTTTGGCGACACACCCCATTTCAAGATATCGGGCAGGGATATCTTCTCCACGCCTACGGTGCAGCTGCTGTTGGCGCACCTGAACGTGGTGGCCAATGAGACCTGTTTTATAGCGTGGGCTAAGTTGCTTTATCATCTGCATATATTCCGCGAGTATGCTGCCGCACGTAACTTGATGCGCGAATTGCGCAGCCGTGCCATATCGCCTACCGACTTGCTGCTGTATGACGGGAGCAGCTACCTGCAGCAGTTTGTGGAGGTGTTGGACGGTGAAGAGATTGTGCTGTTCGACACAGAGACAACGGGGTTGGATGTGTTTGATGACGATATCATACAGATAGCTGCGGTGAAGGTGTGCAAGGGTTGCTATGTGGAAGGGTCGGACTTTGAGATTATCCTGGAGACGACCAAAGAGATACCGCCCATAGTGGGCGGGCACGACAACCCGATGCTCACTGTATATCTCAACAGCGAGCGGGTGAGCAGGGCTGAGGGGCTGCAACGGTTTTTGGACTACTGCGAGGGGCATGTGTTGATAGGACATAATGTGGAGTTTGACTACCATATACTTGACTCCAATGTGCGGCGCACGTTATCGAAATCGTTGGGGCATAGGCAGCGTTTCGACACGCTTAAAATAGCACGCTTGGTGGAGCCTAGGCTGCGAGTGTATAAATTGGAGAGGCTATTGGAAACGCTGCATCTTGAGGGTACGAACTCGCACAATGCCATTGATGATGTGAAGGCTACTTTGTCGCTGCTGTCCTATTGTAGGCGTCGCTGCAACGACTATCTGCCGCTGCAGTACGACTTGCTTTCGCGTTCCGAAGTGCGGCGCATGGCTGCTAGGTTTAGGGAGGTGTATGGCGACCTGTTTATGCACACTTTTAACCGTCAGTATATAGAGGCTGGGCCAATGGGCGACACGCCGGCTTTGGTGGATGAACTACAATATGTCTATGGGCAGCTGCTAGCAGCGGGGGTGGTAGAGCCTGCGCCCAAGTGGCAGCATATTGTGGACTATTTGGCGATGGATGTGATAGACCTTCGGCAGGCACCTATGCTGCGCCAACAGCTTGACCGCTATCTGGGCGACATCAACACCACGCGGGAGGCTGATTTGTGCGATAGCGTAAGTATGCGAACACGGAGTAGCGAGCGTTTCTTTATCGCCACAGCACACAAGGCGAAGGGTTTGGAGTTTGAGAGTGTGGTGGTGTTCAATGCTGTGGAGGGCTCTTACCCATATTACTATAATATCAAAAATAATGACCAAGAGCATATCGACGAGGATGCGCGACGATTGTATGTGGCCTTGTCGCGTGCCAAAAAGCACCTCTGTGTCACTTATTCTCATGTCAATTCACGGGGGTTTCCAAACAAGATTACACCATTTATGAAACCTATTGTCGACTGTTTCACCTTCTTTGCCTTTGACCCGCAAGAGGGGAAGGTGGTGCCGGTGAAAAATACCCCCTTATCTAACTAAAGGGGACTTCTATAAATCACCTCGGAGAGGTGTGACTATTATTAACACCGTACAAGCCGCAGGGCGCAGTGCGGCGATAGTCAAAAAGTAAAGAAACTGCGTCCCGAAGGGACGCGACAATAAAAGCAAATTAATAGGAACCTACTAAACGATTTATTGAACCTTGATACTAACAGACATATATAGCCAGTCGAAAATCGTAAGCCAATTGGGTGCGCTGCTTGAGAAGGGCACCGACCGTATTCATGTGGATGGATTGACGGGTTCGTTGCCGGCCATCGTGGCGGCAGCATTGGCTGAACGTTACCCCGACAAAAGCCAGCTGCTTGTTGCCTCGGGCAAGGAGGAGGCATATTATTTGCTTAACGATTTGGAGACCTTGCTCGGCGAGGCGAATGTGGAACTGGGACAGAAACGAGCCCTGCTCTTCCCTCCCTCTTACCGCAAGCCTAGGAGTGTTCGCAGCGGTAGCTCCAATCCCAGCCAGCCCCCTGCTGTGCAAGATGACGGGGGCGACCTTTTTGAAACCGACAATGCCAATATTATGCAGCGCAGCGAAGTGGTGAACCAGCTCAATTCGGGTCGTCCCTTGCTGGTGGTTACATTTCCCGAGGCATTGTCGGAGAGGGTGGTCTCCAGCCGCACCCTTACTAGGAACACACTGCGTATTGCCAAGGGGGCAAAGGTGGATATGGACTTTGTGATAGATGTGTTGCAGGAGTATGAGTTTGATAGGGTGGACTTTGTTGTGGAGCCTGGCCAGTATGCTGTGCGAGGCGGCATTATTGATGTATTCTCTTTTGCCAATGACCAGCCGTACCGTATAGAGTTTTTTGACGATATGGTCGACTCGCTCCGCTCGTTCGACCCTGTGTCGCAGCTATCAGTACGCCAGTACGACAATATCAGTGTCCTGCCTAACATGCAGCGTAGGGCTCAGGATGTCGTCACTGTGGAGGACCGTGTGCCGCTGACGCATTATTTTGGCAGTGGCGATGTGGTGTGGGTACAGGGGTTGATGTTCGCCTGCGAGCAGATTGAGACTTTGTATGCCAAAGGAGGGCGTGACGACACCCACTATGTCTCGGCCAACGACCTGCTGCGTTCACTGTTGCGTTGTCGCATCGTGGAGCAGGGCAACAGCACCTATTTCAACAAGGCGGAAAGACTCTCTGCACAGTCGACTCCCCAGCCTGCGCTGGGCAAGCAATTCGACATGCTTATCAGCACTTTCGGCGAATACCGCGACCGCGGCTACCGCATCCTCGTCACTGTGGCTAACGAGCAACAGCAAAGACGTCTCACAAAAATACTGTCGAGTGTGATGCCCTCATACGATGCCATTGCCATTGCTGGCGGCAAGGGGTTGGAGGCGCAGTCGTTGGCTGCCGATGTGGAATTCCTCGACTTCCAGCTCAGCCATGGCTTTATCGACAACGATGAGCATCTGCTCTGTTTTACCGACCATGAGATATTTGAGCGTTATCACAAATACACAGTTCGCGACCTTCGCGACTCGCACCAGGCATTGACTCTTAAAGAGCTATTTGAACTTAAGCCTGGCGATTATGTCACCCATATCGACTATGGCGTAGGGCGTTTCAGCGGATTGGAGAAGATTGAGGTTGGAGGGCATACTCAAGAGGTGATACGTCTCATTTATAAGAATAACGACACACTCTATATCAGCATTCACGGCCTCCATAAGATAAGCCGCTATGTGGGCAAGGAGGGCACGCCCCCTACGCTCAACCGCCTAGGCAGCAACACTTGGCAGGTGCTCAAGCAGAAGACCAAACGGCAGGTGAAGGATATAGCCAAGGACCTTATCGCCCTATATGCCCGCCGCAAGGCATCCAAGGGCTTCGCCTTTAGTGCCGACAGCTACCTTCAGGAGCAGCTCGAGGCCTCGTTCTTTTACGAGGATACTCCCGACCAGCTCAAGGCCACCCAAGAGGTCAAGCACGACATGGAGGCCACCTCGCCAATGGACCGTCTGGTGTGTGGCGATGTGGGCTTTGGCAAGACTGAGGTTGCCATACGTGCAGCCTTCAAGGCGGTGTGCGATTCAAAACAGGTGGCAGTGCTGGTGCCCAACACTATTTTGGCCTTCCAACACTACAATACTTTCCGCGACCGTCTGCAAGGATTGCCTGTCAATGTCGACTACTTGAACCGTTTCCGTACCACCAAGGAGAAGAACGAGATATACCGCAACGTAGAAAGCGGAAAAATAGATATACTCATAGGCACCCATGCCATTACCAACAAGAACCTTAAGTTCAAGGACCTGGGGCTGCTTATCATCGATGAGGAGCAAAAGTTTGGTGTTAGTGCTAAGGAAAAATTGCGCCAGATGAAGGCCGGGGTGGACACCCTCACGCTCACTGCTACCCCCATTCCGCGTACATTGCAGTTCTCGCTTATGGGTGCTCGCGACCTTAGTGTGATTCGCACCCCGCCTCCCAACCGCCAACCCATACAGACCGAGCTGGCCAACTTTAGCGAGGAGCTGATACGCGATGCCATCCGTTTCGAGATGAGCCGTGGCGGTCAGACTTTCTTTGTGAGCAACCGTGTGGAGAATCTGCCCGAGATGGCGGGGTTGGTGAGCCGTCTGGTTCCGGATGCCCGTGTGGGTATTGCCCACGGACAGATGGATGGCAAGGAGGTGGAGGAGACTATGATGCAATTTCTCGAAGGCGAGGTGGACGTGCTTGTATCCACAGCCATCATTGAGAACGGATTGGATATTCCCAATGCCAACACAATGATTATTAACAATGCCCAGAACTTCGGCTTGAGCGACTTGCATCAGATGCGCGGCCGTGTGGGGCGTAGCAACAAAAAGGCCTTCTGCTACCTGCTCATCCCCTCCTATAGTATGCTCACCGACGATGCCCAGCGTCGGCTGAAGGCAATAGAACAGTTCTCGGCCATCGGTAGCGGACTCGATATCGCCATGCGCGACCTCGACATCCGTGGGGCAGGCAACATACTGGGTGCCGAGCAGAGCGGCTTTATAAGCGAGATTGGCTACGATATGTACCACAAGATACTCAACGAGGCTATCGAAGAACTAAAAGAGACCGACTTTCGCGACCTCTTTCGGCAGGAGGCCGAAGAGAATAAGAACTATGCCAAAGATTGTGTCATCGAGACCGACCTCGAGGTGCTGCTGCCCGACGACTACGTGACTAGCGTCAGCGAGCGTCTGCTGCTCTACAAGGAGCTCAACGACCTCAGCACCGAACAGGAGCTAGACCGTTACCGCGAGCGGCTTATCGACCGTTTTGGTCCTGTGCCCAAACCTACTCAGGAGCTTATCAGCACCATCACCCTCCGTCGTATGGCTCAGCAGTTCGGCATCGAGAAGCTGGTGCTCAAGCAGCGCAAGATGGTGTGCCATTTCTCCGCCAACCCCGACAACCCATTCTACCGATCCCCCAACTTCTCCAAGATGATACGCTACGCGCAAAACCATCCTCAAGAAGTACACCTCCGCGAAACAACCGAACGTCTTACCCTTGTTTACGACAAAGTCCCCACCATCCAAAAAGCCATCGAGAGTATCACCTCGCTCATGGAGGGATGATGAGTCGCTAGATCGTCGATAGGAGAAAACGTTTTTTTTTGTTCGTCGCACAATAAAAAAAACATTTCGGTGTTATTGAAAGCAACATTATACCTCATACCCTTGGGCAGAGGTGCAAGAAAACTAGATAAAACGATACAAAAGAGAAACATATTTTAAAGCATTTGTACTATGAAAAAATTGTTTTTGTTCTGCATGCTCGCCTTAGTGACGATGGGTGCAGTGAATGCTCAAGAGAAAAAAGAAGAGGCTACCGAGCGTGCGCACGGTCCGAGAATTACTTTTGCCGAACGTGAACACAATTACGGCACCATCCAAAAGGGTGGCGACGGCAACTGCGCCTTCACATTCACCAACACTGGCGACGAGCCATTGATTCTCTCCAGCGTGCGTGCCAGCTGTGGCTGCACCACTCCTAAATGGACTCAGAAGCCCGTTATGCCGGGTAAGACTGGCGAAATAGGTGTGCGCTACAACACCAACAACCCTGGCGGTTTCACCAAGACGGTGACCATCACCTCCAACGCCATTAACGAACCCCGTGTGGTGGTGAAAATCAAGGGCAACGTGGTAAATCCCAATTAAACAGTTGAGAATTGAGAATGGGCTGTCGTACACGCTCGGTTCTCAATTCTCAATTCATAGTTATCAGATAATAAGTTTAGAGTTTAGAGTTGAAAGTAGAGGAGTCGTGAAGTCGTTGGGTGGCATCTGCCCTGATTCTCTGCTTCGCTATCGAAAGTCCACTGGTCTTTATTCATCTCAATTCTCAATTCTCAATTCTCAAATCATATGCCTACTATTTCTAAGAAAGGTCTCGAACTGCCGCAGTCGGCTATCCGTAAACTGGTCCCCTTTGCCGATGCTGCTAAAGAACGTGGAGTACATGTTTATCACCTCAATATCGGCCAGCCCGATATCGAAACGCCTAAGGGTGCTCTGAAAGTGTTGGCCGACACTGCCCGTGAGTTGCCCGCAAGCCACGGTGTGTTGGAATACAGCCATTCGGCAGGTATTCCCACCTATCGTCGTGCCTTGTGCAACTATTACCATCGTCATGGTATCGACGTGACCCCTAACCAAATTATTGTTACCACCGGCGGCAGCGAGGCATTGCAGATGGCTTTCACCGTCTGCCTCAACCCTGGCGACGAGATTATTATCCCCGAACCCTACTATACCAACTACAATACTTTCGCTAAGCTCTGCGATGCCAAGATTGTCACCATCCCCAGCAATATCAAAACCGGTTTCGCTCTGCCTCCCATCGAGGATTTTGAGAAGGCTATCACCCCGCGCACCCGCGCCATCATGATTTGCAATCCCAATAACCCCACAGGCTACCTCTACACCCACGAGGAGCTGCTCAAGGTGGCTGGCTTGGTGAAAAAATACGACCTCTATTTGTTTGCCGACGAGGTCTATCGCGAGTTTTGCTACGACGGACACAAGCATTTCAGCGTTATGCAGCTTGAAGGTCTTGAGCGCAACACCATCCTTTTCGACTCGGTGTCGAAACGCTACAGTGCCTGCGGTGCCCGTGTGGGCTGCATGGTGACACGCAACAGCGAGGTCTATGCCATCGCCATGCGTCTGGCTCAGGCCCGTCTGTCGCCACCCAGTTTCGGTCAGATTTTTGCCGAGGCAGCCGTCGATACCCCTCAAGAGTATTTCGACAAGGTGCAGGCCGAGTATGTTGCACGCCGCAATGTGGTGGTAGAGGGTGTCAACAAGATTCCCGGTTGTTTCTGCCCCATGCCCAAGGGTGCCTTCTACACTGTTATCGACTTGCCGGTAGACGACAGCGACCGCTTCTGCCAATGGTTGCTCACCGACTTCTCTTACCAAGGTGCCACGGTGATGCTGGCTCCAGCCACTGGTTTCTATGTCGATCCTGAGCGAGGCCGCCATCAGGCCCGTATCACCTATTGCATCTGTATCGAGGACTTGAAGAAGGCTATCAAGTGCCTCGAAGAGGCCTTGAGGGTTTATCCGGGCAGAATATCCTGACCACAACCCCCAACGGAATGCATTGAACAATATAGTAAACGGGGGGGGCGTAACAGTCCCCCCTACTTTTTTGTAAGGAAACTAGCCACTATCGTCCGACAAGTCATTGATGTCCGACAATTCCGAATTATCAATTCAAAAAAACTTGATTAATAAAACTTTCCTGTATAAAGTCACTAGAGGCGCAGTCCTCTTCGTAGCCTTGGTGGCAGCCTACTTGCTGTTGGGGCTGCTGGCATGGTGTGTGCCTGATGCACCAGTGCACCGTCATGTAGAGCAGACTATCAACTCCTGCGACCTGCAAGATGACTATACCAAGGCCATAGTCCGCGACAAATGCTTTGAGCTAGATCCCTATACGATGGACAACTTTACCGATGCCCTCATCATCAACCAGGTGGTGAATCTGCGCAGCGAGGGGCTGAAAGGTATCCTCTTGCTCCCACGGCATGACGAGGGTGTGGTGCAGTGCCACAATCTGCGCCAACTGATGGCTGGTTCCGAGCAAGGTGTTACCACCCATTATGCCCGCTACTGGCATGGCACCACTTTCGTGGCACGTCTGTTGTTGGCTCTTACCTCCTATTCCAACATTCGCTTCTTCCTCTATTTCTTATCTTCGTCGTTGCTGCTGTGGTGTCTGCTACGCTTGTGGAAAAGGGTAGGGAAGGTGGCTGCAGTGGTGTTGGCATTCTCGCTGCTATCGGTCAATCTATTTGTTATGCAGTTCTCCTTACAGTTTGTGCCAGTGCTGATAATCACTCTGGGTGGCATTCTGTGGCTTACCTATCATCCATCGTCAGATGGCGAGCTATTGTTCCTTGTACTTGGCTCACTGACGGTTTTTTTCGACCTTATCACCGTGCCTACCGTTGCCCTTGGCCTGCCCTTGGTCATCTGGGTGGCAATGCATCCCGACCACAGGCCGTGGTGTGGCTTATGCACCTTGCTGAAGTTGGGCTTGTGGTGGGTTGCTGGATACCTACTCACTTGGATGGCCAAATGGGGCATTACCACCTTGTTTACAGGCGAGAATGTTTTTGCCGATGCCTACGGTCAGAGCAGATGGTGGACCGATGGTGGGTCTTCCTACATCATGCAGGCACTTTCTTCCAACCTTGCCTTACTGCATTATAAATATGTGGTGCTGGCATTGTTTGCTCTGTTGGCAATGGCCGTCATCTCTCCCCGTGGCAGGGGGTGGAAGCAGGCGGTGCAATATCTACCCCTGGCTTTGATACCTTTCGTCTATTATGTTGTCATGGCGCATCCGGCATTCAATCATGCCTGGTTCAACTATCGAGCCCTGCTCACTGCCGTGGCTGCCTTACTGATGGCAGCTGCCGCCATGGTCGATTGGCCTAATTTGTTAAGCAAGAGCCAAGAGTTAAGAAATAAGAAGCATTGATTCAAAAAAGTCCTCAGTCATGGAACGAACAGAACGTCGTAGTCAAGTGATTAATGCCTGTATTGCCCATCAGGAGCATATCGCTGCCGTAGCCAAGCAAGAGATGGATTCGGCACAGCAGCAGAGCAACGACTATGGTGCCAACGTAGATCGATACGACAGCTATCGCACCAAGATGATGCGCAGCCGCGACATGTATGCCCGTCAGTATAGCAATGCGCAAACAGGCGTGCGCTATCTTCAGGATCTGCTCAAACTGCCTCCATTCGACACTGTTGAGCATGGAGCCTGCGTCATCACCGACCGACAAAAGTTCTTCCTCTCCATTGGTGCAGGCAAATTCATGGTGGGCTCCGAGATGTGGTTTGCCATAAGTGCCCAAACTCCCATCTACCTTGCCCTCAAAGGCAAGAGGGTAGGCGACACTATAGTATTCAACGGCCAATCACAGACCATCAAACAGCTCTTCTAGCGAATTAAGAGTGAAGTGTTAAGGATTAAGAAGTAGGGCGGAAGCCCAAGGAACTTCCCTACTTTTCAAATGGGTTCTTGGACGAGATGTCGTATTGTGCAGCGGCCAGCAGCATCTGGAATCCTAACACAAATGTCAGCATCGCTACCATGATAGTGCCTGTTGGCGACGGGCTGTTGATGCTGGCATAGTGTATCCATTCGCAGATGCCAAATATCAGGCCAAACAAGAAGCTGGGAAGCCCCACCAAGATATAGAGCGAACAAATGTTGAAGTCGAACACATAATAGCTCAAGTGCAGTCTCCTCAGCCAGGCCGTAAATAGCTTTGGAGGGAACGAGAAGAGGGTTTTGCCGATGCTGAGGTTCGACTTCTCGCTGCCATATATGGCTGGCATCGACACCTCGCTGATGCGTGCGCCCGTATAATGTATCTCTATCAACATCGAACTCTCAAAGAAGAAACGCTCTGCTATACGGTCGAAATCCATCTGTTTCAATGTGATGGTGCGTATGGCGAAGAAACCGTTTACAGGGTCGCTGATGTTCCAGTA
The DNA here is from genome assembly GCA_017428115.1 of Bacteroidales bacterium. Classification (GTDB taxonomy): domain Bacteria; phylum Bacteroidota; class Bacteroidia; order Bacteroidales; family P3; genus Colimorpha. Next base: position 6,930 of record JAFRRK010000009.1, on the reverse strand, counting down.
GCCCGAGGCCGCCTTGACCATAAACCCTATTCCCATATTGCCCATGCGGCGTATGGCAGGCATGCGTTGCAATGTTCTGCGGTCGAAGAGGCGGTTGCCTTTGGCATACTCGGCATCGCCGAGTGCATCAACCAGCTTTTCTATGTATGAGACATCCATCTGCCCGTCGCCATCCAGCTTCACCACCACATCCACACCCATCTTGATGGCTTCGCCAAAAGCACTCTTCATCGCACCTCCTACACCACGGTTCCTGTCGTGGTGTAGGGGAGTGATGCGGCTGTCGGCTTTGGCTAGGGTGTCGATCAAAAGTGGGGTGCCGTCGGGCGAGCAGTCGTCAACCAATATCACCTGGTCGATAAAGTCGGGCAGTTCGGCTACCACCTGTCGTAGGTGGTGTTCCACTTTATAGCACGGTATGGCTACAGCTATCTTGAGATTGTTGTGCATCGTTATGTTGTATTGTCATAAGAGAGCTTCTATTTCCCCCTTTAGTTCGTCAAAACGGTAAAATCTGTGGTCGCAACGCTCTTTCCACACCACGCTGCCATAGTTTGGGAACATGGCTAGCAGCGGGCTGTGGTCGCCCAGCAGCTCGTCGTCGGTGCTGAGGGCGAAGTGGAGCTGCCCGTCGCGAGGCTTTATTTGTTGGAACACCTGGCGGTCGAAAAGGGCGTACTCCTCGCATCTCTGTTCGAAGAGGACCTTGTCGGCTGCCTCTGGATGTAGCCTACGAAGAGTGGCAATGATGTCGCGCACAGGATTAATGCACCATACCGGGCCATCATAGCACTGTGTGCAACAAAGCGCATAGTACCCTCCCATGCTGCTACCCATAATCATGTCGGGCTTCTCCTCGGCGATGATGCGTTGTAGCCCATGGAAGATCTCTTGGGGCGGCAGCCCGTCATAGTCCCAGGTGGGCGACAGCAGTCGTGCATCGGGAAACATGGCTTGCAGATGCTGGGCCTTGACGGCATTGCCTGTCGAGCCGTAGCCATGTATGTACATAATGGTCTTCATATCTCTTCAAACGGCGATTCCCTATTTTTATTGTACACTACAATAAAATGCCGTGTCAGTCGTTATCAAACAGTAAAAAAGAATCCACTATGCATCGTAAAGTCATCCTTCTTTTGTTGGTCTTGTTGCTGATGGGTGGCAATTTGTCAGCACAAACCCAGCAACAACGTCTCGAAAAGCATCTCTACTATCTGGCCTCCGACTCGTTGCGAGGGCGTGCGGCAGGTTCGCCCGACAGCCGCAAGGCAGCCCAGTATATCGAAAACGAGTACCGCCAGATGGGTCTCCAACCCTTTGGCACCACCTATCGCCACTACTTCATCACCCGATACTCATCCATCCGAGGTAATGCCTCTCCCCTCAATCCCGATTCGGTTGACTACTACCGCCAACACGACCGCACCGTCTATTGTAATTTGGTGGGTGTCATTGAAGGCAACGACCCTGCACTGAAAAACGAATTTATCGTCATTGGAGGTCATTACGATCACCTTGGTGTGCGCAATGGCCAGGTCTACAACGGTGCCGACGATAACGCCTCGGGCACTGCCTCTGTAACCGAGGTGGCACGTCAGCTCCTCGCACGCCGTGGCGAGCTGAAGCGCAGTGTTCTCATCTGTGCCTTCGATGCCGAGGAGATTGGTCTCTATGGTTCGCAAGCCCTCTCGAACGAGCTGAAAAGGTTGGGCATGATAGGCAAGGTGAAGATGATGATGAGCATCGACATGGTAGGCTGGCTCAAACAGGGCAAGCGTCTGCGTCTTACCGGCACAGGCACCCTCGACGACTGTGCCGCCCTCATCCGTCAGGTGGCGGACGAAACTGCTCTTCCCGTTTCCACCTCGCGCTTCGAGTCCTCGCCCTTCACCGCCACCGATACCGAACCCTTCGCCAGCAAGGGCGTACCCACGCTGGCCGTCACCACCGGTCTCAAGTCGCCCTATCACAAGCCTGGCGACGACCCCGAGCTTATCGACTATCCCGGCCTCTCGCGGGTCACCGATTTCCTCGCCGCCCTCACCCTTCGCATGGCTTCAGACCAGCAGCCCATGGTAGCATCAGGCCATCTGGCTCCTAAGCATCGCGGCACCCGTAAGCTTTTTGAGGTGGCCCCCGTTATCGGCTACAACAACACTAACCTGCATTTCCACGGTTCAATCCTACAGCCCTTTTCTCGCATTGGCCTTACCACCGGCCTCAGCACTCAGTGGAACCTTTGCAGCCACTTCGGCATTCAGGCCGATGCCCTCTACGAGTTTGCCCATGCCTACTACCCCGACCAGACCGCACTATTTAGCAGTGCCAATACCTACCGTCAGCAGTCGGTAGTGGTACCTGTACAGTTCCGTGCCCTCCTGGGTGGCACACAGGCGGGCTTCAATCTTGGGGTGGGTGGCTTCTATGGCTATCGTTTTCGTTCCACCCTCGATGCTGATGGCACCATCCTTCAAACCTATCCCTCACAGCACCAATACGGTGTCGTTTGGAGTTTTGAGTTGCGCATGACCAACCTCTCCTTCGCCTTCACCTCCTACTATCAGTTGCAGGACCTCTTCACGCCCCCTTCCACCTCCATCATCCCCCCTGCCAAGAAACAATCCTTTGCCTTCACCGTCGGCTTCTATTTTTAAGTAAGACAATTAATAAGCATTGCTGAAGGAACAATTAAGAACCACGTAGTTTAGTTGAATCAACTCCCGCCCTAATTCTCAATTCTCCAGTCTCAATTCAAGAAAAGCCCAATGATTGCCATCAAAGAAATTGTCGGAGCCTTCCTAGTCCTCTTCGCCATAATCGACATCACAGGCTCTATACCCATCTTCCTGTCGCTCAAGCATAGCGGCAACAAGTTCCACCCCCTCTACGCAGCCCTGCTGTCGCTGGGCCTCTTCGTCGTATTCTTCTATCTTGGCGATGCCGCCCTGCGTCTCTTTGGGGTCGACATTCAGTCGTTTGCCGTGGCAGGCTCTATCGTCCTTTTTATCATGGCCTTCGAGATGATACTGGGTGTCGAAATCTTCAAGACCGAGGCAGGCGACGGCGGCTCCACCGTCGTGCCTATCGCCTTTCCACTCATTGCCGGCCCCGGAGCCCTCACCACCATCATCTCCCTGCGTGCCGAGTATGCCGACATCAACATCCTCATAGCCCTCCTTCTCAATATAGTGCTTGACTACCTTGTGCTACGCTATATCGATAAGCTCGAGCGTATCCTTGGCGGCACCCTCATCACCATCTTGCGCAAATTCTTTGGAGTCATACTCCTCGCCATCGGCATCAAGCTTATCACCACCAACCTGGGCAGTATGATACAAAACCTCAACGTTAATTAAGACAACCGCTCTCAAATATCATTTTTTTATAAATTTAACAACATACCAATGAAACAAATCTCTATCTTTTCAATCGCATTGGCGGCCCTTCTTTCTTTTGGTGCCTGCCAACAGAAAGTTGCCGACACCGCCGAGGCAGTGAACACCGACAACATCTATCAGTTCAACGTCGTCGACGGCGCGGGCGACACCGTGTCGCTTTCCGACTATGCCGGCCAGGTGCTGCTGGTGGTCAACACCGCCACACAGTGCGGCTTCACCCCACAGTACGAGGAACTGCAGTCGCTCTACACCCGTTTCCACGACCGTGGGCTGGAAATCCTCGACTTCCCCTGTAATCAGTTTGGCGAGCAGGCTCCAGGCTCATTCCAAGACATCCACACCTTCTGCACCGGCACCTACGGCATCACCTTCCCACAGATGGACAAGATCGATGTCAACGGCTCCAATGCCGCACCCCTCTACACCTGGCTTAAGAGCAAGGCCGGTTTTGGCGGCTTTGACACCACCGACCCCCGTGGAGCCTACCTCCATGCTGCCTTCCTTGCGCAGGACAGCCTCTACTATCAGAACCCCGACATCAAGTGGAACTTCACCAAGTTCCTTATCGACCGTCAGGGCAATGTCGTCGCCCGCTTCGAGCCTACTGCCAGCATGGCCGACCTCTCCCAAGCCGTCGCCGAGCAGCTGTAGGCCTTCTCTTGGAATGCATTCCAAAAACTATGGATAATTCCAACTTTTTGGAGTGCATTCCATTGCTTAAACTTATCCTATCAGCCTTTCGATAGTGCCATTAACTTATTCGGTTTTTGGCATCATCTAGCATTCATCATCCCTCAAACGACACTTTTGGCAGGCTGTCCACAATGTCGAGGGTTTTCAGACTGAGGGTGATGATGCTCAGCAACAGGTCCAGCGGGTAGCGTGGGTTGCCGTGTTCTATTCCCCACTGGTTGGCATCGTTGCGTATGCCGCTCTTCTTGTCAACCTTGTCGCAGTAGCGTTCCATTATCCATTCTATCGCGCTCTTCCCATTCACCACATAGTCGTATGCCCGCAGTGGTATGTTCCGCAGTGTGATGAATGGGTTGTACTCTATCACTGTGCGCTCTTTCTCCTTGCCATTCTTGGCAAATTTCATCTGCTCCACCCTGTATAGTCTCTCTGGGGGTAGGCTGTCAGCAAACAAGTTGCCTTTCCAATCTACCACCACATCCTTTGGCGCCTCCACCTGTTCGTAGTTTAGGTGCAGCTCTGCCAATGCTCGTCCCGCCTGGCTGAATGCCCAAAAGTCCTCTGCCCGCTCCACCAACGGCAGTCGTGGCAACATCTTCTTCAGGTCGTTGGCAAAAGTCTCTCTATATGTTGGGCAGTGCAGAAAACCATATACATAGTAGAAAATATCCTCCTTTTGCACCTTCCCGCCATACTGCTCTCTTGCCCGCTTCAATATAAAGTCTGTCACTGCCTCATGCCGTATATACTTCCCCTCCCCGTCATCAAACAATGAGCCCTGCCCCCCTTTCCTCTCCTCATACCAGTAGAGAGGGAAGCATTGATCACTTCCAATAAGCCCTAGGTCAGGTATATCATTCGCTATAAGGCATGAGAAATCTTTAGTACCGCCTTCTCCCTGTATACAAATGACCATATTCTCATGTGAGGATTGTGGGAACAATTTAGGAATTTGGTACCTCATCTCGTTCAAAGGAGTATAATAAAAAAGGAATTGATGAGAAAAAGGTCGATACATAGCTCTAACTATTTTGCCATCGCCGTAAACGTATTCTTTGTTTTTCTTTATATCGTAAAGAACAGCTCGAGTCCATGCAATTTTCTGTGTATCGAAGTCTACCTCTTTTCCCTCACCGGAATATATATTTTCTCTTTGCTGGTTATAAAAATCAATCATTTGTTGAGCGGTAATGGCTAATTTGTTTTCCGAGAAATTATAGCACCATGGATCCCTTTGAGTTTTTATACCACATGAGTTTGTGATAAAGAAGCTATGCTGGTCTTCAACAAATTTCTTTTCAGGTTCTATCGGTATAAATGTACTGAATAGGTTGTTCCGTTTATTTATCCAATCCCCCTGTTCGTTAGGGTGTAATATATTAAAATCAAGGTTTCTAACAGAACTTACCCTTTTGATTATCCCCAATTTTTGTTCCCTACTAAGATAGTCCCCAATATCGTGGTAGTGAATTGTTGCCTTACCATCATGTTTCTTCTTGACCAGAAGAGTGATACCGACAGGTGTGCGGCTACCACTATCAAAGACGTTTCCCGCCTCTTTCCTACGTAATTCACCTTGTGTACGTGCATTACCCCGTAGGTTGAAAACATATATTTCAGCGAATTCTTGCTCGATGCTTTTTCGGAAACCATCAAAGGCGTTGTTGTCAATCCACGCCCCATTACTGACAAAAGCCACAATTCCCTCTTCATTCAATCGGTCTGTAGCATAACGAAATGCCTTTATATAACTGTCGTAAAGAGCATTCTTGTTGGTGGCCACACCACTTTCAACATATTTCTTTTGTATTCTGTTTTCCAATAGCGGATAGTGTTGGTTCTGTGCATTGTCGTTGGCACTTTTCTGGCCTGCTGAATATGGTGGATTGCCAATTATCACGGTTATGGGGCTGTCCAGCTGGCGTTGCACGCGCTTGCTATTTTCTACAAAGGGGGTCTCCATGCCTTCCAACTCTCCCTGCTTGGTGAGGCCGTTGTGCTTGGCGTACATCTGTTCGCCCAGTTCAAAGGTGTCGGTCAGGCAGATGCCTGGGAAGGGTGTATACTCTGTCTGCTGCTGCCGCAGGTCGTGGTATACATTCTCTATATTCACACTGGCAATATAGTATGCCAATAGCACTATCTCGTTGGCGAATATCTCGTTGCGATATTTGTACTCTAGGTTCTCTCCCTCAATGATGCCGCTTTGTAGCAGTCGTGTGATGAAGGTGCCTGTGCCGGTGAAGGGGTCGATTATCTTCACATTCTTGTCGTTCATGGAACGGCCAAACTGCTCCTTCAGCACATGCTCCACGCTGTGGATGATGAAGTCCACCACCTCTACAGGCGTGTATACGATGCCCAGCTGCTCTTTCACTCGGGGGAATGCGGTGGTGAAAAACTTGTCGTACAGTTCCACCACTATCTTCTGTTTCGCCTCGGCATTGTCAATTTTCTCTGCCCGCATCCGCACACTCTCATAAAACCGTTCCAAGCTCTTGTGGTCGCTCTCGTCTATCTTCTCGTTCAGCACCTTCACCACTCTATTCATCGCCTTGCTTACGGGGTTGTTCTCTGTGAAGGCATAGTTCTCAAACAAAGCTTCGAATACAGGCTGGGTGATAATATGCTGCGCCAGCATCTCCACCGCCTGTGCCTCGCTCACGGAGGGGTTGATGTCCTTATGCAACCCTCGCAGAAAACTGTCGAATGCCTTTCGTGCCTTGCCATCCTCGGCTATCAGGCGGTTAATCTGCTCGATATGTTTCTCGGCTATCCGTGCCACATCGCCAGCCCACTGCTCCCAATAGCGTTTGCTGCCCACCTTCTGCACCATGCG